>JBHELO010000148.1:0-48786 GCA_046263055.1 Acidimicrobiales bacterium | reverse complement strand
CAGCACGGGCAGGGCCAGGATGCAGAAGACCATGGCCATCTTGCGGTTCTTGTCCCGCTGCTCCTCCCCCGTGGGGTCGGGGGCCTTGGCGTCGTCGGGCTTGCGGCGGTTCATCAGGGCCATGGGAAGTGCTCCTCGGTGGGCCGGCGGCGCTCGGGCCCTAGTAAACCCCAGTATCGGCCATCGTCGCCTCCCGGCCGGCGGCTCCGCAATCGGGGATGACCCTGAGACCGACCCTGACCCCGCGGGCGCCCGGCGCCGGGCCGGATGCCAGACTGCGGGTCCATGTCCCTGCCCCCGCTGTACGTCGAGGGCCTCATGCAGCGGGGCGGCGGCGGCCTGTTGGAGCTCGACACTTACAAGCTGGGCCTGGTCGAGGCCCTCCTCAAGCAGGCCCTCCGCCAGCTCGATGACGAGGCGCCCGCCGACCGGCTCCACGACACGCTGCGCGCCGCGCTCGACGTCACGCTCTGGGAGGCGCCCGACCCGTGGCGGGCGCCCGGGCGCTGACCCGGGCCGACGGCCGCCCCGCCTGACGCCCGTCACAGTGCCCGTTGGCGCCGACCGGCCGTCGGGTACGTACGAGGCGAGGGGGACGCAGCCCGCGAGCCGCGGCCGCTAGCTGCGACCCGACCCGCCCGCTACAAGGAGGTAGCAATGGCCCACGTCCGAAAGACCATCGAAGTCGATCGCCCGGTGTCCACCGTCTACAACCAGTGGACCCAGTTCGAAGAGTTCCCGCAGTTCATGGAGGGTGTGGAGCAGGTGACCCAGCTCGACGACACCCGCCTGCACTGGGTGGCCAAGATCGGCCCCGCCACCCGGGAGTGGAACGCCGAGATCGTCCGCCAGGTACCCGACCAGGGCGTGGCCTGGCGCAACACCGACGGGGCCGACAACGCCGGTGCCGTCACCTTCCGCCCGGTGGCCACCGACCGCACCGAGGTGACCCTGGAGCTCGAGTTCGCGCCCGAGGGCGCGGCCGAGAAGATCGCCGACTCGCTCGGGCTCGTCGAGAAGCGGGCCGAGGGCGACCTCGAGCGCTTCAAGGACTTCATCGAGGGGCGGGGCCAGGAGACCGGCGCCTGGCGGGGCCAGGTCCACAACAACTAGACGGTCGCCAACTGACGGTCGCCAACTGACGGTCGCCGCCGAACCGCGGCGACCGCCCGGGACCCCGGCGCGGTCGCCGCACGTCCGGGGAACCTGGCGGCCTGAAGCGGGCCACTGGGCAAATCGTCACACCGTTCAAGGGCCCCAAGTACGCCTAGCGGGCCGACCGGCTGGAGGCCGGCGAGCGCCCGGGCGCAAGGGCGGGGGTGGGAGCCGCAGTGCCGTCGGCCAGCCCTTCGAGCAGCTCGCGCAGGGCCTCGTCGGCGCCCACCGTAGGCCGCCAACCCAGCTCCCGGCGGGCCCGGGAGGTGTCGAGCACCGGCACGGAGAGCGCGAGGTCCACCCAGCCCGGTGGGGTGGGCTGGAGGTGGAGTCGCCACGACACGTCGGCCGCCGCCCGCAGGACGGGGCCGGGCACCGGCACGGTACGGGCGCCCAGGGCCCGGGCCAGCTCGTCGGCGTCGAGCACCGGGTCGGCGGCGATGTTGAAGGCCCCCCGGACGTCGGCCACCACGGCCCGGCGGTAGGCGTCGCCGGCGTCGCGGCTGTGCACTACCTGGAAGACGAGCCGTGGATGGCGGGGGACCAACGGGATGCGGTCCGGGCGCAGCAGGGCTCCGGGGACCAGCCGGCCGACGAAGAGCTTGCGGATGCCCCACGCCGCCTCGCGCTTGAACACCAGCGCCTTGCGCAGGCGCACCACCCGCACCCCGGGCCGGGCCTCCTCGAAGGCGTCCAGCAGCCGCTCGGTGGCCGACTTGTGCCGAGAGTAGAAGCTGGTGGCTACCCCGCCCGTCGGCCACGTCTCGTCCACCGGGCGGTCCTTGGGGCCCGGCGAGTAGGCGCCCACCGACGAGGCGTAGACCAATGCCGGCACGCGCGCCTCCGCCACCGCGTCAAGGACCCGGGAGGTGCCGGCCACGTTGGTGGCGGCCAGGACCTCGGGGTGGTGGGACGGCTGGATGAGCCACGCCAGGTGGACGACGGCGCCGGCGCCCCGGAACAGGGGTGCCAGGTCGGATGAGCTGACGTCGGCGGTGGCCCATGCCACCTTGGGCAGGTTGACCTGGGGGCGGCGGCGGGCCAGGCCCAGGACGGAGCCCACCGCCGGCTCCGCGGCCAGGGCGGCCAGCACGCTGGTCCCCACGTTGCCGGTGGCCCCGGTGACCACGACCCGCATGCCCGGCCCCTACCCGTCACAGGCATCCGGCACCCCGCCGCCGGCCTCGCAGACGCCGGCGCCCTGGCAAGCTGGGCGACCGAGGAGGGAGAGGACGGACGTGGGCAGCGACGAACGTCGGGTGGTGGTCACCGGGATGGGCGCCGTCACGCCGCTCGGGCCCGACGTCGACCGCACGTGGGAGGCGATGCTCGCCGGACGGTCGGGCGTCGGCCCCATCCGGGCCTTCGACCCGAGCGGCCTGCCGGTGCGCATAGCCGCCGAGGTCGTCGGCTTCGTGGCTGCCGACCACTTCGGGGTACGCGACGCCCGCCGCATCGACCGCTTCGCCCAGCTGGGGCTGGTGGCCGCCCGCCAGGCGGTGGCGGCCAGCGGCCTCGACGTGGCCGCCGACCCCCGGCGGGTGGGCGTGGTCTTCGCGTCCGGCCTGGGGGGGATCGCCACCATCGCCGAGCAGGCGGGCGTGCTGGCCGACCGGGGCCCCGCCCGGGTCAGCCCGTTCCTCGTGCCCATGATGATCCCCAACATGACGGCCGGCCAGATCGCCATCGAGACGGGCGCCCGGGGTCCCACGTCGTGCACCGTGACGGCCTGCGCGGCATCGGCGACCGCGATCGCCGACGCCACCGACCTGATCCGCCTGGGTCGGGTGGACGCGATGATCGCCGGCGGGTCGGACGCGGCAGTGACGCCCCTGTGCATCGCCGCCTTCGCCCAGATGAAGGCCCTCTCCACCCGCAACGACGACCCCGGTCGGGCCTCACGGCCCTTCGACGCCGATCGGGACGGCTTCGTGGCGGGCGAGGCCGGCGGGGCGCTGGTGCTGGAGGAGGAGGGCCACGCCCGGGCCCGGGGCGCCACCGTCCTGGCCCGGGTGGCGGGCCACGGCGCCAGCTCCGACGCCCATCACCTCACCGCCCCCGACCCCGAGGGCGAGGGGGCCGTCGCCGCCATGCGGGCCGCCCTGGACGACGCCCGGCTCCCGGCCGCCGCCGTGGGCTACCTCAACGCCCACGGCACCTCCACGGTGCTGAACGACCGCACCGAGGCCCGGGCCGCCTGGAAGGTCCTGGGCACAAGCGTGGCGGTGTCGTCCACCAAGTCGGTGACCGGCCACCTGCTGGGGGCGGCCGGGGTGGTGGAGGCCATCGCCTGCATCCGGGCCCTAGGCAGCGGCCTCCTGCCGGCCACCGCCAACCTGGAGCGTCCCGACCCCGACTGCGGTCTGGACCTGGTGCGGGGCGAGGCCCGGGAGGCGGCGGTTGACGTCGCCCTCTCCAACAGCTTCGGCTTCGGGGGCCACAACGTGACCCTGGCCTTCCGCCGGCCCTGAAGGGCCGGAGCCTGCGGGCGAAGGCGGCTGGCGGGTGGGCGACGGTCAGCCGCCGCGGCGGCGGCCGCCACGCCCGAAGGGGATGACCCGGCGGTCCCGTCCCCGCGAGGGCTGGTCGCCGGCGGGGGGCGGGGTCTCGGGTCCTGGGGCGGGGGCGGCCGGGGGCGGTGCCTCGGGTCCCGGGGCGGGCGCGGGGGTGACCGGCGCCGGCGGAACCGGGGCGGTGGCGCCGGCCACCGCCGCTGCCACCTGCTCGTAGCGGGCCTTGTACTCCCCCAGCAGCCCGGTGAGGCGGTCGAGCCCTTCCGCCCAGGTCGCCAGCGTGGCGCCGCCGTCCCCCGTCAGCTCGTAGACGCGGCGGGCGGGGCCCGCCTGGGAGGCGTCCCAAGTGGAGCGGACCAGGCCGGCGTCCTCCATGCGGCGGAGCGTCTGGTAGAGCGGGCCGGGCCCGCCCCAGTCGAACCCCAGGGGCTTGAGCCGCTCCACGAGGTCGTAGCCGTGGCCCGGGTGCTCGGCAAGGAGAAGGAGCAGGCAGGGCCGCAGGAGGGCCCTTGGGTGGGAGAGGTCGTCCTCGGGCTTTGCCATCGTCCGCCTTCCGCCGCCGGAGACTGGGCTCGGTATGTGTCAATACTCTATAGCACGGTCGACAGTGCGGCCTGGCGCCGGCCGCGACAGGGGCCCCTCCGCGGAGGGGCCCCTGTCATCGGGATTCATCCCCGGGAGCGTCAGAGCTCGTCGAGCACGATGACGGAGCCGAGGATGGCCAGGTTGGTGGCCGACGGGTTGCTGGTGGCCGGACCGGTGGGACCGGTCGGCCCCGAGTTGCCCGACATGGCCACGGGTCTGTCGAGGGCGTCGGAGATGGCGTCGCCCGTGTCACCGGAGTTGGTGGCACTGGACTGGGCCGTCGCCGCTCCCGAACCGCCCGAGGTGGCCACGGGGCTGGCGCTGACGACAGCACCACCTCCCGCGCCCCCGTCGGACGACCCGATGGCCACGCTGGAGCCGCCGATGGCGATGGCGGCCCCCGTCACGGGGCCGACGTTGACGGCGGCACCGCCGGGACCGGCGGTGACGAGGGACACCCCGCCGGGACCGCCGTCGCCACCCAGGGCGATGATCATCGCCTCGTTGCGGGCGTTGCCGGAGGTGCCGGACTGGGCGGTGGCGTCAGCCCCCGCCCCCGAGTTGGCGGACGCCGACGCGTCCCCCACGGCGATGGCCGAGCCGGTGGGCCCGGAGTTGCCCGAGTTTCCCGACGTGGCCGCGCCCCCGACCACCGTCACCGTCCCCAGGAGGCCGCTGTTGACGGCCGTGGGGTTCGATGTCGCCGACCCGGTGGCTCCGGTAGCACCGGAGTTGCCGGAGATGGCCACCGGGGCGGACACCGCCGTGGCGATGGCATTGCCGGTGTTGCCGGTGTTGGTGGAGCTGGACTGGGCGGTGGCTGCGCCGGTGCTCCCGCTGGTTGCGGTGGGGTGGTAGGTCACCGAGGACCCACCGCCCGCCCCGCCGTTGGCGGAGCTGACGGAGACGCTGTTGCCGCCGGTGGCGGCGTTGGTGGCGGCGCCACCGGCACCTGCGGTGCCACTGGCGATTCCGCCGCCGCCTCCGCCGCCTCCGGCTGCCCTCACGCCCGAGGCGTTGCCGGCGTTGCCGGAGCCTCCGGAGCCGGCAGTGGAGCCACTGCCCGCACCCGAGCCGGCGTTGCTGCCGCTGCCTGCGGTGGCGGTCGCGTTTCCGGTGGAGCCGGAGCTGCCGGAGCCCCCCGACGTGGCCTGGGCGTTGGCGGCGGCCGACTGCAACAGGATCAGGGCCAGTGCCGAGAACGCCCCGGCCAGCACCGTGAGGCACAGCCTGGTGATGGACCGGAGATTCGAAACCTTCATGTTGTTCACCTCCCTTCCCGTCCTCCCGGCACTTGAGGCGCCGGCAGGTGAGAAGTGGACTCGTCCCCCCGACTTCGGGTACGACGCACGATGGAGAGGGGGTCGGGCGAACGGGGACACTAGCAAGGCGCCGTGCCCCGGGTGAGCGGCCGGGCACCGAACGCGAGGTCGGGGTGGCGGAAGTCACAGTTTGGCGAGGGGTGGGGCGCAGGCTGGGGTTGCGACCCACCCCTCGGTACGCCCGCCTCCGGTGGAGGCGGGAGCGCCGTCCGGCGACGGGCCGAGCCGGCGCCGGCACTCCGTCCCCGGTGCCCCCGGAGGCCCCTCCTGAGACCGCGATGGGCGTCCATCAGGTGTATCGGCCTTGCCGCAGCCGCGATCGATGAGCCGTTCGACCCATTCTGCGCCCCTGACCTCAACCGGAGGGACCACGGGCCGATGAACAGAGGGACGGCGCCTCGGAGGGGCCGCGGGCGTCCGTGGGAGGACCGATGGCGAGGAACGGTCGAGCAGGGGCCGTAGGGACGCTGGCGCCCCCGACGGCCCCTGGCGGGGCCGATGTCGACGTCGACGTGGACTGGGATCACATCGCCCTGTGGCGGTGCGACTGCGGCTACGTCAACGCCGGGTCCGGGCGGTGCGCAGCGTGCGGGTCACGCCACCCCGACCGTCCTGCGCCTGCTCCCGGGGGCCTGCGGGCCCTGGCCCTCCCCGAACCGGTGGACGACGCCTGGGCCGGTGCCGCAGCCGACGCCTGGGCCCGCCGCCGGGGGCCGTCCAGCCGGGCCGGATCGGGAGCCGGTCGCACGGTGGCCGGCACCATCGTGCTCAACGTCGTCCTCCAGGTCGCGGCCATCGCCTCCAGCCAGGGCATGGAGACGGGGCCGGCGATCCGGCTGTCGCTGGTGGCCGGTGTCGCCTTCTACGGCCTGTGCGCCCTGTGGGTCCTGGCTCGTTCGACTGTGCTCGGTGTCCGCCCGGTAGCCCGCATCGGGCGGGTGGCACCAGCGCTGGCCGAGGGCGCGGTGGTCGGTGCCGGCCTGGCGGTGGTGCTGGTGGCCGGGCTGCGGCTGGCCGCCGGCCACCCGGTGCTCGACCCGGTGACCGGACTGCTCACCTCCTCGGGCCCCGCCGCCCTCATCCTCGGCACCGTGGTCCTGGTGCTGCTGGGACCGCTCGTCGAGGAGCTGGTGTTCCGGGGGTTCCTGGCCGAGGCGCTCCGCCCGCACGGGGCGCGCTTCGCACTGGTGGTCAGCGCCGCCGCCTTCAGCGTCGCCCATCTGCGCTTCGCCCAGTTCCGGTACTACGCGGCCATGGGGGGGTGGTGCTCGGCCTCGTCTACTGGCACCGGGGCCTGGTGGGGTCGGTGGCCGCCCATGCCTGCTTCAACGGCATGCTGCTAGTGGCCGCGCTGGCCGCGTCCCACGGCCCGCCGGTGTCGCTGGCGGCGGCCGGGGCCTCGATCACCGTCCCCGCCGCCTGGCACGCCGTCGGCCCGGCCCCGGGCGGGGTCCTCGCCGCCGTCGGCCCCTCGGGCGCCCGCATCGACCTGGGGCGCGTGGACGTCGGCCAGCCCCTCGACGCCACGGTGCTGGCCGAGGACCTGGCCCAGGGCCGGATGGCACCGCTTCCGGGCGCGACGGTGCAGGGCTCGGTGGCGGTCCTCGACCTGCCGGCCGGGCGGGCGGTCATGCTGGCGGCCACGGTCCGGGGCCACGAGGCCCGGCTGGTGATGCTGCCTCGCGGCGCCCTGGTCTGGATCGCCGCGGTGGAGACGGCCGGGAGCCACCGGGCGGCCGTCGACTTCCAGCGCTCACTGAGCACCCTCGGCCTTCCCTGACCATCGGCAGCCCGTCGTGGCGGCGCGCCCCGGGGCTGGTGGGCGGTCCTAATGGTTCGCCGGGGGTCGACGTGGGTGAAGGAGAGGAGCGTTACCGCGTACGCCCTGCAGCCGGCGCGTGGTCAGTACAGCGTCGCGCCGAACAGGTCGCCCGCCTGCACGGGCAGACCGGCGGTCGCCTCGGTCAGCTCTCCCACGCTGCCGAGAGACGGGCCTTGAAAGAGGAACACCTCGGCGGCATGCTGACGCGGCCTCGAGTGAGGACCCCCGCGTCGTGACCGCGTCGACAGGATGGCGCCGCAGTGCCAACATGGCGGGGCGACCGGCAGCCCGGCGGCGGCCTCGCCCGTTGGCTCGCGGGGGCCATCCGTTCAGAACCTCCAAAGATGGTTCGGGCGCGGCTCTCCAGGAGTGACGTCCTGAGGCCCCGTAGCTACCCCTGCCTGACGCCGAGGGACTGGCCCCGTCCACCACCTCGCCTCGTGTTCGTGGTGGTGTCAGCCCCCAGACCTGAGGTCGTGGCCCCCGGCCCGTCAGCGGCACAGGTGGTGGAGGGCCACGGCGGCGGCGGTGGCCACGTTGAGAGAGTCGACCCCGGGGGCCATGGCGATGCGGACCGGGCGGGACGCGGCGGCCAGGGCCACTCGGCTGAGGCCGGGTCCTTCGGCGCCCACCACCAGTGCCTGGCGGGGCCGGCGGGGCACTGACCGGATGTCGACGGCGCCGGCTGCGGGCGTGAGGGCGAGCACCTCGAAGCCCAGTGCGACCAGGCCGGCGAGGGCCGCCGGCCAGGGACCGGCCCGGGCGAAGGGCATGCGCAGGACCTGGCCGGCCGACACCCGCACCGAGCGCCGGTACAGCGGGTCGGCGGTGGTGGGGTCCAAGAGGACGGCACCCGCGCCGAAGGCGGCGGCGTTGCGGAACAGGGCGCCCAGGTTCTCGTGGTCGTTGACCCCCTCGGCCACGACCACCAGGTCGGCGCCCACCACCAGGTCGGCGGCATCGGGAAGGGGGCGGCGGTCGGCGGAGGCCAGCGACCCCCGGTGGAGGTGGAATCCGGCAACTGCGTCCATCACCGACTGGGCGGCCACGTAGACCGGGGCGTCCACCCCGGCCAGCTCGGGGCCCAGGGCGTGGAGACGCCCGGGCGTGAGCAGGAACGACCGCACCCGGTAGGGAGATCGGACGAGCTGGCGGAGCACCACGTCGCCCTCGGCCACGAAGAACCCGCCGTCGCCGTCACCGCGCTCCCGGCGCCGCCGCAGCTCGGGGTCGGTGAGCCCCACGAAGTCGGCCACCCGGGGGTCGGCCGGGTCGGTGACGGTCACCACGTCGGCGGGCACGCACGCCCGCATCACGGGCGGCGGCCGCTCCTGCCACCGGTGGCGGTGGGCGCGCGCCCTCGGCGGCGGAACACGGTGACCACCGCGGCGCCGAGGAAGCGCACGACCCGCCCGGCGGGCGACGGCTCGTCGGCGGATGTCGGGGGCCGCGGCGGCCGGCGCTCGTCGTCGTCGTCGCCCTCGTCGGGATGGCGGATCCGCTCCTTGGTGGCCTCCAGCCGGTCCCCGCCGGTGAGGTCGTGGCAGAGCTTGACGGTCAGCAGGACGGCCAGCACGGGGAGCACGAAGAGCAGCACCTGCAGCACCGCGGTGACCGTGGGGATCGGGGCCGCGAACTTCTGGGCCCCGATGTCCTGGGACCCGGCAACGAAGAGGACCACGAAGAACGTCAGGGTGCCCACGCCGAGGGCGGTGCGCACCGCGTGCTCGCGGGGACGGTCGAGGAGCTGGTGGGTGGCGCGGTCGCCCGACACCCGCCGCTCCAGGAACGGCCACAGGTAGAGGAGCCCGAAGGTGACAGAGGGCAGCACCACCCCGGGCCAGAACACCTCCGAGATCGTGTATCCGAACAGGTGCAGGCGCCACGGCGGGAACAGCCGCAGCGCGCCCTCGAGGAACCCCATGTACCAGTCGGGCTGGGAGGCGGTGCTGACGGCGGCCGGCTTGAACGGCCCGTAGAGCCAGATCGGGTTGATCTGCACCAGCCCCCCGAGGAACGCCAGGAGAGAGAACACCCCGGCGAACAGCCCCACGGACCGGGCCGTATATGTCGGCCACAGCCGCGAGCCCACGATGTTGTCCTCGGTGCGGCCCGGCCCCGGGTACTGCGTGTGCTTCTGGCGCCAGAGGATGGCGAGGTGGGCGCCGAGGAGCCCGGCGATGAGGGCGGGGACGAGGAAGATGTGCAGGACGAACAACCGCGACGTGATGTCGGGCGCGGGGAACTCACCGCCGAACAGGAGGAAGCAGATCCAGGTGCCGATCACCGGCACCGAGAGGGCGATGGAATAGCCGATGCGGAGCCCGGTGCCCGACAGGAGATCGTCGGGCAGCGAGTAGCCGCTGAACCCGTTGAACATGATCAGGACCAGCAGGGTGACACCGATGAGCCAGTTGACCTCGCGGGGCTTGCGGAACGCCCCGGTGAAGAAGATGCGGCAGAGGTGGGCAATGACCGCGGCCACGAACAGCAAAGCCGCCCAGTGGTGCATCTGGCGGAAGACGAGCCCGGCCCGGACGTCGAAGCTGATGCGCACGGTGGAGCTGAAGGCGTCCGACATGGTCAGCCCCCGCAATGGGGCGTAGCTGCCGTTGTACACGACCTCCTTGGCGCTCGGGTGGAAGAAGAACGCCAGGTAGGTACCGGTCAGGATCAACACCGCGAAGCAGTACAGGGCGACCTCGCCCAACATGAACGACCAGTTGTCGGGGAAGATCTTGTCCAGTGCGCTGCGGGTGAAGTGGGCGACGTGGAGGCGGTCGTCGAACCACCCGAAGATGCGGTCGATCACGGCCGCACCGCCACCGGCGCCTCCAGGGCCCGGCCGGGCGTGGCGCGCTCCAGGCCGGTGAGCCACAGACCGAACAGAGCGGCGGCGGCCAGCACGTAGGCCAGCCCGGCGAAGCCCCACATCACCACGCCGGCCAGCTGCTGGTCGGCCATGGAGGGATATTCGGCGTACCAGGGCCGGGCGGCCAGGGTCAGGGCGGCGCCCAGGGCGGTGCCGGGGAGGGCGGCCACGAACACCACGGGCACGGCGGCGCCGTGGCGGCGCCCGGCGCCCAGACCGACCGCCTGCCAGAAGGCGGCGGCGGTGAGGAGGTAGCTGGCGTGCTCCAGGCCGTGGAGGGCCTCGTGGTGGAGGGCGGCGCCGTACAGCACCGGCGCGTGCCAGGCCCACATGGCCGCGCTCTCCACCATCAGGCAGGCGCCGGCCCACAGGGGCCACCGCCGGGCGTGGGCGGCCAGGAGCCGCCGCCAGGCGCCCAGCGCCCCTGCCCGCCACCGCTCGGGAAGGGCCCACAGCAGGGTGGGCAGCGGGGCGCCCATGGCCAGCAGCGGGGCGGCCACCACCAGCAACGCCACGTGCTGGACCATGTGGGCGGTGAGGCTGTGGTCGGCACGGCCGTCGAAGGGCGGGAGGAGCACGACGGCCAGCACCACCAGGGCGACGGCGAAGCAGCGGGCCTGGCTCTTCGTCGCCAGGCGCCCCCTGGCCGCCACCCGCCGGAAGCCCAGGGCGTAGGCCCCCCCGGCCCCGACCAGCAGCACGATCACCGGCGCCTCACCCACAGCGCCTCGATCCCAGCACGAACACGTACAGGCCCTCCACCGCGATGAGGGCGAGGTTGCTGGCACCGATGATGAGGCCCAGGCGGCCGAGGAACGCGGCCCGGCCGCCCTCGTCGTCGCCGGACTCCTCGCCTGGGGGCGCGGAGCGCAGCATGCGCAGGCACAGCAGCATGGCCGCCGCCGTCATGGCCAGAGTGATGACGGTCACGAGGTGCATGACCCACACGTCGCCGCCGGCGTTGCAGGTGTAGCGGACGAAGCTGGCAAGGAACACCAGGTGGATCGTCCACGCGCCGATACTCCCGAGCACCGCGTACCAGACGAGCACCGCGTCCCGGACGGCGGAGAAGACGCTGTGGGCCCGGCGGGCCTCCTCGGCGCTGGCGTTCACCGCAGGTGGGGCGACAGGAAGAGCGACGGGAACACGAACAGCCACACCACGTCCACGAAGTGCCAGTAGAGGAAGAACACCTCGGCGCTGGCGTAGTGGCCGTGGTCGTAGCGGCCGAGGCGGGCCTTGGCCTGCACCACCAGGTTCATGCCCAACCCGATCACCACGTGCAGGGCGTGGAGGCCGACGATCGTGTAGTAGATGGACCCGTAGGCGTTGTCCCGCCAGCCGAAATGCAGGTCGTGGAAGTCGTAGAGCGTGTAGGCCAGGAAGGACAAGCCCATGAGGAAGCTGATCAGCACCCCGGCCTTGAGGGCGCCAACGTTGCCCTTGCGGATGCCGGCCTCGGCCCAGAAGATCGGCAGGCTGCTCCCCCACAGCACGAAGCTGAAGGGCACCGACAAGCGGAGCTTTGGCACCTCGATGCCGCCGATCGGCCACTCCTTGGCCGCCGCCCGCAGGAAGAAGTAGGCGGCCAGCAGGATCACGAACACCATGGCCTCGGTCATGATGAGCACGGCCATGCCCCACCACGCGGTGGGATAGCTGCGGCGGGTTGCGGGCCGGGTGACGCCGGGCGACACGGTGGCCGGGGGGGCGGTGGCGGTCACGCCGTGCCCCCCCCCACGTTCACCGGCACGTCGGGTGTGTGGTCGGGCGGCGAAAGGTCCTCCTCCGTCTTCCACGTCCACCACAGCACCGCCAGCATGACCAGCGCGACGCCGACCGCCCCCACGACCGTGGCGCTGATCAGCAGGCCCACGAAGAAGACGGCCAGCCCCACCGCCACCACCAATGGCAGGTACGTCTCGTGGGGGATCTCGAGGTTGCCCTCCGGCCTGGTGTCGATGCCGCTGGTCATCGGCGTCTCCCGGTCCACCGCCCCCTCGGGCCCGAGCCCGGTGGTCTCCTCCTCCGTCCCCGATTCGGCATAGGGCATCGGCCGCTGGTCCCACAGCGGGTGGCGGCTGGCCACGAGGGGGATGGAGGCGAAGTTGTAGTGGGGCGGGGGCGAGGTGGTGGCCCACTCCAGGCTGTCGCCGTCCCACGGGTCGTCGGGCGCCTTGTCGCCCTTCCACCGGCTCCACGCCCAGTTCCACAGGGTGATGGCGGTGCCCAGGCCGAAGATGACCGACCCGATGCTGACCATGGCGTTGAGGCCGCCCCACCCGAGTCCGTTGTCGTAGGTGTAGATCCGCCGGGGCATCCCGAGGAAGCCCAGGATGTGCATGGGGAAGAAGGTGATGTTGAACCCTACGAACATCACCCAGAAGCTGAGCTTCCCCAACCGCTCGCTCAGCATCCGCCCCGTCATCTTCGGCATCCAGTAGTAGATGGCGCCGAAGATCGGGAACACCACCGCACCGTTGAGCACGTAGTGGAAGTGGGCCACCACGAAGTAGCTGTCGGTGACCTGCCAGTCGAAGGGCAGGACGGCCACCATCACGCCCGTGATCCCGCCCAGCAGGAAGATGAGCAGGAACCCGATGCCGAAGAGCATCGGGGTGGTGAGCCTCACCCTGCCCTTCCACATGGTGGCGATCCAGGCGAAGAACTGCACCCCGCTGGGCACCGTGATGATGAGGCTGGCCCCCGAGAAGAACGCCATGGCCAGCGCCGGCATGCCGGTGGCGAACATGTGGTGCACCCACACCCCGAAGCTGATGAAGCCCACCGTCACAAGGGCGCCCGCCACCCACAGGTAGCCGGCGATGGGACGGCCCGAGAACACCGGGATGATCTGGGAGATCATCCCGGTGGCTGGGACGAAGAGGATGTATACCTCGGGATGGCCCCAGAACCAGAACAGGTGCTGGTACAGCAACGTGCTGCCGCCGAGGGCGGACACGAAGAAGGCGGTCCCGAAGAGCCGGTCGAGCTCGTTCAGCCCGGTGGCCAGCGTCACCGCCGGCACCGCGAAGATGGCCATGAAGGAGAAGACCAGCATCGACCACACGAAGATCGGCATGCGGTTGAGCGTCATGCCCGGCGCCCGCAGCTTGAAGATCGTGACGATGAAGTTGATGGAGCCGACGGTCGTGGACAGCCCCGTGAACACGATGCCGAGGCCCCAGAAGTCGAGGTTGAGCCCCGGGGAGAACGTCCGGCCCGTCAGGGGGACGTAGCCGAACCAACCACCGTCGGGCATCTTGCCGAGGAAGAAGCTGCTGTACATGAACAGCCCGCCGAGCAGGAACACCCAGTAGCTGAAGGCGTTGAGGCGCGGGAACGCCATGTCCCGGGTGCCGATTTGGAGCGGGATCAGGTAGTTCCCGAACCCGGCCAGCACCGGGGTGTTGAAGAGGAAGATCATCGTGGTGCCGTGCATGGTGAACAGCTCGTTGTAGAGCTGCGGACCGAGCACCTTGGCGTTGGGCTGGGCCAGCTGGGCCCGCATGACCAGGGCCATGAGACCGGCCACGAAGAAGAAGAAGAAGCACGTGTAGATGTAGCGGACGCCGATCCGCTTGTGGTCGACGGTGGAGAAGAACCCGGGCAGGCCGGGGGCGTCCTCCCACAGCTCCAGCAGCTCGTCGTCGCCGACCGGCGGCGGGTGCTCGGTGATGGCCATTACTTGAGCCCTTCCAGGTAGGCGACGACGGCGGCCACGTCGGACGCCGACAAGGCGATGGGCGGCATGAGGCTCCCGGGCTTGATGCTCGGGGCGTCGGTGATCCAGTGCGACAGGTTTTCGGGCGTGTTGGGCACGGTCAGCGAGCCGATCCAGTGGCGGCTGCCGAAGTCGGAGAGGTCGGGCCCGATCGTCCCCATCGCAGCGGTGCCCTTGACGGTGTGGCACCCGGCGCACGCCTCGCGGGTGAACACCAGCTGGCCCACCGCCGCCTGGTCGGACTCGGCGGTCGTGCCGGCCCCGCCGCGGCGGCGGGTGAGCCAGCGGTCGAAGTCGGCGGGCGGGTCGGCGATGACGAGGAAGCTCATGTGGGCGTGCTCGATGCCGCAGTACTCGGCGCACTCCCCCCGGTAGGTGCCGACGGAGGTGGCCTTGAACCGGAGGTCGTTGACCTGGCCGGGGATGGTGTCCACCTTGCCGGCCAGCTGGGGCACCCAGAAGCTGTGGATCACGTTGTCCGAGGTCAGCTTGACGTCCACCGTGCGGCCCACCGGGACATGGATCTCGTTGGCCGTGCGCACGCCGGTGCCCGGGTAGGTGACGTCCCACCACCAGCGCTTGCCCACCACGCTGACCGTCAGCTCGCCGGCAGTGGGGTTGCGCAGGACGGACGTGGTTTTGACAGTGACCACCGCCAGCAGGGCCAGGATCACGACGGGGACGATGATGCCGCCGAACCAGATGAAGGTGTCGTCCTTGGGTGTGCCGGCCTCGGTGTCTCTGCCGCCCCGCCGGCCCCGGGCGATGGCCACGACGATGAACGCCCCCACCACCACGTAGACCGCCGACGCCAGCCCGAACATCAGCCACCACACGCCGGTGACGCGGCGGGACTCGGTGCCCTTGCCGGCCAGCATGGACGGCGCGTGGCCGCCGCACGACGTCAGGGCCACCGTGAGGACGGCGGTCCCCACCACGACGAGGGCGACCCGCCCCCGCCCCGGCGCCCGTCGCCCGGGCCGCAGCCGTGAGGCCGTCACGTGCGCCGCCAGAAGGAGGGGCCCACGGGCTCGGAGAAGTCGCCGGTGGCCATCAGGAACCCGTCGGCGTCGATGGCCAGCGGCAGCTGGGGCAGCGGGGCGGCGGCGGGGCCGACCTCGGGGCGGGCGTGGTGGAGGACGTCGAACGTGGACTGGTGGCACGGGCACAGGAGCTGGTGGCTCACGGCCTCGTAGAGGCCGACGGGGCAGCCGGCGTGGGTGCAGATCTTCGAGTAGGCGACGAAGCCGCCGGGCGCCCACGTCTCCCGGCCCGACTTGGGCACGAGGAGCCCGGGCGCGACCCGGATGAGCACGGCTTGGCCGTCAGCCGACCCCGGCGACCCCTCGGGGAACACCGTGACCAGTCCTTCGGTGGGGACGTCGGTGGCCCGCACCGGCCGGCCGTCGTCGGTCACCAGCCGGAGCCCGGGCCGCCACGGCGTGCGCAGCAGCTCACGGCCGGGGCGGGGGCCGAGGGAGCGGATCGGGAAGAGGGCGGCGGCCACCAGGCCGGCGCCGGCCAGGCCCAGGGACCGCAGGAGGACGGTCCGGCGGCCGATCACCCCGCCCCGGGAGAAGTCCTCCTCGGCCCCGGTCACCTCGGCCGGGCTGCTGGCCATCTCGTGGCGGGAGTCCACGTAGGGGCCCTGGGGCATGAGGTGGTTGCCCCACATCACCAGCCCGCAGGCCACCCCGGCCAGCGCCAGCCCCAGGAACACGCCCTCGAGCTGGGGCTGGCCGCCCCGCCAGTACACGACGGCGAGGGCCACCGCGCTGGCCGACGACAGCAGGAACAGGGCGTTGATCCGCCGCACCGCCCGGCGCTCGGCTTGCGTCTCGGCGTGGTCGGGGGCGGTGGTGCCCGGCCCGCCGGCACCCGGCGGCGTCATCCCCGCTCCCCGATCCAGCGGGTGAAGAGGAGCAGGGCGACCAGCGACAGCAGGGCCACCGCCCCTTCGGTGAACGGGCCCATGTGCCACAGGGGCTGGCCGCCCCGGTCGTCGGGGTGGTCCAGGTAGCGGACGTAGGCGACGACGGAGTCCACCTGCTCGTCGGTGAGCGCCGCCGTGCCGAAGGCCGGCATCTGACCCGGGCCCACCCGCACCGCCTCGGCGACCTGGGTGGGGGTGGCCGAGTGCAGGGCGGGCGCCTCCCGGCGCAGCAGGGCGCCGCCATCGCCAGCCCAGGCGTGGCAGGCCGCGCACTGGAGCCGGAACAGGTCGCCACCCATGGCGACGTCCCCAGGTCGCACGATCGGGACGTCCGGACCGCCACCCCCGGTCAGCACAGCCACGTAGTCCACCAGCGCCTGGATCGTCTGGGGGGGATAGGCGGGAGCGTGTCGCCGGGCAACCAGGTCGGGGTCCTGCTGGGTCTGGTTGGGCAGCGGCTGCAGGGCCCGGCCCGACTGGTCGTTGGGCCGCCCCGCTCCGACAAGTGGCATGCGCCCGGTGGAGAGCTCGTAGTCGCTGAAGGCCCGACCCACGCCCACGAGGCTCGGGCCTCGTGCCGTCCCCCGGGCGTCGCTGCCGTGGCACACCGCGCAGTCCGACAGGAAGATCCGCTCCACGTCGGGGCCCGGTGGCGACGACGGCGGGGCCTGGGCGGCGACGGCGGGCGCACCGCCGGGGCCGGCGGAGGCAGCTCTGGCCACCCCCAGGACGGTGGCGGCGGCGAGGGCGAGGGCGGGGGGCAGGAGCAACAGGGCCCGGGAGCCGGCCAGCCCGGCCACCGCCCGGCCCCGCCCCGCCCGGCCGGCGGCGGGCCCGCGTCGGGCACCCCGGCCCGGACGGTGACGGCTGGGCGGGCGGTCTCCGGCGTGACCCCGCACACCAGAACCGGTCGTCGTCGACGTCGGTGGCCCCCTCGTCCCCCCGGGCGAATTCTGGCGCCCGGCGTGCCGGGCCAACCCCCGTTACCCTGATGCCGGGGGCGGCAAACCGGCACCCTACCGGGTCCGGCGGTCGGCGGTGGTCACACGGCTCGCCGGGGGCGACCGCATGGCGGGGGCCGAAGGTGCGACTTCGGTCCTGAGCCGCCGCGGGCGCATGATAGGGGATGACGGCCGCCGGGGAAGGGCGCTTCGGGCCGGGACGGCGGCCGCCGCCGAGCCGCCACCCGGGTCAGCCGAAGATGGAGTTGATGACGGAGTCGGCCAGCCCGAAGCCGGCGCCCATGCCCAGGCCGCTGGTCATGGCCTGGCCGAAGTTGCCACCCATGAACCGGGACAACATGCCCCCGCCCTGGCCCTGGGGCGCGGCCTGCAGCGACGACACCGGCGCCGCTTGCACCTGCATCGACGAGGCCTGGGAGGCCTGCTGCATGGTGTTCACCGCCAGCCCGTGAAGGGCCTGGAGCAGGGCCTGGACCTGGAGCTGCTCCTGCTGGACCTGCAGGGCGATGCCCCTGAGGTCGAGGAGCCAATCGCGGGCCTGGGGGACGGACGACTCCCCCGCCGCCTGCATCTTGGCGGCCAGGTTGGCGATGGTCTGGGCCACCTGCTGGGACTCCTGCTCCAGCAACTGGTACTGCTGGTCCACGGTCTCGACGTTCACGTGACCCCTCCAGAGCCGATGATGACGTGCGGCGCCGAGCCTAGGTCTGTCGGTACCCCCGGCGGGCGACGCGGCAGGAGGCTGCGGCCGGCGCGCGGGGACGGGAACGGACGCCGGTCCCGGTCTACCGCCCGGTGGCGTCGGGGGGCGGGGGGCCGTCGGCCTCGGGGAGCCACAGGCGCAGCCGGGTGCCGCCGTCGGGCGCCCGCTCGGCCGACACCACGCCGCCGTGGGCCTCCGCCACCTGGCGCACGATGGCCAGGCCCAGCCCCGAGCCGGGGAGGCGATGGGCGTCCCCCGACCGGTAGAACCGGTCGAACACGTGAGGGATGTCGGCGGGGGCGATGCCCGGCCCGTGGTCCCGCACCACGACCTCGCCGCCGGCCACCGACACCTCGACGGCGCCGCCCGGCGGGCTCCACTTCACGGCGTTGTCCACGATGTTGGTGATGGCCCGGTCCAGGCGGTCGGGCCGGCCGCACACCGTCACCGGGTGGAGGTCGGTGACGAACGACAGGCCCGGCGCCCGGCGCCGGGCACGGGCGACGACGGTGGCCGCCACCTCGTCGAGGCGCACCTCGACGCCGGCGTCGTCGTCCCCCTCGTGGCGGGCCAGCTCGACCAGATCGGACACCAGGTCACCCAGGTCCTCGGCCTCGTCGCGAAGCTCCCCGAGGAGGGGGGCGTGCCCCGCCAGCCCGGGCTCCCGCAGGAGGAACTCCACGTTGGCCCGCAGGCTGGTGAGGGGCGTCCGCAGCTCGTGGGACGCGTCGGCCACCAGCGCCCGCTGGGCGGCCAGCGACCGCTCGAGGGCGGCCACCATGTCGTTGAAGCTGGTGGCGAGGTCGGCCAGCTCGTCGGCCCCCTCCACCGGCACCCGGGTGGCGGCCCGTCGGGCGCCGGCCACCTGGCGGGCGGCGTCGCGCAGGCGCAGGACGGGCCCGAGGGCGGCCGACGCCACCACCCGGCCGGCGAGGGCGGCGGCGGCCACGCCGCCCGCCGTCACCAGGGACAGGACCACGAGGAGACGGTGGAGGAGGTCGTCCACCCTGTCGAGGGGGCCGGCCAGCTCCACCGCCCGGCCCGCCCCGAGGGGCGCCACCAGCACCCGCAGGTGGGAGCCCGCCACCCGGACGTCGCGAAACCGGGAGCCACGACCGGCGGCCGCCACCGCCCGGGCGTCGGCCACGAACGGCAAGGTGAGACTGTCGGGGCGCAGGGGGGTGACGGCGCCGTCGGCGGTGACCACCTGCCCGTCGCCGCCGGCGGCGGCCGACAGCGGGGGCCCACCCGGCGCGGGCATCGCCACCTGCAGCACCTGGCGGCGAAGCTGGTCGTCCACCTGGGAGCGGGTGCTGGCCGCCACCGCCAGGTAGACCACCACGGACGCCACCACCAGCACCCCGGCCACCGCCCCGGCCGCAACGAGGGTGAGCCGGGTCCGGAACCTCATGGGCGCGCGCCCGTCACGGTCCAGGCCGGAACCACCGGCGCGGTTCGACGTCGGGAACCGCAGAGCAGTGATGCCGGCCCTGCGTCGGTGGCCTCCGTCCTGACCCTCACCGGCTCACGGGCGTCGGAGCACGAAGCCGACGCCCCGCAGGGTGTGCAGCACCCGGGGTCCCCCGGCCGCCTCCGTCTTGCGCCGCAGGTAGCCGACGTACACGTCCAGGGAGTTGGAGCCCGGCCCGAAGTCGTAGCCCCACACCGCCTGGTAGATAGCCGAGCGGGTGAGGGCCTTGCCGACGTTGGCCATGAACAGCTGGAGGAGGGCGAACTCGGTGCGGGTCAGGTCGAGGGGCCGCCCGGCGCGGCTGGCCTGGTGGGCCTCGGGGTCGAGGACCAAGTCCCCCACCCGGAGCTCGGCCGAGTCGTCGGCGCCCGAGCGCCGCAGCAACGCCCGCAGCCGGGCCAGCAGCTCCTCCACCGCGAACGGCTTGGCCAGGTAGTCGTCGGCCCCGGCGTCGAGGCCCGCCACCCGGTCCGACACCTCGTGGCGGGCGGTGAGGAGCAGCACCGGCGTGCTGTCGCCCATGCCCCGCAACCGTCGGGTCACCTCCAGGCCGTCGAGGCCGGGCATGACCACGTCGAGCACCACGGCGTCGGGCGGGGCCTCCCCGATGGCGCTCAGGGCCTGGCGCCCGTCGGCGGCGGCGTCCACCTGGTAGCCGGCCTGGCGGAGCAGGCGCTCGAGGGAGGCCTGCACGGCGGGCTCGTCGTCCACCACCAGGATGCGCACGGCCACCATCTTCGTGGGCGGGTACCGCCGAAGGCGGGACTGAGGAACTGGAATTGAGGAACTTCTTAGCGATCGCTTCGATCCTCCTCATCCTGGCGTGCTGCACTGGTGGCATGTCTCGGTTGCGACGCTCCTCCCGTCCTGCCGCCCCCACCCGCCTGCGCTGGCTGGCCGCCCCGTTGGCGGGCGTGGCCATGCTCGGGGCCTACGCCATGGTCCCGACCCTGGCCGGCGCCGACGCCCCGCCCAACCTGCCACCCGTCTCCGCCGCCGACCTGGTGGCCAAGGTGGAGCAGGCGTCGGTGCCCGGCCTGGCCGGCACCATCACCTCGTCGCCCCACCTCGGCCTCCCCGACCTCGGCTCGGTGATGGGCGACCAGGGCAGCTTCGCCACCGATCTCCTGACCGGCGCCCACTCCATGGACGTCTGGCAGGCCGGCTCCGACATCCGGCTGCGCCTTCCCTCCACCCTGGCCGAGAGCGACCTGGTGAAGCATGGCACCGACGTGTGGGACTGGCAGAGCTCGGGCCAGCAGGTCAGCCATCTGGCCCTGCAGGGCGACGCCGGCGGCAGCGACACCAACCAGCACCCGGGCACCGACCCCACCGAGGTGGCGCCCACGCCCCAGGCCCTGGCCCAGCACTTCCTCGACTCGGTGGACGCCACCACCCGGGTGTTCGTGCGTGACACCGTGACGGTGGCCGGCCGCCCGGCCTACGAGCTCGTCCTGGCTCCCCGGTCGGCGACCACGCTGGTGGCCGACGTGGTGGTGGCCGTGGACTCGGCCACCGGCCTGCCCCTGCGGGTGCAGGTGCTGGCCAAGGACTCGGGGACCCCGGCCGTCGACGTCGGCTTCAGCTCGCTGGACATGAGCGTGCCCGCGGCCTCCAACTTCTCCTTCACGCCCCCGCCCGGCGCCACCGTGACCGAGGCCCACTCGGCCGCCGACCTGCTCTTGCCGGCGCACTCCGAGAACGGGCCCAGCGGCCCCCAGGTGAAGGGCGGCCCCAGTGGCTCCCTCGCCGAGCCGACCACCCCGCCCACCGGCTCCCAGACGGGCGCCGACCGGTCGACGCAGGTCGTGGGGACCGGGTGGGACTCGGTGGCCGTGATCGACCTGGGCTCCGACGGGACCAACCCCACGGTGGCCAACCTCTCCAAGCTGGGCAGTGCGGTGTCGGGATCCTGGGGCTCGGGCCACCTGGTCCACACCTCGCTCTTCAACGTCCTGCTGACCGACAAGGGGACCCTCCTGGTCGGCGCCGTCCCCGAGGCGGCGCTCGAGGCCGCCGCCGCCGGCCACTGACCGTGGCCCCCGGGGCGGCCGACGGGCTGGCCATCGAGACGTCGGGGCTGACCAAGCGCTTCGGCGAGCAGGTCGTGGTCGACAACCTGGACCTGGCCGTCCCCCGGGGCTCGGTGTACGGGTTCCTCGGGCCCAACGGGTCGGGCAAGACCACCACCATCCGCATGCTCCTGGGCCTTGCCTTTCCGACCGCCGGCCGGGTACGGCTGCTCGGCGAGGCACTGCCGGTGGCCGGCGCCCAGGTGCTTCCCTCGGTGGGGGCGGTCATCGAGGGGCCGGCCTTCTACCCCTACCTGTCGGGGCGGGGGAACCTCGAGCGCTTCGACGCCGTCGGCCCCCGACCCGACCGGGCGGGGCGACGGGTGCGCATCGACGACGCCCTGGAGCGGGTGGGGCTGGGCGCCACCGGTACAAAAAGGGTGCGGGCCTACTCCCTGGGCATGCGCCAGCGCCTGGCCCTGGCCGGCGCCCTGGTGCGCGAGGTCGAGCTGCTGGTGCTCGACGAGCCCACCAACGGCCTCGACCCCCAGGGCACCCGGGAGGTGCGCAACCTTGTCCGCAAGCTGGCGGCCGAGGGGACGACCGTCTTCCTGTCCAGCCACCTGCTGTCGGAGGTCGAGCAGGTCTGCACCCACGCCGCCGTTCTCTTCAGCGGCCGCACGGTGGCGTCGGGCACGCTGGGCGAGCTGCGCGACGCCCAGCGCCCGACCCTGCGGGTGGAGACCCCTGACGCTGGCGACGCCCTGGCCACCCTGCGGGCCACACCCGGCATCGGGCTGGTGCAGCAGGTGGCGGCGGAGACCTCCCAGGCCAACACCGCGGTGCTCGACGCCGAAATGCTGGGCGCCGCCCCCGAAGATGTGAACGCCGCCCTCGTCCGGGCCGGCGTTCGCGTCCGGGCGCTGCACTCGGTGCAGCCGACGCTCGAGGATCTGTTCGTCTCGCTCACCGGGGAGGGCTTCGATGTTGCGCAGTGAGCTGGGCCTGACCTTCGGGCGGATGCGCACCCGCGGCCTGCTCATCGTGCTAGCCGTCATCCCCGCCCTGCTCTCCCTGGCCGTGCGCCTCTCGGGCGGGCCCGAGGGCGGTCGGGGCCCCACGTTCTTGGACCAGGTGTCGCACAACGGGGTCTTCGCGGCCCTGGCCGGGCTCACTGTTGTCGTCCCCTTCTTCCTGCCCCTCACCGTCTCGGTGGTGGCGGGCGACACGGTGGCCGGCGAGGCCAGCCTGGGCACGCTGCGCTACCTCCTCGTCCGCCCGGTGGGGCGGACCCGCTTCGTGCTGTCCAAGTTTGGGGCCGCGGTCGTGTTCTGCCTGGTCGGGGCGTTGGCGGTGGCCGTCACCGGGCTGGCCGTCGGGTGGCTGTTCTTTCCCGTCGGCCGGGTGGTGACCCTTTCCGGCACCACCATCGGGGCCGGGCAGGGCGTGGCCCGGGCCCTGGCCGCGGCCGCCGTGGTGGGCGCCTCCATGATCGGCCTGGCCGCCGTCGGCGTGCTCATCTCCACCTTCACCGAGTCGCCGGTGGGCGCCATCGCCGCCACCACCGGGGTGGCCATCTTCAGCCAGGTCCTCGACGCCATCCCCCAGTTGCACGCCATCCACCCGCTGCTCCTGACCCACGGGTGGCTGAGCTTCGGTGACCTCATGCGCTCGCCGGTGGCGTGGGGGAACATCGGCCAGGACCTGCTCATCCAGGCCTGCTGGACGGGGCTGTTCATGCTCGCCGCCTGGGCCCGGATGACGACGCGCGACGTGCTCGGCTGACCACCGCGGACAGGCGGGCATCGGCGCCGGCCCCGGCCCGGGCGTCTAGGATCGACGGGTGAGGCGAGCGAGGAGGTGCCCCAGGTGGCCGGAGCCAGGCGACTCGCCGTGCGGCCGTTGACGGTGCTGCTGGCGGTCGCGGCGGTGGCGTGCGTGGCCCTGGCCGTCATGTACTTCACGACCTCGGCATCCTCGCTGCCGTCGGTGGCCCCCGGGCACGACGCGGCGTCCACCCGTCACCACGTCAAGCACGGCATCGCCATGCTCGGGCTGGCGGTCTTGGCCCTGGTCGGCGCCTGGTTCACCACCGGCCCGTCCGATGCCCGCACCGGGTAGTCGGGCGCCGGGTCCCTCCGAGCGCGCTCCCGCCGGCCCGCCGGCCACGCCCACCGACGGGCGGCGCCGGGCGCAGGTGGCGGCCGGTTGGGCGCCGGCCGCCGTCTGCCCCCTGATCGCCGCCGCCCTGGCCACCGCGGCGGTTGCCATGGGCTGGCACGGCGTCGACCTGCCCGCTCAGCTCTACCGCGTGGGCCTGTTCCACCGCAGCGGCCTGACCCTCTGGGACAGCCAGTGGTACAGCGGCCACTGGGCCCCCGGGTACAGCGTGATCTTCCCGCCCGTCGCCGGGGTGATCGGGGTCCAGGTCACCGAGATCCTCAGCGCCGCCCTGGCCGCCTGGGCCTTCGACCGCCTGGTCATCGGGCACTTCGGCACCTCGGCCCGAGCTGGCTCCATCCTCTTCGCGGCGGGCACCATGGTGCAGGTGGCCATCGGCCAGCTGCCCTTCCTGCTCGGCGAGGCGCTGGCCCTCACCGCCTACTGGGCGGCGACGCGCCGGCACTCCCGGCTGGCCGTCGCCCTGGGCGCGGCGTCGGTACTGGCCAGCCCGCTGGCCGGCGCCTTCCTCGTGCTGGTCAGCGCCGCCTGGCTGGTGGCGTCGTGGCCGCGCCGCCGCATCGCCCTCATCCTGCTGGTGGCGGTGCCGGCGGTGGTGGTGGTGAGCCTGGGCCTCCTGTTCCCCGGGCAGGGAACCATGCCGTTTCCGCTCTCGGACTTCTTGGAGTTCGCGGCGGTGATGGCCCTTGTACTGGTGCTCGTGCCCCACCACGAGCGGGCCGTGCGCCTGGCCGCCGCCTTGTACCTGGCCGCCACGGTGGCCAGCTACTTCCTGCCCACCCCGGTCGGCGGCAACATCAGCCGGCTGGGCGAGTGCCTGGGCGCGCCCCTGGCCGCGTGCCTGTTGTGGCCCCACCGCCGGGTCGTGCTCACCGCCCTCGTGATCCCCCTCCAGATCATGCAGTGGAAGCCGGTGTTCGCCACCTCGCCGAACGACCGGCGCGACCCGTCGACCAAGGCCGGCTACTTCGCACCGCTGCTCGGCTTCCTGGCCGACCACGAGGAACCCCTGGGGCGGGTCGAGATCGTCCCCACTCGCCGCCACTGGGAGGCGGCATACGCGGCGCCGACGGTGTCCCTGGCCCGGGGCTGGGAGCGCCAGTTGGACACCGCCGACAACCCCGTCTTTTACCGCCCCGGAGGCCTCTCGCCGTCCTCCTACCGGGCATGGCTGCTCGACAACGGCGTGCGGTGGGTGGCCCTGCCCGACGTGCCCCTCGACTACGCGGCCCAGGAGGAGGGCGGCCTGGTCGACGCAGGGGTCCCCGGCCTGCGGCTGGCCTGGTCCGACGCCCACTGGCGGGTCTTCGAGGTGGAGGGCGCCGCCGGCATCGTGGAGGGACCGGCCCGCCTCGTGCGCCTCGACGGTGACGCCGCCGTCTTGTCGGTGGCCGCCGCCGGCCCCGTCCTCGTGCGCATACGGTTCACCGCCCGGTGGGGTGTGGCGGCGGGCCAGGCGACTCTCCGTCAGGCCGGCGGCAACTGGACCGAGGTGGACGCCTGCCGGCCCGGCGAGGTGCGCCTCCAACTCCGTCTGCTGGCAGCGGACCACGACGCCTGCTGACGACCACGGCCCTCACCACAGACAGGAGCCGGCCGGCAGTCGGTCCCCGAGCCTCCGACCTAGTTTTCTTTAGCTAACGAAACCGGGTAGGCTGGCGGCGTGTCCCAGAACGCACCCACGACCTCCCACCCCGGCGAGCCGACGGGGATGACCGAGGTGGCGGCCAGCGTCCGCCTGTCGGTCATGCGCCTGGCCCGCATCCTTCGCCACCAGGACGGTGGTGGTCTGACCCCGAGCATGATGTCGGCCCTGGCCACCCTCAACCGCGAAGGCCGCCTCAGCCTCGGCGAGCTGGCGGCCAGGGAGCACGTGGCGGCACCCACGGTGACGCGCGTCGTGGAGAAGCTGCAGCGGGCGGGGCTGGCCACCCGACGGGCCAGCGACCATGACGGGCGGGTGGCCTACGTGGAGGTGACCTCGAAGGGTCGTCGACAGGTCGAGGACGCCCGGTCCCGGCGCACGGCGTGGCTGGCGGCCCGGTTGGCCGTCCTCTCGGACGACGAGCTGGCCGCCCTGCGGCACGCGGCGCCCATCCTGGAGCGCCTCGTCGACAGCCCCGACCCCGGGGCGACGAGGTGAGGCGGCGCGCCACCGGGCCGGTGCGGACCACCTTCCGGTCCCTGCGGGTGCGCAACTTCCGCCTCTTCTACGTCGGCCAGCTCATCTCCCAGGTCGGCACCTGGCTGACCCAGATCGCGCTGACCCTGCTCGTGCTGCACCGCACCGGCAGCGGCACCGCCGTCGGTGCCCTGGTGGCGTGCCAGTTCGGACCGGTGCTGCTGCTGGGCGCCTATGGAGGGGTCATCGCCGACCGGGCCGACAAGCGGCGGCTGCTCCTCACCACCCAGACGCTGCAGATGCTCCAGTCGTTCGCCCTCGGGATCCTGGCCTTCGTGCACCAGGCCCCGCTGCTGGCGTTCTTCGGCACGGCCGTGGCCGGCGGCTTCCTGCTGGCCTTCGACAACCCCACCCGGCGCTCCTTCGTCGCCGAGATGGTCCCCGCCCACGAGGTGCAGAACGCCGTCACCCTGAACAGCGCCCTCATGACCAGCTCCCGCATCTTCGGGCCGGCGCTGGCCGGGGTGCTGGTGATCACCGCCGGGTACGGCTGGGCCTTCACCCTGGACGCCATCTCCTACCTGGCCGTGCTCGCCGCCCTCTGGAAGATGCGTACCGGGGAGCTGTACTCGGCGCCCCGCTCGTCACGCGGGAAGGGCCAGATACGGGACGGTCTGCGCTACGTGCGGACGGTGGGCGACCTCTGGGTGCCCCTCGTGATGGTGGCCGTGGTCGGCACGCTGACCTTCAACTTCTCCGTGGTCCTGCCCCTGTTCGTGGAACGGACGCTGCACGGCACCGACGGCTGGTACACCGCCGTGTACTCGGTGCTCAGCCTGGGATCCTTCGCGGGGGCCCTGGTGGCCGCCCACCGCCGGTCGGTGGACGTGCGCCACGTGGTCACCTCGGCGTTCGGCTTCGGCCTGGTGATGCTCGGGTTCGCGGCCGTCCCCACCATGGCCAGCGCCTTCCCGGTGGCGCTGCTGGTGGGCTTCGCCAGCATCGCCTTCATGACCGCCTCCACCGCCATCGTGCAGGTGCACGCCGACCCCCGGATGCGGGGCCGGGTGCTGGCCCTCCAGACCATCGTGCTCATCGGCAGCACCCCAGTGGGAGGCCCGGTGCTGGGCGCGGTGTGCGACGCCCTGGGGGCCCGCGCCGGCCTGGTCATCGGCGGCGTGGCGGCCCTCGGTGCCGCCGCCTGGGGCCGGGTGGCCATGCGCCGCCGGCCGGCGCAGGCCCCGGTGGCCGCGGCGCCGCCGGTCGAGGCCCTCCAGGCCGACGCCCTCGGCGCCGAGGTGGACGTCGCCTGAGCGCGGCCCCGCCGCCGCGGTCGACGGGGTGGGTGCCCAGGCGGCGGGGGTACGGCACACTGGTCCCATGCCCGGCGGCCACCAGGCGCCACGATGAGCGAGGAGGGGCCGCCCCGCCCACCCGTACTGGCCGTCCGCGACCTGCACAAGAGCTTCTCGGGTGACCGCCCTGGTCCTGCTGGCTGCCGTCACGATCGACGCCGTCGCCCGCCGGGGTCGGACCCCCCGCTGAACCCCGGCGGGCGGCGCGTCGCCGCTCAGGTCGTGAGCGACGCGCCCACGAAGGGCTGCCCGGCGGGGGCGGTCACCGCCGCCGACGCCGCGCCGGCGAGCCGGGTGGTGGTCAGATCGAGCCTCAGGGGGCCTTCCGTCCCCGGGCGCAGACCAGGGCGGTCGTCACCCAACCGGCCCACCACCCGCCGACTCCCGACAGGCCGACGACGAGGTACAGGAAGAAGGCGGCGGCCAGCCCGCCGGCGTCCACTGGGCCTACCAGCGGGGCGGCAGGGGCGGCGGGGCGCGGGGCGAGTGGGCGAGTGGGCGGCGGTCGCTCAGTCGCCCGACCGGGCGGCGATGCCCCGAAGGTCGCGGTCGTCGTCCCACCACGGCGAGACGAGGTCGAACCCCGCGGCCGCAAGGGTGGGGGCCAGCGCTCGGTCCTGGTCGCCGCCGACCTCCACCAGCAGCCACCCGCCGGGGCGGAGCAAGTTGGCGGCGGTGGCGACCACCCGACGGACGAGGTCGAGGCCGTCGGGACCGCCGTCGAGGGCGAGGCGCGGCTCGTGGCGCTGCACGTCGGCGGGCAACAGCCGGATGGAAGGCGTCGGGACGTAGGGCGCCACCGCGGTCACCACGTCGAAACCCTCCCCACGGTGCAGGGGCTCGGCCAGGTCGGCGGTCACCGCCGGGACGCCGTTGCGCCGGGCCCACACCGTGGCCCGGGGGTCCAGGTCGGTGCCGACGAGAGCCGCCGCCGGCGCCTGCGCCTTCAGGTGGCTGGCGACCGCGCCCACCCCGGTGCACAGGTCCAGGGCCCGGCCCCGGGCGGGGAGCAGGGCGGCGGCCCTCCGGGCCAGCTCCTCGGTCTGGGCCCGGGGCACGTACACCCCCGCACCGATGCGGAGGGCCCGGCCGCAGAACCGGACGGTGCCGGTGATCCAGGGCAGGGGCTCGCCGTCCTGGCGCCGGGCGACCCACGCGCCCAGGGTGGCCTGGTCGGGGGCGGCCGCCACCAGTTCGGCCGCCTCGGCCCGGGCCGCGATGCACCCGGCGGCGGCCAGCCGTTCGGCCACCCCGGGGACGCAGGCGCGGGGGTCCGGCACCCGGGAAGTCTCGCCCCTCCCCGCCGGGCGCCAGGCGCTCCCGCCGACTGCCGCCGCCCGGCGGCCCGTCATTCTGGGTGGCACCCGCCGGGGGCGCCCGCCGAGGCGGTCACCGATCGCCGTGGCGACACCGTGACCCCGCAGGCTGCGCCCCCCTCCAGCCCGCGCCGTCGGCCCCCCTCCGCCTGCGGGTGGAGGGCGCGCCTCCGCCCCGGGGGCGATGACCGCCCCGCCGGTGTTCGGTACGGTCATCGGCGTGGAGCCGGCCGGGTCTCGATCGCGGCGGGAGACGTGGTCCACCCGTGCCGCCCTCGTCGCCGGTGCCGTCGGTCTGGCCGACGCGGCGACGGCCGGGGGCGTCGCCGCCCGCGTGGAGGTGGCGGCCCTCACCGCGGTGACCCTCGCCGGGTTCCTGGTGGCCGCCCGCTGGCCGGGTATGCCTCCCGCCCTCCTGGCCACCTGGACGTTCAGTCCCGCCGTCGTCCTCAACCTGCAGCAGCGGGGCGAGGGCACCATGTTCCTGCTGGTGGTGGCTGTGGGCTTCGTGGCCCTGGTGACCGCCGACCAGGTCCCCCGCCTGGCCGCGGCGGCGATCGCGGTGGCCATCCCTCCCGTCATCCAGGTCGTCCGGCCGTCGGACTGGGGGTGGCCCTTCTGGATGATCGGCATCTCGTTCGGGTGGCTGGCGGGCGAGCAGATGCGCCGGTACGACGACATCGTGGCCGAGCTGGCGGCGACCCGTGAGCGGCTGGCCGAGCGGGCGGTGGACGTCGAGCGCCGGCGCATCGCCGCCGAGCTCCACGATCTGGTGGGCCACTCGCTGACGGTCGTCCTGCTCAGCATCACCGGCGCCCGCCGGCTCGTGCACGAGGACCCCGACGCCGCCGTCGAGGCCCTGCGGCAGGCGGAGGAGATCGGGCGGTCCAGCCTGGGCGAGATTCGGGGCAGCGTCCGTGCGCTGCGGGACGACCACGGGCGGGGCCCCGGCGTGGCCCCCACACCGGCCGCCACCGACGTCCCCGAACTGGTGGAGCGGATGGTGGGAGCCGGCTCCCCGGTCGACCTGCAGATCAGCGGGGACATCGACGGGGTCGAGCCGGTGACCGGCCTCGTCGTCTACCGGGTGGTGCAGGAGTCACTCAACAACGTGGCCCGCCATGCCCCCGGGGCGCCGACGACGGTGGCGCTGGCGGTGGCCCCCGACGCGGTGGAGGTCGACGTGTACGACGCCGGTGCGCCCGGCCACGACGGCGGGCCAGCAGGCGTGGGGCTGATCGGCATGCGGGAGCGGGTGGAGGCGGTGGGCGGCACCCTGCAGGTCGGCCCCGAGCCCGGCGGATGGCGGGTCCGGGCCCGCCTGCCTCGCGACCCCGCCCGCCAACCGTGATCGCCATCGTCCTGGTGGACGACCAGCCGCTGGTGCGGGCCGGGCTGCAGAGGATCCTGTCCGAGGAGGAGGGCTTCACGGTGGCCGCCCAGTGCGGCGACGGGGCGGCCGTCGTGCAGGCGGTCGGGTCGGTGGCCGCCGACGTGGTGCTGATGGACGTGCGCATGCGGGGCGTGGACGGCATCGAGGCCACCCGTCGCATCCGGGAGCTCGACGGCCCTCCCGTGCTCGTGCTCACCACCTTCGACGACGACGACGTCCTGTGGGGGGCGATCGAGGCGGGGGCGGCCGGCTTCGTCCTCAAGGAGGCGTCGGCCGAGGACCTGATCGCCGCCACCCGGACGGTGGCCGCCGGCGGCGCGTGGCTCGACCCGGCGGTCACCGCCCGGGTCCTGGCGGTGACCCGCTCCACCGGGCTCCCCCGCCGGCGCCAGGCCGACAAGGCCAGCTTCCTGACCGAGCGGGAGCTCGATGTCCTCCGTCACATGGCCACCGGCGCCACCAACGGCGAGATCGCCGGCGCCATCTTCGTCAGCGAGGCGACGGTGAAGACGCACGTCGGGAGCATCTTCTCCAAGCTGGGCGTGCGGGACCGGGCCGGCGCCATCGTCTTCGCCTACCAGCACGGCCTCGTCGCCGGCTGACCACAGGTCGGAGGCACCTACCCCCCGAGGTGGAGGCGAGGTCCCGACCACGGGCCGATGTGCCCGTGCGGCTCGTCCGTCATGGTGGACACGAGAGCGGGAGGGTCCCGCCGGACGGGAGCAGCAGGGATGGAACCGGTCGTGGAGGTGCGGGGCCTGTGCAAGCGCTACGGGGACCGCTTGGTGGTCGACCACGTTGACCTCGACGTGGGTGACGGCGAGATCGTCGGGCTCCTGGGTGCCAACGGGGCAGGGAAGACGACGACGGTGGAGTGCGTGACCGGCCTGCGCGACGCCGACGCCGGCACCGTGCGGGTGCTGGGTATGGACCCCGGCGTGGACGGTGCCCGGCTGCGGGCTTTCGTGGGCAGCCAGCTCCAGGCATCGGCGCTGCCCGACCGGCTCCGGGTGGGCGAGGCCATCGAGCTCTTCGGGGGCCCGCGGGCCGGCCCGGTCGGCGGGTTGCTCGAGGCCTTCGGCCTGGCCGAGCACCGCCGCCAGGCCTTCTCGGCCCTGAGCGGCGGCCAACGCCAGCGCCTCTTCCTGGTGCTCGCCCTGCTGAACCGGCCCCGGCTGGTCGTCCTCGACGAGCTGACCCAGGGCCTCGACCCCGCCGCCCGGCGCGACGTCTGGGACGCCATCCGCTCGGTGCGCAGCGCGGGGACGACGGTGCTGCTGGTAACCCACTTCATGGACGAGGCCGAGGCCCTGTGCGACCGGGTGGTCGTGATGGACGGCGGCCGGGTGGTGGATGCGGGGCCGCCGCCGGTCCTCGTCGACCGCCACGCGCCGTGGGCCACCGTGCGCTTCAGCGCCGCCGGCGGGGTTCGGCTCGAGAGCCTGGAGGCCCTTCCCGGGGTTCGCTACGCCCGCCGGGTGAACGGGGCGGTGGAGGTGCACGGCGAGCGGCGCATGATCGCCCACGTGTGCTCGTACCTGGTCGGCTACGGCGAGGTCCCCGACGACCTGGCCGTGGTCATGCCCGGACTGGAAGAGGCAGTGATCGCACTGCTCCACCACCGGGTCGGTGACGGAGCCGACCGGACCGGAGAGCTCCGATGAGCACCACGTTCAAGTTGATCCGCACCGAGCTGCGCCTCGTCCTCCGGGAGCCGCTCGTGCTCGCCTTCGTGTTCGCCTTCCCGGTGGTGACGGTGCTGGTCATCGCCGGGTCCTTCGGGGCCGACGATGCGCATTCGTTCTCCTTCGTCGACCCGTCCCAGTGGTATGTGGCGTCCTACCTGGCCGTGGTGATCGCCGCCATCGGCCTCGTCATGGTTCCGGTCCACCTGGCCGGGTACCGCGAGCGGGGCGTGCTGCGGCGCTTCGCGGCAGCCGGGTTTCCCCGCTGGTCCTTCGCCGCCGCCCAGCTGGCCGTCGGGGTCATCCTCACCGCGGTGGGGTCGGCGGTCCTGCTGGTCGTGGCCGGCGCGGTGTACGGGCTGCCGACGGTGACCTCGCCGGTGGCCACGGGCGTCGCCGTCCTCCTCGGTGCCGTCGCCTTCACCAGCCTCGGCCTGGTGCTGGGCTCGATCCTGCCCACCGCCCGCGCCGCCCAGGGGATCGGGCTCCTGCTGTTCTTCCCGTCGTTCCTGCTCGGCGGCGGCGGGCCGCCCCCCGCCGCCATGAGCAGCACCATGCGCGGTGTCGCCAAGCTGCTCCCGCTGACCCACGTCACCGACTCCATCCGCCGACCGTGGCTGGGCCTCGGTGGCGGGGGGTGGGACCTGGCCATCGTGGCCGGGGTGCTGGTTGGATCCGCCCTGGTCTGGCGGCGGGCGACCCGCCTCGCCTGAACGGCGGCCAGCGTGGCCACCCGCCGCCCGGCGTGCTGTTCGGGCCGCCCGCTTGCCGGCCGTCCTGGGCTGGCGGAGGTGCGGCCAGCTGTCGCCGGCACCAACATGTCACCCATCGAGGCGTGGTCGAGGTTCCGGCGGGCATTGCGGGCGCAGAAGGGTTCCTCGAACCCGGTGGTGCGCCTCGGCGTCCGTGCCTTGAGCGCCGCCCACCGCCTGGTCCTGTTCGGCACGAGCGCCGACCACCGGTCGGTCACGCTCACCCGGTTCCTGTCCCCTGACGCCATCCACCAGACCAGCACGGTCACGTGGATGGACCGCTACCCCGGCGTGTTCGCCGCCTGCCGGGACCACCTGGGCGCCGAACGAGAGGCCAGGATCCTCTCGTTCGGCTGCTCGACCGGCGAGGAGGTGGTGACCCTGCGGCGCTACTTCCCCCGGGCCACGATCGTCGGCGCCGAGATCAACGCCCGCATGCTGGGGGTGTGCCGGCAACGACCCGTCGACGACCGGATCTCCTTCGTCCGATCCGAGCCCGGCACCGTGGGTGGCCTCGGGCCCTACGACGCCATCTTCTGCATGGCCGTCCTTCAGCGGACGCCGGACGCCGTGCAGCGCGAAGGCCTCCGCAACCTGGAGCGGATCTATCCCTTCGAGCGGTTCGATCGCCAGGTGCGGGAGCTCGACGGCTGGCTCCGACCGGGCGGCCTGCTGGTCATCCACCACAGCCACTACCGGCTCGAGGACTCTTCGATCGGGCACCGGTACCGGGCTCTGGAGGGGGCCCAGGAAGCCGATCCCGGGATCAAGTTCGACCGCCAGAGCCGGCGGCTCGACCAGGTCCCGGCGGGCGGCTCGACCTTCGTGAAGGGACCGGCGTCGTGAGGCCCAGGGCGAAACGACCTGCACCGTTCGGGCTACCGGGACCCCTGGTCGTGGTGCAGGCACTGCCCAGGTGGTTCCGGTCCTGGCCCTGACGGCCCGACGGACGGGCCGGCGCCCCCGGGACGGGCGCCGCCCTATGCCGGGTTGGCGGTGGGCGTCAGCTCCCGGGCCGGCTGCCCGGCCGAGCGGCGTCCTCGCCCGACGTACGCCATGGCCAGCAGCCCGAGGGCCACCGCGTCCAGCCCGGCGATCACCGCCAGGGCCACCCGCACACCGTTGTTGGTGGACCCCCCGGCCGCGACCGGGTGATATTGCACCGCGGCCGTGAAGATGTCCTGGAGGCCGCCGCCGAGGGTGGAGTTGTCGGCGAGAGCGGCGTCGGTCAGGCTGGTGTCGTCCCAGGCGAGCATGACGTAGTCGTCCGTCGACGAGATGGCGGGTGGGGACGTCATGTCGTAGCCGTTGCCCCAGATCCCGAACTTCCGGCTGATGGGCTGGGCGGTGGCCCGGGTGGCCCCCGACCACGTGGACCCGTTGTCGGAGGAGGACGAGTAGTAGACGTCGTAGCCCTGGATTCCCGGGTCGTTGCGCTGGTCCCACCAGGCGGCGTCGATCCGGCCGTTGGGCGCCACGCTCAGGGTCCCGTAGAACTGGCCGAACAGCTGGGCCGACGTGTCGCCGCCGCCGCTGATGGACGTGGGCGTCGACCAGTTCTTGCCTCCGTCGGTCGACCGGGTGTACATCACCTCGCCGTAGCTGGTCACCTCCGGGCGGGGGTCGGCGTCGTAGACGGCGTGCAGGGTGCCCTGTGAGCCGCCATCTGGGGTCCAGGCCAGCCCTCCGGCGACGAACTGGTAGACGGCGTAGCTGAGCGGCGAGATCCGGCTGTGAGTCCACGTCTTGCCGTGGTCGGTCGACCGCGAGAGGTAGTGGGCAGCTGGGATCTCTGGGATGTTCGACGAGGTCGAGGTCCACTCGGCGTACACGGTCCCCCTGGCGTCGACCGCCATCGCCATGCCCCATCCACCGAAGTTCCCGACCTGATCGGGGTTGGCGGCCTTGCTGTCGGGCGGCGGTGGCGTGGTCGGCGCCGTGGCCGGCTTCATGCCCGCCAGCACCTCGGCCCGCAACGACGCCGCGCTGAAGGCGTCCTCGGCGACGTTGACGGGCTCCGAGAACGTCCTGCCCCCGTCGGTCGAGACCGCCAGGCGCGGTTGGTACGGGAGGCGGTTGATGTTGTCCACCCGGTGCCCCGGATAGTCGGTGTTGAAGCCGACGTACACCATGTCGCGGTTCGCGCTGTGGGTGTCGACCCTCAGCGAGGTGATCGGCCCGTTGCCTTCGCGGTCCAGGTCCACCTTCCCCCGAGCGTCCCGGACGGTGCTGGTCGTCCACGTCTGGCCGAGGTCGTTGGAGCGCCCGAGGAACACGCTCACGTTGCCCTTGGACCACCCACCGTCAGCGGTGTCCCAGCCGTTGAACGCCTCGTAGAGCGTGCCGTTCCGCCCGAAGGCGACCGGGTTGCTCTTGGTGTCGAACTGCTCGTCCATGCAGAACGGGTACGAGCCCGGCGACGGCGTGGCCTTGGGCCGCGACCAGGTGGCGCCACCGTCCCGGGACACCATGATCCCGCACAGCCGGGTCCTGGCGTCCATGAACGAGGTCACGACGTGGAGGGGGTCGTGGGGATCGACAGCCACGTCAGGGGTGCTGTACAGGCGCTCGGGGTCCTTGTCCCCCGCGGTCACCCGGGTCGGCTGCGTGACGTGAGGCGCCGAGGACGCGGCCGCCGTCCCGACCGGCATCAGGATCATGAGGGCGGGTACGGCAAGCAGGCACAGGCGCAGGCGGGAGATCGGGAGACTCTTCATCTCAGCCCGCCACCGGGGCCATTGAACCGGCGGGGCGGCGGACGGCGACGACGGTGGCGGCGACCGCCACGGCGACAGCGGCGGCGCCGAGGGCGAGGAGGACCAGGACGGCGATTCCCAAGGGATGGGGCCGGCTGAGGGCAAGGGTCGTCGGTCGGGCGCCGGCGCCGGCGTCGGCGGCCGGCGGCGTGGCGGCCAAGGGGGTACCCCCGGCCGAGCTGCTCACCGCCAGGCGGGCGCGGGTGGGGATCTCCTCGACCGCGCCGGTGGCGTCGTACTGCATGAACACCAGTACGTGGCCTCCCAACGTGAGGCCGGTCGGCACCACCATCGGACCACGGAAGGACCCCGAATCAGGCGTGAAGGTGGCCAGGACGGGACCATCGAGCCCGTCGAGGCGCGCCAGGACGGGATCATCGTGATCGAAGGAGTCGCCCTTCACCGTAACGGTTGCACCCGGGGTCGCGCCCGAGGGTGAGACCGACACCGCCGGCCCGTACCAGGCGGACGCCGCCGGTGCCATGGCAACCACCGTCGCCAACGCCAAGGCACCGGCCCCAGCACTGCGCCCCCATCGGCCCACGCCTGCCTCCTCAGCTCTGCGTCATCGTCGAACGTCGGTCGCCTACCCGATGGCGAGCGGCGCTGAGCAGCCGGCGGCCGCCGCGACCGTTCCCCGCCGCCGTGCGGGTCGGAAGCCTCGCGCCGACCTCCACGGCACCGTACGGCCCGACCCGTAACGTCGGCGTAATGCCCCGACGAAGCGGGCGGGCGGGCGGTGCCCTCACCGTCGCCTCGTCGCCCTTCGTCGTCGGGCGAGCGACCGTCGACGACCCGCCGGAGGCGAACCTCCGCTGGTCATGCCACCACCGTCGGCCGGCACCGGTGCAGCGGCGAGCGTCCGCCGTCGGGCGCGAAGATGGGGATGGACGCGAACGCGGCCGTAACGTCGGAGCAACGAGGTCGGAGCAACGAGGCGGAATGGCGCCAGAGGTCAAGATCTCGCTGGTGGGCCGGGTGGCGATCCGTGTCGATGGCCACGACGGCGCCGAGGCGGCACTCGGCTTGCGGAGCCGAGTGGCGCTGGCCTACCTGGTCGTCGAACGGCGGCGTCCCGTGAGCTGCGACGAGCTGGCCGACGTCATCTGGGGCGCCGACCTGCCGGCCACCTGGCGTGCGGCGGTGCGGGGCATCGTGCGGCGGGTCCGAGCCGCCCTGAGGGCAGCCGGGCTGGACGCCGCGTCGGTGCTCACGTCGGGCTCGCCCGGGTACGAGCTGCACCTCCCGCCGGGCGCCGTGGTGGACGTCGAAGGGGCATCTGCGGCGCTGGTGGCGGCCCAGGCGGCACTGCCCGCAGACGCCGGTATGGCGGCCGCCCAGGCCCGGCGGGCGGTCGAAGGCTCCCGCGGCGACTTCCTGGCCGGTGCCGGCGGGCTGTGGGTGGAGCGCCGCCAGGCCGAGGTCCGGGGGTTGCACCTGGCGGCGCTGGAGGTCCTGTCGCGGGCCATGGCGTGCAGCGGAAACTGGGCGACTGCCATCTGGGCCGCCGAAGAGGCCATCGCCATCGAGCCCTTTCGGGAGTCGGCTCACCTCTGCCTCATGGCCGCCCAGGCGGCTGCCGGCAACCGGGGCGAGGCGCTGCGCGCCTACTCCCGCTGTCGCCACGTCCTCGTCGAGGAGCTCGGGGTCGGCCCCTCCCCGGAGACCGAGTCCGCCTACATCGCCCTGTTGGGCGAGGAGCCAGAGGACCACGGAACGGACACCGCCGCTCCGGCCCCGAACAACCTCCCGATCTCGGTCACCAGCTTCGTCGGGCGGGAAGCCGACCGCTCCGAGGTCAGGAGGCTGCTGGGCTCGTTCCGCCTCGTCACCCTCGTAGGAATGGGCGGGGCGGGCAAGAGCCGGCTGGGAGTGGAGCTGGCGAGGGACCTGCTGGGTGAGTGTCCCGACGGGGTGTGGCTGGTGGAGCTGGCCACCGTCGCAGGATCGCCGGTGGTGGCCGAGCAGTGCCTCTCGGCGGTCGGTCGACCGGGCCGCCCGGGCCGCAGCCCGATCGAATCGTTCGTCGACCACCTCGGCCGGGGCACGGTGCTCCTCGTGCTGGACAACTGCGAGGCCGCACTTGCCGCATGTGCGTCGCTCTGTCACACGGTGCTGCGGGCCTGCCCGGGCGTGCGCATCCTGGCCACCAGCCGCGAGCCGCTCTGCGTCGCCGGCGAGGCGGTGTGGGCGGTGGCACCCCTCGCCATCCCCGGCACCGATGACCCGGCGGCCATCGAGTCGTTGCTGGGCTGCGAGTCGGTCCGGCTGTTCGCCGACCGGGCCGGCGCGGCCTGCCCCGGTCTGGACGTGGCATCAGTGGGCGAGGCCACGGCGGACATCTGCCGGCGGTTGGACGGCATTCCCTTGGCCATCGAGCTGGCAGCCGCCCGGACCCGCCAGCTCGCCGTGCCCGAGATCGCTCGTCGCCTGGGGGATCGCTTCCAGCTGCTCGTCGGCGGTCCACGAACGACGCCCGAGCGCCACCGGACGCTGCGCCAAGCCCTCGACTGGAGCTACGAGGCGTTGTCCGAGGACGAACGACGGACGCTCGGCATGGTCGCCGTCTTCGCCGGGACGTTCACCGTGGAGGCCGCCGACGTGGTCTGCGGCGACAGGGTGTTCGACAGGATCGCGGCCCTGGTCGACAAGTCCCTCGTCGTCCCCGATCGCTGCGGGCGGGTGACCCGCTACCGCCTGCTGGAGACGGTTCGGGCGTACGGCCAGGACATGCTGGCCTCCTCGTCGGAGGAGGCGACCGCACGGCGGGGCCTGCTGGCGTGGGCCACGGCCCTGGCCGATGCCGCCGAGCCGGCACTGGACGGACCCGACCAGGCGCACTGGCTCGACGTCCTCGACGCCGAGCTGGACAACCTCCGGGGCGTGCTCGACTGGTCGGTGTCCCACCCGACGGGTGGGCAGGGTCTGCAGATCGCGGCGTCCCTTTGGCGCTACTGGGAGGTGCGAGGGTTCCTCAGCGAAGGCCGGTCGTGGCTGGAAGCCTTGCTGGCGGTCGAGCCGACACCTCCGCCCCTTCGGGCGAAGGCCCTGAACTCGGCTGGCATCCTGGCCCACAACCAGCTCGACCAGGCCGGAGCCCGGGCGTTCTGCGAGGAATCGCTGGCCATCCGACGGTCATTGGGCGACAAGCTCGGCGTCGCCGCCGCCCTGAACGGGCTCGGCACGGTTGCCGTCGGCGAGGGCGACTTGCCCCGGGCGCTGGACATGTTCGAGGAGAACCTGGCCGCGAGCCGGGACCTCGGCGACGAGCGGATGATGGCGGCGTCGCTGATGAACCTCGGCGTCGTCCTCCAACTGTCCTTCGTCAGCGGCGGCGCCGACGGCCGGGATGGCAGCCGGCGCGCTGCCGTGCTCTACGAGGAGGCCCTCTTCCTGTACCGCCGGCTGGGCGACCGCCGCGGCATCGCCCTCGCCCTCGAGAACCTCGGTGCGGTGGCGCCCCTGCGGGGTGACTATCCGGCGGCCGAGGCCCTTCTGGAAGAGAGCCTCGTCCTCCGGCGGGAGCTCCGTGACAGGAGCGGCATCGCCGCGTCGGCCCGGTTCCTCGGTCACCTGGCCCTGCGGAACAAGGAGTTCGGAGCCGCCCGACGGCTCCACGAGGAGGCCCTCGCCATCGAGAGCGAGCTGGGCAACCAGTTGTTGATGGCCACCGACCTGGCCTCGCTGGCCGAGATCGCCGAAAATCAGGGCGACCACGCCGAGGCGGCGTCGCTGCGACGGCGCGCGCTGGTGCTCTTCCTCGCCATGGGCGACGGCCACGGGGTCTCCCGAATGGGGGCGGCATTGGCAAAAGACGCTCCCGCGGGGGCAGACGAACGGCAGTGCCCACTGGACGGCGTGGCTCCCGGCCCGTCGGCGTCGGGGTCGCGGCCGAGCAGGTAGCCGCCGAGGTCGTCCGGGCCCCGCCGGCGCGCCCCAGGCCCCCCCGGCGCGCGCCCGGGCCCGGCCGGGGCGGGCGCCGACCCCTCCGGGTGCTCAGGGCTGGAGGCGGACCAGGCGGAAGGCGTGGAGGAGCGGCTCGGCGGCCACGCCGGTGACCACGACGGCCACGGCACAGGCCACCGTGGCGACGGCGGCCACCCGGCCCAGGGCCGGCATCGGGACGACGGCCCGCTCGAAGTAGGACGGGGCGAGCACGCGCAGGTAGTAGGCGAGGGACACGACCGAATTGGCCACCGCCAGCGCCGCCAACCACGAGTAGCCGGCGTCGATGGCGGCGCCGAACAGCGCCAGCTTGGCCGTGAACCCGGCCAGCGGCGGGATGCCGACGAAGGACAGGAAGGCCACCGCCAGGCTGGCGGCCAGCGCCGGGTGGGCGGCGGCCAGCCCCGAGTAGGACTGGCGGTCCGACCGCCCCCGCAGCTCCACCACCACCCCGAAGGCGGCCACGTTGGCCACCGAGTAGGCGACGAGGAAGTACAGCAGCGAGGGGATGGCCAGCGGGCTGCGGCCCAGGGCCACCAGCGCCAGCAGCCCGTAGCCGGACTGCGACACCGCCGACCACCCGAGCAGGCGGCGGACGTCGTCCTGCCAGAGGGCGGCGAGGTTGCCGAGGGTCATGGTGGCGGCCGCCAGCACCGCCATCAGCGGGCGCCAGCCCACCCCACCCTCGGGCAGCACGGCCACCACCCGGGCCATGGCGACAAGCGCCCCGATCTTGGGCGCCACGGTGACGAAGGCGGCGACCGGCGCCGGCGCCCCGTCGGCGACGTCGGGCATCCAGGCATGGACCGGGACCGCACCCAGCTTCAGGGCCAGGCCGACGAGCACCAGGCTGGCGCCGACGATCAGACCCAGGGCGTCGGCCCGGGCCAGGCCGGTCCGCAGCCCGGCCAGGGTGGTGGTCCCCCCCAGCCCGAAGAGGATCACGACCCCGTACAGCATGCCGCCGTTGGCCAGTGCCGACAGGAGGTAGTACTTGATGCCGGCCTCGGCGGAGCGGGCGGAGGCCCGGTGGTAGGCGGCGAGCACGTAGCCGGTGGCCGACGACAGCAGGACGCCCAGGACGATCTCCATGAGGTCGGCGGCACCGGCCAACACCACCGCTCCCAGGGCGGAGAGCAGGAGGATGGCGTAGTACTCGCCCTCCCGGGCGTCGGCGCGGAACCACTCCACCGACAGGCCGACCACGGCGGCGGTGACGGCCAGGACCAGCAGCTTGCCCCACACCGCGGCGTCGTCGGCCGCGTAGGTGTCGAAGAAGGTGAGGGGCTGCCCGCCCCGCAGCATCGGCAGGGAGGCGGCCGCCGTCGCCACCAGGGTGGCGAGGGCCACCAGGGCGCACCAGGCCTGGCGGTGCCGGGGCAGGAACAGGGCGGCCACCAGGGTGACGACGGCGCCCACCACCAGCACCAGCTCCGGGGCCACGCTGCCGACGGGCATGCCCCCGCCCATCCGCGGTCAGCGCCCCAGGATGGTCGACGCCGTCCCGTGGACGACGTCGAGCAGCCAGGCGGGGACGACGCCGATGACGACCACGAGCGCCAGCAGGGCGCCGATCACCGTCGTCTCCCGCCTGCTGAGGTCGGCCCAGCCCGACCAACGGGGCGGGAGGGGGCCCAGGAAGACCTGCTGGATCATGCGCAGGAACAGGGCGGCGGTGAGCACGATGCCGAGGAGGCCGACGCCGGCCAGCACCGGGAAGACCGAGAAGCTGCCGGCGAAGACCTGGAACTCGGCCACGAAGCCGGCCAGCCCGGGCAGCCCGAGGCTGGCGAAGGCGGCCACCACCGCCGCCCCGGTGAGGGCCGGGGCCCGGCCCGCCAGGCCGCCGAGCTCCGCCATCTCGTAGGTCTCCGCCCGCCGCCACACGGAGCCGGCGAGCAGGAAGAGCGCACCGGTGATGAGGCCGTGGGCCACCATCTCCACCGTCGCCCCGGTGAGGGCGACGGAGCGGGCCGACGCCTCACGGGTGGCAAGCCCCCCGGCGGCCGCCACGCCGAGCAGCACGTAGCCCATGTGGGTCACGCTCGTGTAGGCGATGAGCCGCTTCAGGTTGGTCTGGGCCAGCGAGACGAGCGCCCCGTAGACGATGCTCACCACCGCCACCAGGGCGAGCCACGGGGCGAAGCGGCGGAACGTGTCGGGGAGCATCTGCAGAAGGATGCGGATGAACCCGTAGGCCCCCATCTTGAGCAGGACGCCGGCCAGGATGGTGGACGCCGGACCGGGGGCGTCCACGTGGGCCGGCGGCAACCAGGTGTGGAACGGCACCAGGGGCGTCTTGACCGCCAGCCCCACGGCGAAGGCGGCGAAGACGAGCACCGCCCGGGCGCCCCCGCCGGCCAGGGGCTGCTGGCGGATGATGGCGGCCATGTCGAACGTGCGGGGCGACGTGGACAGGTAGAGGCCGATGATGCCGAGGAGCATCACGAGGGTGCCGGCCAGCGTGTAGAGGAAGAACTTGAGGGCCGACCGGCGGGCGTCGCCGTGGCCCCAGACGGCGATCAGGAAGTACATGCCGACGAGGCTCAGGTCGAAGAACACGTAGAACAGGAACAGGTCGAGCGCCAGGAACAGCCCGAGGGACACGCACTCGAGGAAGAGGAAGATGCCGTAGTAGTGGCGGGGCCGCCCCCGGAGGTCGGCGGGGTAGGCGATGGCGGCCACGAACAGCAGGGCGGTGAGGCCGGCCAACGGGAGGGACACCCCGTCCAGCCCCAGGGTGAAGCGCACCCCCAGCGTGGGGATCCACGGCGCCGACTCCACCAGGTGGAATCCGGCGCCGCCCGGGTAGCGGGCCCAGGCGACCGCCAGCAGGACCACGGGAACGGCGGCGACGGCCACGGCCAGCGCCCGCAGCGTGGCCTCCCGGGCCCGGGTGGTGACGGCGACGGCGAGGGCGCCGGCCAGGGGGATGAACACGGCGGCGGTGAGCACTCAGCTCCTTCCCACGGCCGCGGCCAGGGCCACGGCGACGATCCCGGCGGCCACGATGAGGTAGTACTGGTGGGACAGGCCCGTCTGCAGGCGCCGGCTCTGGTGCCCGGCCGACCCCACGCCGGTGGCCAGCCCCTCCACCGCCCCGTCGACGGCCCGGTCGTCGGCCGCTCGGGACCCCCGGGCGGCGGCCAGGGCGGCGGCGCCCACGCCCCACACCACGTCGTCGACGCTGCGCTCCGCCCACCACGAGGCGAAGCCGGACGCCGCGGTCGCCACCGCGGCGGCGGCCCGGACGCCGGCGTCGATCACCCGGTCGTCAACGGCGGCCAGGCCGTGGGCCAGGGCCAGCACGGGGTCGGCCACCAGCCGCCGGCCCAGCACCGGCAGGCCCAGCCAGTCGCCGACCGCCGCCTGGGCGCCCGCCGGCAGGCCGAGGGTGGCCAGCACCCTGCGCCGGCGCAGGGCCCACAGCCCGGCCGCCACCACGACCAGGCCGGTCACCGAGACCGCCAGGTCCCCGACGCCGCCGGCCGCCAAGGCCCGGCCCACGACCCGGCCGAGGAGCCGGCGCCCGGGCGCCAGCCACAGCCCGGACAGGGCGACGGTGGCCACCGCCAGCAGTGCCATCCCCCCGACCTCGGCGGCCGGGACGCCACCGTCCTCCCCCGCGTCGGGCCGATCGGCGGGGAAGGCCAGCAGGTGCAGGCGGCCGGCGTAGAAGGCGCTCAACAGCCCGGCCACCACCACGCCCGCCCCGAGCCAGGCGGAGCGCCCGGCGCCGGCGGCCAGCACCGCTTCCTTGGACGCCGCCCCGCCCAGTGGTGGCACGGCGGCCAGGGCCAGGGCACCGATGGCGAAGAGCACCGGCGTCACCCGGCCGCCCCGGCGGCGCAGGCGGGTGAGGTCGCCCGTTCCCGCCTGGTGGATGATCACGCCGGCGCCCAGGAACAGCAGCGACTTGAAGGCGGCGTGGGTGGCCAGGTGGGCGGCGGCGGCGGCCGGGGAGCCGGCCCCCACGGCCGTGAAGACCAGCCCGTACTGGGCGGACGTGGATGCCGCCAGGGCCTTCTTCAGGTCCGTCTGCACCGCCGCCACCACCCCACCGGCCAGGGCGGTGGCCAGCCCCACGACGGCGACCGCCGGGAGGAACCACCCGGTGACGTCCAGGGCGGGGCCCAGCTTGGCCACCAGGTAGCCGCCGGCCGCCACCATGGTGGCGGAGTGGAGCAGGGCCGACACCGGCGTGGGCCCGGCCATGGCCGAGAACAGCCAGGGCGAGAACGGGAGCTGGGCCGACTTGGCGGCCGCCGCCACCAGCACGCCGGCGGCCACCACGTCGAGGCTGGCGGACCGGGGACCGGCGAGGGAGGCGAAGGCCAGGGAGTGGCGGGCGGCCAGGGCGGCGCCCGCGGCCAGAAACAGGCCGAGGTCGCCGAACCGGGTGGCCACAAAGGCCTGGGCGGCCGCGCCGGGCACCTCCGGCGCGGCCCAGTGGTGGCCGATGAGGGCCCACGAGCACGCACCCACCAGCTCCCAGGCGACGAGCAGCGTCAACAGGTCGGCCGCCACCACCAGCAGCTCCATCGCCCCCACGAAGGCCACGAGGAGCCCGAGCAGCCGGCGCAGCCCGTCGTCGTCGGCCAGGTAGGACGCCGCGTAGGCAACGACGGCGACCGCCACCGCGGGCACGAGGACGACCATGAGGCGGCTGACGCCGTCGACCCGGGCGGTGATGTCCAGTCCCCCACCCCAGCGCCAGGTGGCCGCCGGCTCACCGACGGCGGCGGCCACGCCGAGCCCCAGGGTGGCGACCATGGCGGCCACCGCCGCCGCGCCCAGCCCCGGGGGCCGGCGGCCGGCGACCCCGGCGGCGATGGCGGCGCCGGCCAGCACCGGGACCAGGACGAGGGCCCACACCACCGCCGTCATCCCTTGAGCCGCTTCAGCTTCTCGGTCATGTCGGCCTTGCGGACCCGGTACACGCCGATCACCAGGGCGAAGCCGAGCGCGGCCTCGATGGCCATGACCGTCATGGCCACCACGGCCAGGAGCTGGCCCTTGGGCGTGCCGCCGGCGGCGCCCGCCCACAGTCCCACGGCGGCCAGGATGGCCCCGTTCACCATGAGCTCCAGGCCCATCATGATCATGACGAAGGTCTGCTGGCTGAGGGCGCCGTAGACGCCCACCCCGAACAGGGCGGCCGCCACCACCAGCACCGCCCGCAGCGTCACCCGGCCCCGCCCGTCTCCAGCTCCGGCGGCTGGGCGGTGTCGTAGGCGTCGCCGAACCGGCCTCGCCGGGACGCCAGGGCGATGGCGCCGATCATGGTGGCCAGCAGCGCCACCCCGGCCGTCTCGAATATGAGCATGGAGTCCCCCAGCAGCTCGCGGCCCAGGGCGGCGGTGGCCCCGGCGGTGGCGGCGGTGGTGGCCGGGTGGGAGGGGAAGTCCACGAAGACCCCCACCGAGGCGAGGGCCAGGAACGACGCCACCCCGGCGGCGGCCGACGTCCGGTGCTGGTGCACCATGGTCATGGGGTTGAGCCCGGCCGGGTTCATCATGAACATGACCATGAAGACGGCCATGATCGTCATCTCCCCGGCCATCATGAGCACGAGGACGAGGCCCAGGAACTCGGCCCCGAGCAGCACCAGCACCACCCCGACGGCCACGAAGGAGGCCAGCAGCCAGTACGCGGCCCGGACCATGGAGTCCACCCGGAACACCAGCCAGGCGGACACCACCGACGCCGCCCCGAACAGCCAGGAGGCGACGTCGACGAGCGACGAGTGGCCGTTCACCTGGTGGCCAGGGCGACCACGCCGCCGGCGAAGACGTCGACCAGGGCGACGGGGATGAGCACGGCCCACGCCACCACCACGAACCGCTCCAGGCGCACCCGGGCCAGCACGTGGCCGCCGGCCACGAGGACGACGAGGAGGGCCACGGTCTTGCCGACCACCCACACGGGGCCGGGGAGGAGCGGCCCCTGCCACCCGCCCAGGAAGGCGGCGGCGCCCATGGCCGCCACCGCCACCAGCACGAGGGCGCGCGACGCCTCCCAGACCAGGAGGGCGGTGCCGGCCGCCTCCACCGCCGTGCCGCCGGCGAGGTCGGCGGCGTCGGGGGTGTCGAGGGGGCTCCAGAAGGCCAGGCCCACGCCGGCGACCAGGAACAGCGGGAGGCCCAGGGGCTGTCGGACGACGTTCCACACGCCGTGCTGGGACGCCACGATGCGCCCGACGGCCAGCGAGCGGGCGGGCAGGGCCACGCCGATGAGCACCAATGCGAGCGGCATCTCGTAGGACAGGGCCTGGGCCACGAAGCGGTACCCGCCCACCAGGGGCATCACCGAGTTGGAGGACCAGCCGTGCAGGAACACGGCCACCATGACCAGGGCCATGGCGGCGCCGAACAGCACGATTCCGGAGTCGACGTCACCCGCCGCCCCCCGGCTCGACAGGGGCACGATTACGAGGGTCGTGGCGGCCAGCGCCCCCAGCATGCCGGCGCCCAGGGCCAGGTCCGGGCTGTCGGGTCGCTCCGTCGTGGTGCGCCCCTGGAGGACCAGGAGCGCGGCCCGGCGGAGGGGAGCGGCTGCCACCTCGGCCAGCCGGAGGGGCCGGCCGGCCACGGCGCGGCCGCACGCGTCGTCGAGCACGCCCACGACCCAGGCGCCGGCCAGGGCGGCCACGCCCACCCCGGCCACCGCCAGGGCGACGGACCCCGTCGCTCCGGCCGGGCCCAGGGCGATCACCGCCCCCCCGCCGCCGCCCGGGGGGCCACGCACCGGGCCGGGCGGTACTCGTCGCCGATCGGGCCGCCGATCCGGGGGGCCGTCACGCCGAGACCGGCGCAGGGAGGCGGCGGGCCGCCTCAGCCACGTCGAGGTCGAGGCTGACCACGGCGGCCACGGCATCCCCCCACTCCAGGCCCTCCACCATGTCGGGGACGAGGTCCACGAGGGCGGCCGACGGCGCCGCCGTCCCCGGCCCGATCGGCCCCCTGGGTGACTCCACGATGTCGACCCGGGTGGTGCGGCGGTCGCCGGCCCGGGCGGCCAGGTCCATCGACTGTCGCACCTCGGCCAACCGCTGCTCCCAACGGGCCCGCGTGTCCCCCCCCGAGCCCACTACGGCCTCGAACCCCAGGTCGCGGTAGGCGGGGTCCAGGGACCGGGCGTCTCCTGGCACTCCCCCGGCCCGGGCGACAGGGCCGAGCCCGTGACCGGGGAGCGCGCCCGGCGCCATGCCCCCGCCGGCCAGCGACCACGACAACACCCGGCTGCGGCGGACGGCGGCCTCCAGGGCGGCGACCGCGGCGGTGTCGGCGGGCCGCAGGCCGTCGGCCACCGCCAGGGCCCTCCGGCCGAGGGCGCCGAGTCCGGCGGCGGCCAACGCGTCGCCCAGCCAGCCCAGGTGGTGGCGGGCCCGGGCCACCTCCAGCTCGGCGATGGGGACCGGGCCGGCCAGGGCCCGGGCCCACTGGTCGTCGGCGGGAAGACCGGGCTCGCCGGCGGCGAAGGGGTTCTCACCGACGGCGGCCTCCTGGACGACGTCGCCCTGGAGCTTGACCTTCAGCCTGAGGCCCGGCGGGAGCGGCGGGAAGAAGGGCCCGACGGTCACCGCCAGCTGGTCGAGCTGGAGGCCGTCACGGTCGGGGGCCCGCCCGGTGAGCGGCCGCCCGAACGGCGTGCCGCCCGTCATGCCCTTGCCGCCGTGGCCGTAGGGGCCGACGCCCCGCCATTCCACCGGATCCTCGTCGGGGAGGAGGATCGGCTCGCTCCGCCGGCGGCCGGCCAGCAGGTCCCGGTGGGACGCCACTACGGAGACGACCAGGTCCTCCATGTCGCCGGTGGCCGCCACCGCGCCCTCCGGCCACCCGGCCGGGCACCGCACTCCGTCGGGCGCCCACAGGACGGTGGTACGGGTGGGCGAGCACTGGTCGTGGCACGCCCGGGCACCGGCATCGAGGGCATCGGGGAGCGGGCACGCCACCACCAGCACGCCCGCACCGCGGGGCGAGTCGCGCACGTCCACCTCGGGCCGCAGGCGCAGTGCCCGCCGGGTCCGGGCGGTGGCCGCCCCGCCCACCACGAACACCGGGACGGGCGCCGACGACGCCAGCCGGGCGAGGGCCCCTCTCACGCCCATTCCAACGCACCCTCCCGCCAGGCGTACAGGATGCCGAGCACGAGGATGACGATGAACATGCCCATCTCCATCAGCGCCTTCGCCCCCTCCTTCACGAAGACGACGGCCCATGGGTACATGAACACCATCTCCATGTCGAAGGCCAGGAAGAGCAGCGCCATCGAGTACCAGCGGACGTGGAAGCGGCTCCACGCGTGGACGGTGGGAGGGACGCCCCCGGTGAACGGGACCCGCTCGGGGACGGCCAGCGCCTGCCCCCCGACGACCGCCCCCGACCACCGCACCAGCACGAGGACCACGAGCGTCGTCACCATCACCGACAGGGCGACGGCCACCGCTTCCATCAGCGCTCCCGTCCCGCGATCACGACGGTGCCCTCACCTGCGTCCGGCGGCCGGGGTCGGGACCATCAGACGTAGGACTCGGGATCGCTCTCGAACTCCTCCTTGCAGTCCTCGCTGCAGAAGTAGTAGGTGGTGTCGCCGTGGGTGGCGCTGGCCGCCGCATCACCCTCCTCCACCTTCATCGCGCACACCGGGTCGGTAGCTGCCATCGGATTGCCTCCCTTGGGCGGAACGGGTGTCAGGACGCTTGCAGGCAGGCCGGCCAGGCTCGCCTCGACCTGCCCGGGCCTACCCCAAGGGGGTATCGTAGCAGACACTCCCGGTGAAGCTCACGCCCTCGGACGGCGAAAGGACCTGTGCCGTAGGGTGGTCCCTGGTGGCTGCTCCTCCTGGGATCGGCGACGCGTTGGTCGTCGCGATCCGTGCCGGTGACCTCGAGGCCGTCCGCCGGCAACTGGGCGAGGACCCCGCCCTCGCATCCTCGCCGCTCGGGGGTGCCCACGGCACCCGGACGGCACTGCACGTGGTTGCCGATTGGCCGGGGTACTTCCCCAACGGTCCGCAGATCGTGGGCATGCTGATCGGGGCCGGCGCAGATCCGAACGCCCGTAGTCCCGGCACCCGCTTCGCCGAGACGCCCCTGCACTGGGCGGCGAGCAGCGACGATGTCGACGTGGCCGCCGCCCTCATCGACGGCGGCGCCGACCTCGCGGTACCGGACGGCTCGATCGGCACCCCCCTCGACAACGCCATCGGCTACGCCTGCTGGCACGTGGCCCGACTGCTCGTGACCCGGGGGGCAACGGTCGACAAGTTGTGGCACGCGGCGGCGCTCGGCATGCTGGCCCGCATGGAGGAGCTGGCCGGCCACCAACCCACCGCCGAGGAGCTCTCCACCGCGTTCTGGCACGCCTGCGCCGGCGGCCAGCGGCGGGCTGCCGAGTACCTCCTCACCCGCGAGGCGGACATCAACTGGGTCCCCGACGACGCGCACGGGACCCCGCTGGATGCCGCCGGCGGCCGGTCGACCCGGCGGGAGAACGTCGTCACCTGGCTCCGACGACAGGGCGCCCTCCCGTCGACGCCCGGCGAAGGGCCCCGCTGACCGCCGCCGGCTCCCAGAATTCCGGACGCCGCTGAGGGCCGGGTGACCCGGGCCGCTGGCAAGGAGCCATACCGGATAATTGCCCGGCCGCCGGCACCCGCGTACCGGACGCGAGGTAGATGCCAAAGTCGGGCGCCTCCCAGGACATCGTTGGGCAGATCCAACTCTTTACACGACCAGACGTTCGACGCGGGGACCCGCTACCCAGTACGCCAAGGAGGGCTTGCAGGTCTCAACCACTGTAACTGTTCACATGCCTGACCTCCCCTGACGGGGTCTGGAAGAAAATCTGCTGGCGTTGCAGGAGTCGCGCGGGGTAGTCGCGAAAGTTCTCCTATGGGAGACGGCGCCCGTCCGAGCGAGGGCTACGAGCGGCGGATCGGCGAGCTCGAAGCGCTGGTCGCGGCCCAGGCGGAGACGATCGAGACGCTGCGCCAACTGAACGGGCGGCTCGCGGCCCGGGTCGCCGAACTGGAACGCCAGCTGGGCCAGAACTCGGGGAACTCAGGGAAGCCCCCGTCTCGGGACCCCGCCGCCGAGCGCCAGCGCCAGGCCGAGGAGCGGGAGCGACGAAAGCAGGCGAGTGGCGCAAAGAAGCGCCGGAAGGGCAAGCAGCGAGGCGCCAAGGGCTCGGGCCTGGAGATGACG
>JBHELO010000147.1:0-7794 GCA_046263055.1 Acidimicrobiales bacterium | reverse complement strand
GGTGGCGGCGGTCGGGGCGGCGGTGGGTGACGGGCGGGCGGGCGCGGCGACGTTCAAGCCGGTGCCGTCGGCGGCGTCCGCCGACCGGCGGGTGCCGGCACGGGCGGTCGACCCCGAGCGTGGGGCGGCCGGCGTCCGGGCCCCAGGCGGCGTCGCCTCGAGTGCCGGCCCGGAGGCGGAGGGCGGAGTGGCGGTCCCGTGGCGGCTGGTCGGCGGCGCCGACGCCCCGAGGTCGGCCCCGTGCTCCCCCGTGGCGGTGGGAGGGCCCGGCCGCCCGGCCGCCGGCCGGGGCGGGGCCGCCACCCCGCCGCCCGGAACCGCCGGACCGGCGCCGACCGCCGGGGGCGGGACGGGACGGGCCGGGGAGCGGCGCAGCACGGGCGGCGGGCGGCCGTGGACGCGAGGTGCCGCGTCGCCCGCCGGGTCGAACAGGGAGGCGAACTCCGGCCCGCCAGCGTCGACGGGAGGGGCGAGGGCGGTGGCGCCGTCACCGGCGCCCCCCGACACAGGCGGCAGGACGGCCACCACGTCATGGGTGCCCACCGGCGTCTCGGGCGTGGCCGGCTCCCCGTTGACCCAGACCTTGGACCGTTCCAGGACGGCGGCGAACCGCCCTCCGTACTCGGCCCGGGCGGCGTCGAGGACGTCTCCGACGGTGGCTCCCGCCACCTCGGCCCGGGCCACGCCCGCCGCCTCCCGGGCCGCCGCGAACAGTCGCAGCGCGACCATCGCGCTACCCGGCGGCCGGGCCGATCTCGGCCCAGCCGTCCTTCACCACCACCTGCCCGTCGGCCCTCGCCTCGAAGCCCACGCAGGCCACGTCATCGGACCGGCCGGCGTCGAACAGGCTCACAGCCAGATCCGCCCCGGGCATGACCGGGCGGGAGAAGCGCACGGCCAGGCGGCGGAGCAGCGTGGGATCACCGCCGGCGACCTCGTCGACCACCGCCACGCCGCACAGGGCCATCGTGCACATGCCGTGCACGATGATCCCAGGCAGGCCCATGCGTCGGGCAAACCCGTCATCCACGTGGATGGCGTTGGTGTCGCCCGACGCCTCGGCGTAGCGGAACGTTATGTCGTCGTCCAGGTGGAGGGTGCGGGTGACCATCGGGGCCTGGCGGGCGGACGGCGGAAGAGAGTGGTCGGGGGGGTCGTCGCCGCCGCTGGCGCCGCCACCGAGCCCCCGGATGAACATGGTGGCGTGCTGAATGAGGACCACCCGCCCCTCCTCGTCGGCACTCGTCACGACCACCAGGAGCTGGGCGCCCGAGCGCCGGGCCCGGATACCGGCCACCACCGCGTCGGTGGACAGGCGCAACCCCCCGGTGAGGGGCCAGAGAAAGCGCATGTCCTGGTCCAGGTGTACGAGCATCCCCATGGCCTCGGCTGGGACCACGTCGTGGACGGCGGCCATGGTGGTGTCCCAGGTGGGCACCACCGCGAACAGCGGCGGGACTACGGCGCCGTCGGAGGTGTAGGCAGGGTTGTCGTCGGCGGTGGCGGTCGCGTAGGCGAGCGCCCGTCCCGGGTCCACGAGGGCCGCGTCGGGACCGTAGCGGGCACCGAGCTTGGCGATGTCGAGCACCAGGACCGCTCCTCAACTCGGCCGACGGCCGCACCCGAGGTGGCGGAGAGTCGCTCGGGGCCGGGGCTAGCGTCGCACACCGTGCGGGTGGAGGTCATACGCAGCACCCGCCGGCGCCGCACGGTCCAGGCGGCGGAGGCGGCCGGCGTGGTCACCGTTCGGGTGCCGGCCACCATGAGCGCCGAGGACGAGCAGAGGTGGGTCGCGGAGATGGTGGCCCGCCTGGCCAGGCGTACGGCGACGGAGGCCACCGACGTCGATGCGCGAGCCCGCATGCTGGCCGCCCGCTACCGCCTTCCCTCGCCGGTGGCGGTGCGCTGGGTGGACAACCAGCGGTCGCGCTGGGCGTCGTGCACACCCACCGACGGCGTGATCCGGGTGTCGTCCCGCCTCGCTGGCTACCCGGCGTGGGTGGTCGACTACGTACTCGTCCACGAGCTGTCCCACCTGGCCGTTCCCGGCCACGGCCCCCGGTTCTGGGCCCTGGTCAACCGCTACCGCCGGGCCGAGCGAGCCCGCGGCTACCTCATGGCCAAAGGCAGCGAGGGCTGAAGTCCCGGCGCCCCGGCGCTCATCGAGCGCTTGGGATCATTGGACGGCTGAAAGGCGGCGGCGGAGGTCGGCGACCAGGCGGTCGGCCAGGGCCGGGGAGAGCAGGTCGGTTCCGTGGCCGGCGCCCGGGACCCACCACAGGTCCTTGGGCTCACGGGCCCACGCGAGCAGGGTGTGGGCGTGCTCCTCGCCGAAGTAGTGGTCGGCGGGGTCGTGCACGACCAGCGTGAAGGCGGGGGCGATGGCGGCCACGATCTCGCGGGCATCGGGGACGGCCTCGAGCGTGGTGGCCACCCGCGTCTGCAGGAGGCGGGTGAGGAGGAAGCGGCCGAACGGCGAGCCCACCGAGCGGCGGACCCGGATGGTGGCGGGCGTGTCCCAGGTGTCCCAGCGGGCCGGCGCGCTGATGGCCACCACCCCGGCCACCCCGCCGAAGGTGCCGGCGTGGAGGAGCACCGATGCGCCCCCGAGGCTCAGGCCCACCGTGACCACGGGCAGGTCGGCACCGGCGCCGCCGCGGGCGGCCCGCACTGCGGCGTCCACGTCCAGGGGCTCCTCCCGGCCCAGGGAGCACAGCCCCCCGGAGCGGCCGTGGCCCCGCAGCTCGGGCACCACCACGTGCACCGAGCGGGCGAGGAGGCGGGCGAAGGCGTGAATGCGGGGGGTGCGCGACGACTGAACCAGGCCGTGCACGAGCACGACGGTGGCGAAGGCGTCGGGCGGGCCGGCCAGGCGGGCGCCGCTGAGGGCCACGCCGTCCGCGGTGACCAGCGACAACGCCTCCTCCGGGCCGTAGCGGGGAGCGAAGGCGAAGCGGCGGACGAAGTCGCCTACGGCGTGGCCGTAGACAGCCGGGCGTGCCGCCACTCGTCCTCGGCCCGGCCCAGGTCGGTGGACGGGGGCCCGTCGTGGAGGTACTCGTCGAGGAGGGCGCCCCACCGGGCACCGGCGTGCATGCGCCCGAAGATGGCGCTCATGCCCCACACCACCCGGTCGAGGATGACGTAGGACGGGGGCATGTTGAGCAGGCGGATGACGTCGCCGAACTCGCCCTGAAGGTCGAGCATGCGGCCCAGGGTGCGGCCCACGAACTCCGAGTCGAACGTGAAGAAGTCCTGCTGGAACGGGATGTAGGGGCCGCTGCAGTACTCGTACAACTTGGACGCGTCCTGACCGTGGTTGCGGGGCAGGAAGCCGGCGTGCACGAGCGCCCGCACCAGGGCCTGGGGATCCTGGGCGAGGATGGCGTCCAGGATGGGGCTGAGCGTCTCCAACTCCCCGGGGGCCCAGCGCTTCACGAGGCCGAAGTCGAGGAACGTGACCTTGCCCTGGCCGGGGTGGAACCGGTAGTTGCCGGGGTGGGGGTCACCGTTGAACACGCCGTGGTTCCAGATGGATCCTTCGGCGAAGCGGAACAGAACCTCGGACGCCACCACCTTCTGGTCCGGCGTGGCGGTGACCATGAAGTCGGCGAAGGAGAGGCCGTCCACCCACTCGCTGGTGATGACCCGCTGGGCGCAGCGCTCGGGGACGATGTCGGGCACGTGGATGAAAGGGTGGCCCCGGTAGCGGTCGGCGAACTCGGCCTGGCAGCGGGCCTCCAGGCGGTAGTCCAGCTCGTCGCCCATGCGGGCCCGCAGCTCGTCCACCATGGCCTTCACGTCCATGTTCTTCTGGGCGAAGCTGGCGAACAGCCCGTACAGGAGCTCGGCGTTGTCGAGGTCGGACCGGATGGCCTGGTCCACTCCCGGGTACTGCACCTTCACGGCCACGATGCGCCCGTCGGGCATGACCGCCCGGTGCACCTGGCCGATGGAGGCGGCAGCCCGGGGAACGGGCTCCCAGTCCAAGAAGAGCCTTTCGGGGTCGGCGCCCAGCTCGGCCCGGATGACGCCTTCGGCCAGGCTCGGGGCCATGGGCGGCACATCGGCCTGGAGGGTGGCAAGGGCGGCCTGGGCCTCGGGGGGGAGGCCGTCGGCGATGAAGGAGAGCATCTGTCCAGCCTTCATGATGGCGCCCTTCATGCCGCCCAGGACCTCGGCCACGTCCTGGGCGCTCTTGATGGCGAATCCCTCCTCCAGGCGGGCCCGCTCCGCCTCGGTGGCCCGCCGGCCTCGGACCTTGACGATCGACCAGTGAACGGCCCGGCGGGCCGACAGGCGCCAGACCCGGGCCTGGCGGTCCAGGCGGTTGCGGCGGTCCTCGTCGGAGAGGGCGACGGCAGCCCCGGCGGCTCCCGCCAGCGCCACCCCGGCCGCCGCCAGGGGAACGGCTCGGCGCAGGTTCAGGAGGTCACCCGGTCGCGTCTCGGGCACTCGATGACACCTGGCTGGGCTCCGTGGCCTCAGTGGGCGGGACCGCCGCCGACGGACTCGGCGCGGGCCTCGGCCTCGGCCCGGGCCTGGTCGTCGCGGCAGAGGCGGGTTGCCGGCAGGGCCTCCAAGCGCTCTTCGTCGATGGGCCGGCCGCACGCCTCGCAGGTGCCGTAGGTTCCCTCGTCCAGGCGGCGCAAGGCGTGCTCCACGTCGGCCAGCTCGGCCTCGATGCGTTCGAGGATGGCCAGGTCCTTCTCCCGCTCGAAGGTCTCGGTGCCCAGGTCGGCCTGGTGCTGGTCGAGGGAGGACAGCTCCGAGGAGGCCTCCTGCTCGGTCTCGCCCGCCAGGTTCTCGTCGGCCAGGCCCGCCCGCACACCCTCCAGGCGCGTGCGCTCGTCCTCAAGGCGGATGCGTGCCTCGTCGGTGGTGGCGGAGCCGTCGTCCATGGCCGCCGAGCCTACCCAGGGTGGCGACCATGCGTTCTTCGGCGCCACGGCGGCACCGGCGGCCGGATCGGCCGGCGCATCCCGGATGAGGCGGGACGGCACTGGCGGTCATGCGCCACCGGCGGCGTATACGTGCTTCGCACGTCTCCGGCCCCCGACATGGATATCGGCCACGTGTCGAGGCGTATTGCCGCTTGAATACCGTGCCAAGAGCGACACTTGCTGTTTCATCACGGGCCAGGTACTGTGCATTCAGAGGATCCGCGCGTCTTGCTGGGGAGGACAGATGATCCGGAGGCTGGGGCTGATTGTCGTCGCTATTGCGGCGTCGGGGGTGGCCAACTGGTCACTCTGGGTGGCTGCCTCTGGGAGCGCCGGCGCGTCCCCATTGGCGGCAACGCCGAGCCCGGCCACCGGGTACCCGCTGACACCGCCGGCGGCCGTGTGCGGGAACTCGGCCGCTTTGGCGGGGCCGGCAACATTGCCGGCGGGCGCCGTCCAGGTCGATCCCGGTACCGACCTGGCGGCGGTGACCAAGGCCCACGGCCCGGGCACCACCTTCTGGCTGTCGCCGGGTACCTTCACCCTTCCCGCCACCCAATTCAGCCAGGTCGCCCCCAAGGACAACGACGTGTACATCGGGGCCCCGGGGGCGGTCCTCGACGGGCAGGGCGTCAACCGGTTCGCCTTTGGACAGGGCGCTCCCGGCGTGACCATCGAGTACCTCACGGTGCAGAACTTCGCCCCGCCCGTGAACCAGGCGGCGGTGAACCCGGGTGGGACCGCCAACTGGACGCTGGCCTTCGACACCATCCAGACCAGCGCCTCGGCGGGCGTCAACCTGGGCCCGAACGGTGTCGTCCACGACAGTTGCATCAGCGGCAACGGCCAGTTGGGCATCAAGGCGCTCGGCGCCAGCAACGTGACGATCGACCACAATGAGATCAGCGGCAACGTCACGGGGCAGTTCGTGGGCATGCCGTGCGGGTGCACCGCAGGCATCAAGCTTTTCTCGATGCAGAATGCCACCGTCACGAACAACTGGATCCACAACAACCAGGCCAAAGGCGTGTGGGGCGACACCAACGTGGTAGGGATCCTCATCGAGGGCAACTACATCAACGACAACAGTGACGAGGCGATCTTCTACGAGGCGAGCTACAACGGCTTCATCCACAACAACAACATCATCCGCAACGCCCTCGTGAAGGGAGCCAAGTTCAGCGCCCGCCAGGACACGTTCCCGATCGGCGCGGTGTACATCTCCGAGAGCGGGGGCGACAGCCGGGTCAACGGGGGCGTGTACTCCACCTTCGAGATCGCCGGGAACAACCTCGACAACAACTACGGTGGGGTGACGCTCTGGGAGAACGCCAACCGCTTCTGCAATACCGCCACACCCACGGTGGGCTATTGCCCGATTGCCGGGTCGGGCACCGTATCCACCTGCGTGGCGGGCTCCATTGACAGCCCCCCGCTCATCGATGATTGCCGATGGAAGACGCAGAACGTCCTGGTGGACAACAACACCTTCAGGATCGACAAGACGGCACTCGGGTGCGAAGGGACCCGGTGCGGCGAGGTGTCCCTCTTCTCGAACCTGGGAGTGCGCCCGTCGTGGTCGCCGTACCTGGGCACCGAGGTGCAGGACGCCATCACCTACTCGCAGAACAACCACTTCTCCAACAACACCTACATCGGCGACTGGAACGCCGACGCCTACGCCCAGGGCCAGACGGTCACGTTCGCCCAGTGGCAGGCGGCGCCCTACAACCAGGATGCCCGGAGCACGCTGGTGCCGCTCCCCAACGCCCTGGACGCCGACACCTCGGGCCTCGAGGGGTCCATCGGCTGGTGGAAGCCGTGGTACAACGCGGCGATCGCCCAGTCCCCGGCCGAGGCTCATACCGGCACGGAGAGCCTCCAGATCGCACCGAGCAAACCCAACTGGGGCGTGACCCTGGCCACGCCACGGGGCTTTCCCACCGGGCCGGGTAGCAAGACGGTCAGCCTGTGGGGATTGTCGACCACCCCGGGCAACGACCACGTCATGCTGAACGTGACATGGCGGAGCTCGTCGGGTGGCGCCCTGCAGGTGGACAGCGTCGCCCTGCCACCGCTGAGCGGCTCCTGGCAGGAGGCCTCCGCCCTGCTCACCGCCCCGCCGGGGACGGCGAGCGTCTCGCTCGCCCTCGTGGGGGCCAAGACGCCCACCGGCTCCACCCTCTACGTCGACGACGTCGCCGTCACCAGCTGAGGGCCGGCCGCCCGAGCCCGGTCCCGGAGCGGGGGCCGGGTAGGTGAGCGACCGGGAGCCCGGAGACGGGGTCGAGGGCGGGAGGGGTCGAGCGGGCACAGTTGCCCGGGTGCCGGGGTGGACGTGTCCGGGCTGTGGACGGCGCTTCCGGCGGGCACGCCAGTCCCACGAGTGCTCGCCGGCGATGTCCATGGAGGAGTACTTCTCGACCGGGCCGGCCCACGAGCGACCGATCTTCGAGGCGGTGATGGGGTGCCTCGACGACGTGGGGCCCGTGCACGTGGAGCTCCTCTGCGTCGGCATCTACCTCAAACGGGCCCAGACCTTCGCCCAGCTCCGGCCCCGGGACCGCTGGGTCGGCTTGTCGTTCCTCCTCGACCGCCGGGTGGACCACGAGCGCATCGTCCGCAAGGTCGTCCCCTACGGAGGCCGCTTCCACCACGTGGCCAACCTCCGCAGCCCTGGCGACCTGGACGACCGCCTCGCCGGCTGGCTGCGGGAGGCCTACCTCGCCTCACCCCTGTGAGGGATGACGAGGAGGGCCGACCCGCCACCGCCCCGTGGTGGGAGCCGGGGGTTGCGCCACCGGCGGCCTCGGGCCTCCTAGCCCGGACCTTTCAGCAGGGACCTTCCCAT
>JBHELO010000146.1:0-10489 GCA_046263055.1 Acidimicrobiales bacterium | reverse complement strand
GGGTGACCCACGCCCGGCCTCCCGGCGTGCGCCCGACCACCAGCGCCGGCACCACCAGCTCGCCGGCTACCGAGTCGTGGAAGGGGATGGCGCCCAGGGCCAGGGGGCCGGTGCCGGGGAGGCGGAGGGGGTCGTCGTCGTCGATGGCGGCGAGCACGGCGGCGACGGCGTCGGCCGCCCGGCGGAAGCGGTCGGGCCCGGTCGGCACCGGGATGCGGGCGGCCACGCCGGAGGTGGCCAGGCCGCCGCCGTCGTGCAGCCATGCCACCCCGTCGGCGCCGACGGCGTCGAGGAGGTCGCCGGCGTCGGCCAGCGGGCGGGTACGGCTGGCCAGGCCGGTGGACGACGGACGGGTGGCGGTCACCGGTCGGCCCGGGTCCCGGTGAGGAGCTGGGCTATCCCCACCGACAGCACCCGGCGACGGGCGTCGGGAAACCCGCTGGCGGCCAGGAGGGCCAGCAGCTCGGGCCCCGGCGGCAGGTAGGCCAGGGACTTGGGGAGGTAGCGGTAGGCGTCGCGGTCGGAGATCAGCCCGCCCACCAGCGGCACGACCCGGCCGAAGTACACCGAGTGGCCGGCCCGCAGGACGGGGTTCCCGGGCTCCGACACGTCGAGGAGCGACACCCGGCCGCCAGGGCGCAGGGCCCGGGCGCACTCGGCGAAGAACGGCTCCAGGCCCACCACGTTGCGCAGGGCGAAACCACAGGTGATGCCGTCCACCGCCCCGGCCGGCACCGGGAGGCGCATGCCGTCGGCGCGGACGAGGGGGGCGGTGGTGCGGGCCCGCCGGCCGGGGCCGCGGAGCGGCCACAGAGGCTGTGCCCGGGCGGCGGCCAGCATCCCGGCCGAGCGGTCGACGCCCACCGGGCGCAGGCCGGCGGTCGACAGCACCCGGCACAGGTCGCCGGTGCCGCAGGCCAGGTCCAGCACCAACGAGCCGGCCGGCAGGCCCAGGTCCCGCACCGCCCGCTTCCGCCAGCCCACGTCCATGCCGAAGGTGAGCAGGCGGTTGAGGAGGTCGTACCGAGGGGCGATGGTGTCGAACATGGTGTCGACGGCGGCCACCTTCTCGGCCCCCTGGGGGAGCGGCGCGCCTCTCATCCGGCTCGCGCCGCCCGGTGGTGCGGGGAGGCGTCGCCCGCGTCGGAGGTGGGCATGCCCTCACGGCTGGCGGCGGCGATCTCGGTGGGCTCGCCCACCGCCTCCAGGTGCTCCTGGGCCACCTGGAGGAGGATGCGACGGAAGTGGTGGGCCACCATGTCGGTGACCGTCGGCAGCAGCACCCGGAAGGCGGCCACCATGCGCTCGGCCCGGTCGGCCTCGGCCAGGTCGGCGCCCCGCAGGGGCCGGCGGACGTAGGTGTCGAACAGGTCGACGGCCCGGGCCGCGATCTCGCGGGTCATGGCGTGGTGGGCCCGGGACAGCTCGAGCAGCTCGGGCATGGGCAGGCCCGCCTCCAGGAGGCGGAGCCCCCCGACCACCAGGGCGGCGTCGGCGGGGCCGAACCGGGCCTCGCCGTCGGCGGCCCGGGGGACAAGCAGCCCCTCGCGCACCAGCGACTCCAGGATGGACGCCGGGACGCCGCAGCGCGCCGCCAGCTCGGCGATGCCGAACAGCTCCTCGGCGTCGTCGGCGGTGTCCCCCGCCTCCGCCACCGCCGCCGCCAGTTGCTCGTCGGCGGGGTCGAGCTCGCCGGCCAGGAACCGCCGGATCACGGCCAGGCTGAACCCCCGGCGCTGCAGGTCCTTGACCCGGGCCAGGCGGCCCAGGTGCTCCTCGGTGTAGAGGGCCAGCCGCCCGTCACGCTCGGGCGGGGGCAGCAGGCGCTGCTTCTGGTAGTAGCGCACGGTGTCCACCGACACCTCGGCGCCCGCCGCCAGCTCCTCCACCCGCATCCGCATGAGCGGTCATTCTAGGAGCAATCACTCCCATGTTCCGGCGGTGCCGCGGCGGCGGGCACCCGGTCCTGCGGGCCCGGGCCCCGGGGTCAGGACTGGCGGGCGGCGAGCGAGTCCTGGACCTGGCGCTTCAAGCGGGAGAGGATGGCGTGCATGCCTCGCAGGCGCAGCGACGAGATGACCTCGGCCAGGCCCATGCGGGCGTAGAAGTCGTTCGGGGTGGCCAGCACCGTCTCCGCCGTCGCCCCGTTGAGGCCGGTGTACAGGATCCCCGCGAACCCCCGGGTGGTGGGGGACTCGGCGGGCACGTCGAAGTGGAGGGTGACCCGGTCGTCGTCGTCCACCTCGGTGAGCAGGAAGAAGGGGGTCTGGCACTCGGGCACCTGTTCCATGAGGTCCCGGTGGCCCGACAGCTCGGGCGGCAGCGGCGGCACCTTGCGGGAGTACTCCAGCAGGGCCTGGGCCCGCAGCTCCTTGGGGGCGCCGGCGAACAGGTCCACGATGCGTTCCAACTCGGGGGCGACGGCGCTCACCCGTCCAGTGTCGCATCTCTGCGACCGTTCCCGAATCGTGACTACGGCGGTCGGGAATCGGGCCTAGGCTGGCGGGGACACGAGATCAGAGGAGGTCTTTCATGGCCGTTGCGCCCGACCCCGCACCCGAGCTCCAGCAGTACGCCCATCCCGAGCTGCTGGTCACCAGCGAGTGGCTGTCCCAGCACCTCGACGACCCCGGCCTGGTGGTCGTGGAGTCCGACGAGGACGTGCTCCTGTACGACACCGGCCACATCCCGGGATCCATCAAGGTGGATTGGCACCTGGACCTGAACGACCCCGTCACCCGGGACTACGTGGACGGTGAGGGCTTCTCCCGCCTCTGCGGCAAGAACGGCATCAGCCGGGACGACACGGTGGTCTTCTACGGCGACAACTTCAACTGGTGGGCGGCCTACGCCCTGTGGGTCTTCACCCTGTTCGGCCACCCCGACGTCCGCCTCCTCAACGGCGGCCGCAAGAAGTGGGTGGACGAGGGCCGGCCGATGACCACCGACGTCCCCACCCGCCAGCAGGGCGAGTACCCGGTGGTCGAGCGGGACGACGCTCCCATCCGGGCCTATCGCGACCACGTGCAGGAGCACCTGGGCAAGGGGCCCCTGGTGGACGTGCGCTCGCCCGGCGAGTACTCCGGCGAGCTGCTGCACATGCCCGACTACCCCCAGGAAGGGGCCATGCGCGGCGGCCACATCCCCACCGCCAAGTCCAAGCCGTGGAAGAGCGCGGCCAACGACGACGGCACCTTCAAGGGCACCGACGACCTGCGCAACATCTACGAGAAGGAGCTCGGCCTCTCCGAGTCCGACGACGTGGTGGTGTACTGCCGCATCGGCGAGCGCTCGAGCCACACCTGGTTCGTGCTCCACCACCTCCTCGGCTTCCCCAACGTCCGCAACTACGACGGCTCGTGGACCGAATGGGGCAACCTGGTGCGGGCGCCCATCGAGCGGTAGCGCTCCCGGCCCGCCATCCCGAGCAGTGCGCGCCCGGCCGCCTCGGCGGTGGTCGGCGCGCACCGTTCGGCGGCCGGGCCGGCCTCCCGCTCAGCCCGGGACGCCGGCCTGGCCCTGGGCCCAGGTGAAGGCGTAGGCGGGCGGCGGGTCGGCCACCACAGCCAGGGTGGCGGCCATGGAGGTACCGCCCGTGTCGCCCTGGTTGGTGTCGGCGGTGGCGTTGAGGGCGGCGCCCATGACCAGTGTGCCGACCGTGCCGAAGTCGTCGAGGATGCCGTGGCGGTGGCCCCAGCACCCGGACCCGCCCGACTTCGGGCAGTCCAGGTTGGTGCTGCCCGGGCCGTCGTCGTACATCCACCCGTAGTCGGCGTCGAGGCCGTTGGCCGACCCACCGGCCCAGATGGTGTCCACCACCGAGTAGGCCTGGCCCGGGTCGGGCGGGTCGTTGGCGATGTCGGCCCCCACCTGGGCGTTGCCGTCGAGGGCGGCAGTCAGGCCCTCGAACGGGGGCAGGTTGCGGTCGACTCGCTCCAGGTTGGTGGTCACGAGGATCTGCTGGGCGACGGTCAGGCGGCCGAACCCGGGCGGCAGCACCATGGGCTTCACGCCCTCCGCGGCCCGGGCGTTGTTCACCGCCTGCAGGGTGGCTCCCAGGCACCCGTCGGAGGTGTCGATGCCGTCACTGCACGCCGAGATGTAGTCGGGCAGGGGCGGCACGGTGCGGGCGGGGTCGGGGATGTGGGTGGCGGAGCCGTTGGTGGGGGCGTCGGCCCGGGGCGTCACCGTGCCCGCCGCGGTGTCGGCCAGCGCCTGGGCCCAGGTGTAGACGAGGTCGGTCGGCGGCCCGGGGCGAGTGCCGAAGGTGGCGGCCAGCGACGAGCCGCCCCGGTCGTCGGGGTCGGAGTCGGCCGTGGGGTTGACGGCCGCGCCCATGACCAGGGAGCCGGCGTCGAAGGTGTCCAGCACGATGTGGCGGTCGGCCCAGCAGCCGTCGTCGCCCGCCTTGGCGCAGCGCGGGACGCCGCTGCCGGGGCCGTCGTCGTACATCCACACGTACGCCGCGTCCAGGCCGTTGGCGACGGCGCCGATCCACTCGGCGTCGGTGGAGACGAACGGGGCCCCGGGCTCGGCCGGCACGTCCCCGGCGTCCGCCCCGGCCTGGGCGTTGGAGTCGAGGGCGGCCGACAGGCCCACGAACGGCGGCAGCCCCCGGTCCACCCGCTCCCGGTCGAGGGCCACCAGGAGCTGTTGGGGCACCGACAGGTCGGCGAAGTCGGCGGGCAGGAGCATGGGCTTGACGCCCTCCTTGGCCCGGGCCTGGTCGACCGCCGCCAGGGTCACCTGGATGCACGGAAGGGACCGGTCCAGGCCCGACGGGGAGCAGGCCTCGCTGTAGTCGGGCTTGGCCGCCAGTCCCCGCCGGGGGTCGGCGATGTGCGTCGGAGAGCTGGTGGCCGGGCCCGAGCCCGAGCAGGCGGCGAGCCCGACGGCGGCGACGGCGGCCACAGCCACCCCCGCGGCCATGCGCACCGTCGTCCTCGTCCTCCTCCCCATGGGTGCCGGCCTCCTGCACCCGGTCGGAGGGGCGGGCGCACCGCCATGATGACAGCGGCCGGGGCGACGGCGACTACCGGGCGCCGGCCGGCTCCAAGGCCGACGCCAACCAGTTGCTCACCGCCCACCGGGCCCTGCCCACCAGCCCGGGGGGGACGGGGCCCCGCCGGCACGCGGCGGGCGTGGTCCGCAGGACCCGGGTGCCCGCCGCCGGTCACAGATCCTCCAGGATCAGCCACCAGGAGGCGAGGCCGTGCTCGCACCACCCGTCGGGCGCCACCAGGCACTCGTCGGGGCAGCGGCACACGCCGTCGGCCAGCCAGTCGGCCAGGGTGTCGTCGTCGGGCGGCGCCCACCCGCTGTTGACCTCGAACCACTCATGGGCGTTGCGGACGGCGAGGGCGGCGGTCATCCCCATGCCCCGAGCCTGCCCGGTCCCCGCCCACCGGCTACCCTCGCGCCAGTTCGAGCAGCACCGGGCCCCCATCCGAGCGCGTTGCACGACCGTTACCGAACCCCGACGTCGGTGTGACGCCGGGCGGTGAGGCTGGCGGACGGCAGATGGGAAAGGACCCGAGGGTGGACAAGCCCGGACACCGGAGGCTGGCGGTGGTGGCGGTGGCAGCCGTCGCTCTCAGCGTGGGCATCCTGGCGGTGGGTGGGAGCACCGCCGGCAGCCGGGCCCGGAATGCGACCCACATCACCCGGGCGGCCGCCCCCGTCCCGACCACTGCCGTCACGGTGCCGGAGCCCACCGCCCCGAGCACCACCGACACCACCACTCCGCCCACCACCGAGGCCCCCGCCCCGGTCAGCGACCCCGGCGTGGTGGCCCTCCAGCAGCGGCTGGCGGCCATGGGCTACGACGTGGGTACGCCCGACGGCGTCGTCGGCGCCCACACCGCCGATGCGATGATGGCCTTCCAGAAGGTGGAGGGGCTGTCCCGCACGGGCGAGGACAGCGCCAGCCTGCGGGCGGCGGTGGCCGGCGCCTCGACCCCGGGGCCCATGGTGCCGGGCGGCGAGGCCAACCGGGTGGAGGTGGACATCGACCGCCAGGTCCTGTTCCTCTGGCAGGGCGGCAAGCTCACCCGCATCCTCCCGGTGTCCACCGGCTCCGGCCAGCACTACTGCGTGGACGGCGAGTGCGACACGGCCATCACGCCCACCGGCACCTTCCGCATCGGCCGCAAGTTCGCGGGGCTGGAGGTGAGCCGCCTCGGCGAGCTGTGGAGCCCGAGCTACTTCTACGGCGGGATCGCCATCCACGGCTCGCCGTCGGTGCCCGCCTACCCGGCGTCCCACGGTTGCGTGCGGGTTCCGATGTACGCGGCCGTCAGCCTCTTCGACCAGCTCCCGAGCGGCACCGCGGTGTACGTGGTGGGCCACGGCCCGTCGGCGGGGACGGTGGCGGCGCCTCCTGACCGGCCCACCCGGCCCTCGACCCCACCGTCCACCGAAGCACCCAGCACCACCGCCCCGCCGACCACCGAGGCGCCCGCCACCACGGTGCCCGACACCACGTCCACCACCTCCACGACGGTGCCGTGAGCCCGCCGCCCAGGGCGAACGCGGGTCAGGTCGGCAGGACCACCGTCTTGAGGACCGTGCACTCGTCGATGGAGTAGCCGAGGCCCTCGCGGCCCACGCCCGAGTCGGGCTTGCGACCGCCGAACGGGTAGTGGCCCACGCCATGGACGGGGGCCTGGTTCACGTGGACGGTGCCCGTCTCCAGGGCCCGGGCCGCCCGCCACGCCGAGGCCAGGTCGGCCGTGAACACGCAGGCATCGAGGCCGTACCGGGACCGGTTGGCGACGTCGAGGGCCTCGTCCAGCCCGCTCACCCGTACCACCGGCAGGACCGGCCCGAACGTCTCCTCCCACACGATGTCGGCCTCCAGGGGGACCCCGGTGAGGACGGTGGGCTGGTGGTAGGCGGCATCCAGCTCGCCCCCGGCCGTCACCTTGGCACCATGGCCCACCGCCTCGTCCACCAGGCCGTGCACCCGTTCGGCGGCGGCCCGGTTGACGAGGGGGCCCAGCTTCACCCCGTCGGCCCGGGGGTCGCCCACCACCCATCGCTCGGCCTCCTCGGTGGCCCGGGCCACGAACTCGTCGTAGACCTCGCCGGCCACCAGGGCGACGCTGACCGCGTCGCAGCGCTGGCCGGCGCTCTTGAAGGCCCCCTTGGCCGCCTCCGCCACCGCCAGGTCCAGGTCGGCGTCGGCCAGGACGACGGCGGGGGCGTTGCCGCCGAGCTCCAGGTGCAGTGGCTTGGGGCCGGCGACCTCGGTGATGCGGCGGCCGGCCCGGGACGAGCCGGTGAAGCTGATCATCGACACGTCGGGGTGGGACGCCAGGAGGTCGCCGATCTCGCCGCCCGGGCCGGTGACCAGGTTGAGCACGCCGGGGGGCAGGCCCGCCTCCTCCAGCACCCGGGCGAACAGGACCAGGGCCACGGGGTCGTCGGAGGGCGCCTTGGCCACCACCGCGTTGCCGGCGGCCAGGGCGGGGATGATCTTGGAGGCGGCAAGGAACAGCGGGTAGTTGAACGGCCCGATGGCCGCCACGGTGCCCACCGGCTCCCGCAGCACCACCGCCGACGTGCCCACGGTGTCGCCGATCCAGTCACCCGGCAGGTACTCGCCGAAGATCTTGCGGACCTCCTCCCGCACCAGGTCGAGGCGGGTGCGGGTGGCCTCCACCTCGGAGGCGGCGGCTTCCGGTGTCTTGCCCAGGTCGGCGACGATGGCCGCCACCAGCGAACCCGCCGTCCGGTCGACGATCGTGCCGGCCGTCTGCAGGATGGCCAGGCGCTCGGCCGCGGGCATGGCCCGGAAGCCGGCCCGGGCCCGGCGGGCGGCGGCGATGGCCGCCTCCACGTCGTCCGTCCCGCCCTTCGCGGCCCGGGCGATCAGGGTGCCGTCGATGGGCGACGAGACGTCGAACGTCTCCCCGCCCGTCGCCGGCCGCCACTCCCCATCCACGAGGAGGCGCAGGGTCGGCACGTCGGCGTCACCGTGGCCGTCGAGACACGGCCCGAAGAGGTCCGCCGGGGCGAGAGCCACCGGCTCGGAGGAACGTGGTGCGTCGTCGAGGAATCCCATGCTGCCTCCCAGGTCGGTTGTCCCCGAGCACCCTTCCCGGGAGGGCAGCGGGTGATGCGCCGGGGGGCTACCACGAGCGGGCCGGCTCACGGGCGTCACCGGACATGGCGCCCGCCGCGGCCACGGAGGACCCGGTGCCCACCCTGGCGGCTAGTTGTGGTTGATGGCGATCTTTCCGGCGGCCGGCGGCTTGCCACGCAGGAGGCGGACGGCGAGCTGGCCGTTGCCGAAGCTGGCGGCCGCCTCGCCGCCGAAGCCGTCGGGGATCTCGACCTCCCGGCGGTACGGCCCGTAGTGCCACTCGTGGAGGAGGTAGCCCTTCTCGGCCGCCGTGCGCATGTCGGCCTCCACCAGCAGGTGGCCGTCCTCGGCCGTCACCGTGAGGTCGTCGGCCATGACGCCCGGGAGGGGGAAGACCAGCACCAGCGCTTCGTGGGTCTCGTACATGTTCACTGGGACCTGCTGGGGCACGTAGTCGGCCCCGGGCCCGCCGCCGGAGGACACCAGGTCCCGGGCGGCGGCGGCGATGTGGTCGGCGTCGATGCCGGCGGCGGCCACCACCTCGTCGGGCTTGCCCGAGCCGGGCATGTCCGACACGGCCAGGGACACCACCCGGGTGTGGGTGTCGGCGTCGGCGAACACCTCCCGCACGGCGTCGCCCAGGCCTCCCTCGGGCCAGTGGTCCTCGACCACGATGACCCGGTGGCCGCAGGCGGCGGCGGCCGCCCGCAGGGTGGCGGCGTCGAGAGGCTTGACCGAGTAGGCGTCCACCACCCGGGCCGAGATGCCCTCGCCGGCCAGGGCGTCGGCCGCCCCCAGGGCCTCGTGGACGGTGATGCCCGCCCCCACCAGGCACACGGCGTCGTCGTCGCCCTCCCGCACCACCTTGGCCCCCCCGATGGGGAAGGTCTCCTGCGGCCCGTAGAGCACGGGGGTGGCCCCCCGGGTGGTGCGCAGGTAGCGGACGCCCGACCCCTCGGCCAACGCCGCCACCAGCGCCGCGGTGGAGGTGGCGTCGCAGGGGTAGATGACGGTGGAGCCGTGCACGGCCCGGAAGCAGGCCAGGTCCTCGAGGCCCATCTGCGACGGCCCGTCCTCGCCGATGGAGGACCCGGCGTGGGATCCCACCACGCAGATGTCGGCCTGGCTGACCGCCGCCATGCGCACGAAGTCGTAGGCCCGGCTCAAGAAGGCGGCGAAGGTGGAGGCCCAGGGCTGGTAGCGGCGGACCTGCAGGCCCACGGCGGTGGCCAGCATCTGGCACTCGGCGATGTAGCACTCCACGAAGCGCTCGGGGTGGGCGTCTCCGAAGATCTCCGAGTAGGTGGAGTTGGACACCTCGCCGTCCAAGGCGACGACGTCGCCCCGGGCCGAGCCCACCGCCGCCAGGGCCTCGCCGTAGGCCTTGCGGGTGGCCACCTTCTCCCCCCGCTCATAGGTGGGCAGGTCGAGCTTTCCGCTGGCCTCGAAGCGATGGGGGGTGCCGCCCCGGTCACTGCGTTCGGGCCACGCAGGCCGGGGCTTGGGCGGGGTGACGGTGAGCCCCCGGTCCCCGCCCAGGGCCTCGATGGCCTCCTCCCAGTCGGGCACCGGCTTGCCGTGGGCCCCCAGCTGGTCGTCCACCGAGGGCAGGCCCTTGCCCTTGTGGGTGCGGGCCAGGACGACGGTGGGCGAGCCGGAGTGGCCCTCGGCCTCGGCGTAGGCGGCGTCGATGGCGGCCACGTCGTGGCCGTCGATCTCCACCGTGTGCCAGCCGAAGGCCTGCGCCCGCCGGGCGTAGGTGTCGAGGTCCCAGCCGACGCGGGTGGGCCCCGACTGGCCCAGGCGGTTGACGTCGATGATGGCGCACAGGTTGTCGAGGCCCCAGAAGCTGGCCGCCTCGAAGGCCTCCCACATGGAGCCCTCGGCCATCTCCGAGTCCCCGCACAGCACCCAGGTGCGGTACGGGAGGCGGTCCAGGGTCTTGGCCGCCAGCGCCACCCCCACGGCGATGGGCAGGCCCTGGCCCAGGCTGCCGGTGGCCACGTCCACCCACGGCAGGTCGGGGGTGGGGTGGCCCTCCAGGCGGCTGCCGAGCGTGCGGTAGCCCCCCAGCTCCTCGGCCGTCACCGCCCCCACCGCCCGGTAGATGGCGTAGAGCAGGGGCGAGGCGTGGCCCTTGGAGAAGATCAGGTGGTCGGCGGTGGGGTCGTCGGGGGTGTCGAAGTCGTAGTGCAGGTACTTGTCCACCAGCACGGCCATGAGGTCGGCGGCGGACATGGACGACGTGGGGTGGCCGGAGGCGGCCCGCCCCGAGCACCGCACCGCATCCACCCGCAGCTGCTGGCCCAGCTCCTGCCACCGCTCGTGCTGTTCGCTCATACCGACGCTGCCTCCCGACTGACTCACCGGCCGACGGACTCACCTGCCGACGGACTCACCTGC
>JBHELO010000145.1:0-40992 GCA_046263055.1 Acidimicrobiales bacterium | reverse complement strand
CACCAAGCTCCACCGCAAGATCTCGGGCTGCTTCCGGAGCCACCACGGCGCCGAGCGGTTCGCCCACCTACGCAGCTACCTGTCCACCACCCGCAAGCACGACATCCCCGCCATCGACGCACTCATCCGCCTGTTCGCTGGCGATCCGTGGATGCCGCCCCCGGCAACCTGAACACTTACCAACCACTTCTCAAGCCATCCCTAACACCGCCATTCAGAATCTTGACTCAAACTTGCGACTTCGAGGTCATTCTGCAACGGACGCAGAGCGTTTGGGAGCGCCACTTCGAACTGGCTGCCGGGAAGGAGCAACGATGTATGATACGGGGACCAAGCCACGATGTCGTAGCCCTCAGACGTCTTTCCGATGGAAGCATCGTTCCCATGTGGGCGCGGGTGTAGGTAGAACATCAGCGCACCGTTACTAGCGGCATCCCCGAGGACGCCATCAGGCCCGTCGACGGACGGCTGCAAACACAGAGGTCGCTGCGGATGAAGGACGAGGAACCCCTGATTGTTCTCGTAACCATCAAGGCGTGACGCGAACAGAGCCCGCTGCTCGTCGCTCATGCGAACGCCTCGCGGGTCAGACTCCGGATAATCGAAAGCCAAGACAACCCACGACCCGAACTGGAAGGCCAACTGAGGAAGTTCCGCTGTCCCGACTCGGGCGACCGTAGAGTCAAAGAACGGAACGTCCGTGGCGCCCACACCCTTGTAGACCTTCGTCGGTGTGCGCCCGCGCATCAACTCGCTAACCGTCCCCCGCTTAATGGTCAGTCGCCGGCCGCAGCACGGTTGTGACGACGTCTTGTTAGACGGATCTGAATCCGCTGCATATGGAACGTACTGGACGGAGGCTTGAGGCAAGAACTCAAGCTTTTCCAGACCCGCCGCTTTTGGATATATTAGGCTAATGCTAGAACCATCTGGGAACACTATTGGAAGCGAGGCGTTGGCCGGAGACAGGAACGTTGAGGGACGAGTACTGTCCGATCTCGCACCCCGAGACGTGCATGAGCCAAGAAGGAGGACCACCAGCGGCAGAGCAAGCGACGTCAACCGCAATAGCCGCTGGCGCAGACCCGGACGGTCGTTCCGGTGAGGTTGGTCCCCGCTGATGGAAATGTTCGGTCCCGTCCTGGGGATCTGACGGATCGTGTCAGGCATGGCGATCTCGCTTGACCGAATTATAGAGCAGAGGTCGTTCCCGCGCCATGTACATCCTGGACCGGCGGTCAAGAACGAGTCGGCCGGCTTGAGTCCGTGGGACGGACTGAGCGATTCGGCTGTGCTCCTTTAGCCGGCTGCATCAAACTCCGATGAAACAGAAGGCCAACGCCAAGGTGCTCCATCGAGCCGAGTGGAGTGGATGGCCGCGTCGGGCCAGCGCCGACGCCGGAAGCCGAGCCGGTGAGGCCGGCGCCTCAACCACGAAGGAGAGGGCGGCGGCCGCGGCGGCCATCCGGCCGTCGTAGGTCACCACGGCCCGCAGGTCGCCTCCGATCGAGCTGGCCGAGGCCAGGTGGATGGCATCCAGGGACCTCAGCACCGTCCCGGGTGCGAGGGTGGCCGCCTCGTCGAGCAGGACGCGGTCGATGTTGACGTGGTCCACGCGGGCGAGCTGCCGCCTCGCCTGGGCGACCGCCGCCGGCCCCCCGGCAGCCACGGCGCGCACCACCTCGACACGGGCGAGGGCGCTCGTCACCCGACCATCGGTGCGATGCCGGCGTAGAAAGCGGCGCAGCGCGCCCGACTCTGGTTCGACCTTGACCAGCTTCACAAGCGCGGAGGAGTCCAGGTACAACCTCACCGTTCGTCGGCGCGCATCTCGGCCAGGACCGCGGATGCGTCCACGTCGTAGTTGCCGGGCGCCTCGTCGGCCACGTCGGTGCCGTCCTCGGCGGGAGTGACCCGGCCACTGGCGATCATGTCGGCCCAGGCGTCGGAGGTGATGGGGACGAGGCGCGCCACCGGGCGTCCCCGCTCCGTTACCTCCAGGCTCTCGCCGTGCGCCACCCGGTCCAAGTAGCGGCTGGCGTGCTGGCGGAGCTCACGCACCCCGATGCGATCCACGTGCTACATAGTAGCACCAGTTGGCGAGGTGGCGTGAGCGGGCGTCATCTGTGAGGGGAGTCGACTGTTGGGGCGGGCAGAGGCGGCGGGGGCGGAAGCAACTACGTGCCTGCCGCCGATCCACAGCCTCTGATCCGCATTAGCGGATGCATTCTTGGCCACTTTGCCGCCGTTACTCAGGAGACCCCATCCCGGCGTGCAGGACCTCGGCCAGGTGCAGGGCCCGACGGCCCGTGCACTGTTCGATCTGCTTCCGGCAGCTGAAGCCGTCGGCCACGACCACGCTGTCGGGTGCCGCCGCCCGCACCGCTGGGAGCAGGACCCGCTCGGCCGCCTTGACCGAGACTTCGAAGTGCTCTCCCCGCTCGAAGCCGACGCTCCGGCCATCCCGCAGCACCCTGAGTCGAGGACGTCGGGTTCGAGCCCGGCCCGGGCCAGGACGGCGCGCTCCGCGTCGAACCCCATCACCGCCTTGTGGTGGCAGTGGGCCTGGACAACGGCCGTGGCCGCCGACGGGAAAGAGGCCAGCTCGGCATCAGGGGCGCGCTCCTGCAGGAACTCGCTCAGGAGGCGGGTCTGGTCGTGGAGCCGGCGGGCGTCGGGGTCGTCGGGAAGCCGGCGCCGTTCCTTTGAGCCCCCACTACTGGCACGGCGATTGGAACTACACCATCAACGCCCAATCAGACGTGGCGTGAGCCCTTACCGTTTGGCTGGCCTCCTTCAACCACCGAGTTGGTGGTCCCGAGATCCATCCCGACCGCCTTGGCCATGGCCGTCGGGGGCCCGGCCCCCAAAAAGGCAAGCCCTCTCCGCGTCTACCGGAAACCTTCCGCTTGCGTCTGCTGGTCGGCGACTCGCACTCCATATCGATATGCGAGCATCCCGCCCAACCAGCCGGAGACCAGCAACAGGAGGATGGCGACGACAGAGAGCACGAGGGGCAGTGCTTGCGTTGCCCGGTCGAGGCCGTCGTTGGCGCGAACGACGAACGAGACCACGAAGAGCGCGACCACGCTGAGGTTGAGCGCCATGTGGGTGAGGCCCACCTTGCGGGCCCTCGTGCCCGCTGGGATGGCAAGCAGGTCGAGTAGCCCGAACACTGCGGCGAGGAGAGCCCCGATCACCCCGACGGCGATCATCCAGTAGGCGCCGCGGGACAGGGCGCCGGGATCGCCGACGGACCGAGAGGCGATGTCGAGGACGAGGCTGCCGACCCACGCCCCGATGGGCACGGTGACGAAGATCGGATGGAACGGATGGCCGTACGGGCCGGCGAGCGGAAGGAACGGTTGCTTGGCCGCCTCGCCCCGCACCTCGGTCATTCGACGGTCCAGCTAACGGTCGTCATGGCGTACCCCTTTCGCGAGACCCTCTTTCCAGCGTCAGTGACGAGAAGGCTGCATCACTGCAACCATTCTCGCACACGACGAGAGCGGGCGCAGAAGGGAGTCCCGGCGGGCCGGACTAGCCGCCGCCCGCTCTGCCGACCTCGTTCACCCCGACCCTCGTGCGTTCGGATGGATCGCATCGCGATAGAAAGTGGACAGGACCACGGGAGCGTCGCGCTCGACGCCCGGCCATGGCTGCGGCGGCGAAGGTTCGCCACGCCCCGTGCACATCGCCGCCCGGCGTCCCGCCGGTCTCGTCACGTTCGTGGCCGTGGCCTGGCGGCTGGTGTTCCCGGCTGTCCTCGGCGCTGGGTGGTGGTGGTGGTGGTGGTGGTGCTCTACCGGCTGCGTGTGATCGTCGTGCCCGTCGTCGTCGCCCTGATGGGCACCGCGGTGCGCTCTCCTGCGCAGCCTCATCTCAGGGGTCCGGCTGGTGGCAAACGGTGCAAATATGGGATCCGTATGGGATGACCAGCGGTTCATCGGGCCGAGGAAGCGACCATGGGCCCTCTGACCTGCACCTTTTGTGGCAGTCCCAACGGGGTTCGAACCCGTGTCTCCACCTTGAGAGGGTGGTGTCCTAGGCCACTAGACGATGGGACCGAGCGGCCCCGGTGGCCGGGGCCGGTACAGCCGAAGCTCGGGGGGGAGGACTCGAACCCCCAATAACAGGGCCAGAACCTGTCGTGTTGCCGATTACACCACCCCCGAACGGGTCCCACCACCCTAGCCCGTGGCCCGCGTTCAGTCGCCGGCGCCGCCGACCACCCGGTGGATGCCCGCCTCGCGCCGGAAGCCGATGACCCGCCCGACCGCCACTGCGGCCGTCTCCCGCAACAGGTACCGGGTGGCCGTCAGGCCGGTAATGGGGCTGGTGCGGGTGGGCGAAGCGTGGCCGTCGAGGCCGAGCTCGTCGGCGATGGCGGTGATCCGGTAGGAGTGGAACGGGTCCGACACCAGCAGCACCTCGCTGATCGAGCGCTGGTGGAGGAAGGAGGCGGCGGCCGCCAGGGACTGCCACGAGGAGGTCCCCGACACCTCCCGCAAGAGGTCGGCGTCGGGCACACCCTGAGCCAGCAGGTAGTTGGCCGAGGCCGATGCCTCGGTGAAGCGGTCGCCCGGTTGGCGCCCGCCGGTGACCACGATCACCGGCGCCAGCTTCTGGCGCCACAGGGCCACCGCGTGGTCCAGACGGGCCCGCAGCACGGGCGACGGCTCGCCGTTGTACTGGGCCGTCCCCAGCACCACGATGGCCTGGGCGGGCCGGGCGCCGTCCCGGCGCGACGCCAGCCACACCTGCCCCAGGGTGACGCCCGTGTAGAGGACGGCGACCACCCCCACCACGGCCACGATCTTCAGGACGAGCTTCATCGCGCTACGACGTCGTCCGCTCCGATTGGGCTTTCTCGGATGTCAGGCGTGCCTTGGCGGCTGCCAACCGCTCCAGCGTGGTCTGCCTTCCCAGCACCTGCAAGGACTCGAACAGGGGAGGCCCGACGGTGCGACCGGTGACCGCCACCCGGATCGGCGCCTGGGCCTTGCCCAGCTTGAGGCCCAGTCGCTCGGCGAGGGCCGCCGTCTGGCGGTGCAACGTCTCGTGGTCCCAATGGCAGTCGGCGTAGAGGCCGGCGGCAGCGTCGAGCACGTCGGCCGCTGCGGGCAGGCGGGCCACGCCCCTCTCCCAGGCGTCGGCGTCGATCACCGGCGCCTCGAGGAACAGGAAGTCCACCATCTGCGGCACCTCGCCGAGGGTCCGCACCCGCTCCTGCACCTGGGGCGCGACCTGTTCGAACACGGCCGGGTCCAGGCGCTCGGGCGGCCACGGCGGGTCCTCCATGAGCCACGGCAACGACTCCCGCACGAAAGTGGCCACCGGCAGGGCCCGCAGGTATTCGGCGTTCACGTAGTCGAGCTTGGCCACGTCGAAGAAGGCGGGCGACTTGTTGACCGCCTCCAGCTCGAAGGCGGTCACCATCTCCTCGATGGGCACGATCTCCCGGTCGCCGGGCGGGGCCCAGCCCAACAGGCCCAGGTAGTTGCGCAGCGCCTCGGGCAGGTACCCCTTCTCCCGGTACTCCTCCACCGCCACCGCGTGGCGGCGCTTGGAGAGCTTGCGACGGGCCTCGTCCACGATCAAGGGCAGGTGGGCGAACACGGGCTCGTCCCCCACGCCCAGGGCCCGGCGCAGCAGCAGCACCTTGGGGGTGGACGGAAGCAGGTCCTCGCCCCGCACCACATGGGAGATGGCCATGTCGGCGTCGTCCACGGCATTGGCCAGCAGAAAGGTGGGCGTTCCGTCGGAGCGCTGGACGACGAAGTCCTCGAGGGTGGCGTGGTCGAAGTGCACGTCGCCCCGGATGACGTCGTGCACCACCGTCTCGCCGTCGTCGGGGGTGCGCAGGCGCAGGGCGGCGCCTGCCTCGTCGCCGGTCAGTCCCCGGTCGCGGCAGAAGCCGTCGTACCCGGGCGGCGCCCCCGGCGGGGTGCGGGCCTTGACCGCCTCCGACGAACAGTCGCACCAGTAGGCCGCCCCTTCCGCCACCAGCTGCCAGGCGGCGTCGCGGTACAGCTCCATCCGGGTGGACTGGCGCACGGGGCCCTCGTCCCAGTCCAGGCCCAGCCAGTGCAGCGTCCGCGCGATGCCCCGCACCAGCTCGTCGCGGGAGCGGGCCGGATCGGTGTCCTCGATGCGCAGGACCATGGTGCCGCCGGTATGGCGGGCGTACAGCCAGTTGAACAGGGCGGCCCGGGCGCTCCCCAAGTGCAGGAAGCCGGTCGGCGCCGGAGCGAAGCGGACCCTCGGGGCGCCCATCCCCGGAGGCTACCGGCGACGGCAACGGCGTTCGGGGCACGCAGCCCGCCACAGCGTTCGGGGCACGCAGCCCGGAATGGCGTTCGAGGCTCACTGGGCTGCCGGTACTGTCGCCCTCCATGGCCAAGAGCGTCCTGACCGCCCGGGCGGACAACTATCCCCAGTGGTACCAGGACGTGGTGGCCAAGGCCGAGCTGGCCGACAACGGCCCGGTGCGGGGCACGATGGTCATCCGCCCCTACGGCTACGCCATCTGGGAGCGCATGCAGCGCGAGCTGGACGACCGCATCAAGGCGGCCGGCGCCCGCAACGCCTACTTCCCGCTCTTGATCCCCGAGTCCTACCTCCGCCAGGAAGCCCAGCACGTGGAGGGGTTCAGCCCCGAGCTGGCGGTGGTGACCCACGGCGGGGGCAAGGAGCTCGAGGAGCCGGTGGTGCTGCGCCCCACCAGCGAGACCATCATCAACGTCTTCGTCGCCAAGTGGGTGCAGAGCTACCGGGACCTGCCGCTGCTGCTCAACCAGTGGGCCAACGTGGTGCGCTGGGAGCTGCGGCCCCGGGTCTTCCTGCGCACCACCGAGTTCCTGTGGCAGGAGGGCCACACCGCCCACGCCTCACAGGCCGACGCCCGGGCCTACGCCCTGCGCATCCTGAGGGACGTGTACGAGGACGTGGCCGTGAACGTGCTGGCCCTGCCCGTGCTGGTGGGGCGCAAAAGCGAGCGCGAGCGCTTCGCGGGGGCCGACGCCACCTACACCATCGAGGGGATGATGGGCGACGGGAAGGCCCTGCAGATGGGCACCAGCCACGAGCTGGGGCAGAACTTCGCCCGCGCCTTCGGCATCTCGTTCCAGTCCGACACCGGCGCCAACGAGCTGGCCTGGCAGACGTCGTGGGGGGTCTCCACCCGCCTGGTCGGCGCCCTCGTGATGGGCCACGGCGACGACTCGGGCCTGCGCCTTCCCCCTCGCCTGGCACCCGTCCAGGTGGTGGTGCTGCTGGTGCGAGGGGAGGACGGCGCGAGAGAATCGGCGGCGGCTATCACCGCCGACCTGGTGGCCGCCGGCGTGCGGGCCGAGCTCGACGATCGGGTGGAGAGCGGCTTCGGCCGCCGGGCCGTGGAGTGGGAGCTCAAGGGTGTCCCCGTGCGGGTCGAGATCGGGCCCCGCGACCTGGCCGCCGGCACCGCCACCCTCGTCCGGCGCGACACCGGCGACAAGGAGCCGGTGCCCATCGGATCGGTGCGCGAGCGGGTGAGGGTCGCCCTCGACGACGTCCAAGCCGCCCTGCTGCGCTCGGCCACGGAGTGGCGCGACCGGCACACTTCCGACGTCGCCACCGCCGACGATGCCCGGGAGGCGGCCCAGTCGGGCTTCGCCCGGGTGCCGTGGGACGCAGTGCGCGACGCCGAGGCGTCTCTCGCCGAGTCGGCCGTCACCGTCCGTTGCCTCCAGCGGGGCGACGGCGGAGGCGAGCTGCCGGCGTCGTCGTCGGAGCCCGGGCTGGTGGCCACCATCGCCAAGGCCTACTGACCGGACTCGGTTCCCCCGAACCCCGGGACCGGGCCGCCGTGGCGGTGGTCGGGTTGATCAAGGTCCAGGTGGGTCCTCGACGCTGGCCAGGTGGTCGAGGAGCATTCGGTTGAGGGCGACGGCCTGCTGCTCGGGAATCCAGTGGCCGGCGCCCGCCATCACCTGGAAGCGGTACGGGCCGGACACGTGGCGGGCACACCCCTCGGCCGCTTCCCGGCCGATGGCGGGGTCGCCCTCGCCCCAGACGAACATGGTCGGCACCGTCACCGGGCCGACGGCGGCGGCCGACAGGTCGAGGGCCCGGTACCAGTTCAGGGCGGCGGTCAGCGCCCCGGGCTGGCGCAGCCGGGCCACATAGCGGTCGACCGCCTCCCCGTCGTCCAGGCCGGTGACGGTCAGCAGGTCGCGCAACCGGGCGCCGTCGCCACCGAGCAGCACCGTCTCCGGCAGCCTGGGAGCCTGGAAGAACGCGATGTATGACGACATCGCCAGCTGGGCCCCCGACGCCGCGGCCAGGGCCTCCACCATGGCCATGGGATGGGGTACCGAGATTGCGGTCAGGGTGCGGACCCGCTCAGGCTGGGAACCGGCCACCTGCCACGCCACCGCCGCCCCCCAGTCGTGGCCCACCACGTGGAACCGGTGGCCGCCCAGCCAGTCGGCCATGGCCACCACGTCGGCGGCCAGACTGGCCAGCCGGTAGTGCTCGGCGCCATCGGGCCGGGCGCGGGGCGAGTACCCCCGCTGGTCGGGGGCCACCGCCCGGTAGCCGGCGCCGGCCAGGGCGCCCATGGGGGCCCGCCACTCGTAGGACGACTGCGGGAAACCGTGGAGGAGCAGGATCAGCTCGCCGTCGGGCGGGCCCGCGGCCAGGGCGTCGAAGACGAAGTCCCCGACCGGGATTTCGACCCGCTCGGTGCCGCCCGCGCTCACCCCCCGAGCAGCGAGCGCCAGTCCGCCGCCGCCCGGTCGGCCACCTGGGCAGGCGTGAGGCGCAGGCTGGCCTCGGGCACCGCGTCGGTGATGGCCCGCTGGTCCCAGTAGTGGTGGGCGGCCCCGCCGAACAGGGCCCGCCGGGCCGCCACCAGGTCGGGCGGGGCGTCGGCCAGGAACCCGAAGACTTGCAGGGCCAGCTCCAGGTCGTGGATGACGGGTGCCCGCCCGAACAGCGACGCCCGCTTCAGGGCCACGCCCACCGCCCCGGCCAGGGCGTCGTCCACGTGCTCCCCGTCGGTGACGACCACCCGAGGGGCCAGGCGCTCGGCAAGGGCCAGCGCGTAGCCCTGGTCGGGGCCCGGCGAGCCCAGCTTGGGGCCGCGGGGCTGGCCGGCGTCCAGGTCCCCCGGGCGGTCGGCCGCCCAGCGACCGGGCGGCGGCAGCGGCAGGGACCGGCGCGGCTGCTCGGAGAGGGGGACGGGCACGTACTGGGGCGCAGCCATCAGTCGCCCTCCTCCTTGCGGCCGGCGTGGTGGAGCAGGCCGAAGACGATGGAATCGGACAAAGCCTGCCACGACGCCTCGATGACGTTCTCCGACACCCCGATGGTGGACCACGTGCGCTCGCCGTCGGTGGAGTCGATGAGCACCCGGGTGACGGCCGCCGTGCCCTTGGCCGTGTCGAGCACCCGCACCTTGTAGTCGGTGAGGTGGACGTCGGCCAGGGCCGGGAAGGCCTGGCCGATGGCCTGGCGCAGGGCCCCGTCCAGGGCGTTGACAGGCCCGTTGCCCTCGGCGGTGGCCACGAGGCGCCGGCCGTGGCAGTGCACCTTGACGGTGGCCTCGGTGAGGAACCCGCCGTCCTCCCGCTGTTCGGTGATGACCCTGAGGGACTCGAGCCGGAAGAACTGCTGCTCCCACCCACCGGCCCGGCGCATCAGCAGCTCCAGCGAGCCGTCGGCCACCTCGAAGTGGTACCCCCGGTGTTCCAGCTCCTTCAGGCGCTCGACGGTGCCGGCCAGCGACGACGCCTCCAGGTCCAGGCCCAGCTCCTCGGCCTTCAAGGCCAGGGTCGAGCGGCCGGCCAGCTCGCTGACCACGAACCGGGTGCCGTTGCCCACCCCCTCGGGCGCCACGTGCTGGTACAGGTCACGGCCCCGGGCGATGGCCGACGTGTGCAGGCCCGCCTTGTGGGCGAAGGCCGATCGCCCGACATAGGGCTGATGAGGCCGGGGGGCGAGGTTGACCAGCTCGGCCACGTGGTGGGCCACCGGCGCCAGGCGCTCCATGCGGTCGGCGGGGATGGTGCGGACGCCCATCTTGAGCGACAGGTCGGGGATGGCGGCGCACAGGTCGGCGTTGCCGGTGCGCTCGCCGTAGCCGTTGACGCAGCCCTGGACCTGGGTGGCGCCTTGGCGCACGCCGGCCAGGGTGTTGGCCACCGCGCAGCCGCCGTCGTCGTGGAAGTGCACGCCGAGGGTGGCCGACGTGCGCCGGCGGACCTCGGCCACCACCCGTTCGACCTCGTCGGGCAGGGTGCCGCCGTTGGTGTCGCACAGCACGAGGGCCTCGGCGCCGGCCGCCTCCGCCGCCTCCAGCACCCGCAGGCTGAACCCGGGGTCGGCCCGGTAGCCGTCGAAGAAGTGCTCGGCGTCCAAGAACACGCGCAGGCCGGCGTGGCGCAGGAGCTCCACCGAGTCGGCGGCCATGGCCACCGCCTCATCGAGGTCGGTGCGCAGGGCCTCCGTCACATGGCGGTCCCACGCCTTGGCCACGATGCACACCGTGGAGGTGTTGGCCTTCACCAGGTGGCGGAGAGTCTCGTCGGCACCGGCCGTGGACCGGGGCCGGCGGGTGGAGCCGAAGGCCACCAGGGTGGCCGTCTCCAGGTGCAGCTCGGCCGGCGCCCGGGCGAAGAACTCGTCGTCCTTGGGGTTGGCTCCCGGCCACCCGCCCTCGATGTAGGCCACGCCCAGGTGATCGAGCTGGCCCGCCACCCGCAGCTTGTCGTCCACGGTGAGGGACAGCCCCTCCTGCTGGCTCCCGTCCCGCAGCGTCGTGTCGTAGACGTCGACCGCCGCGGGCAGGGGCGGGAGGGCCAGGTGGCCCTCACTCGACATGTTCGAGCCAGTCCTTGTAGCGGTCGACCTGGCCCCGGACGGTGGCGAAGTAGGTGTCCTGGACGGCCTTGGTGATCGGCCCGGGGGCGGTGATCTCGCGGTCGTCCACCGAGCGGATGGGCACCACCTCGGCGGCGGTGCCGGTGAGGAACGCCTCCTCGGCCAGGTACAGGTCCGTGCGCAGGAGGTTGGCCTCGCCCACGTCGTAGCCCAAGTCCCGGGCGATGGTGACGACGGAGTCCTGGGTGATGCCCTCCAGGGCGCCGGCGGCGACCGGCGGCGTGAGCAGGCGGCCGTGCTTGACCACGAACAGGTTCTCGCCCGTGCACTCGCTGACGTAGCCCTGGGGCGACAGGAGGATGGCCTCGTCGTACCCGGCGTTGAGGGCCTCCACCTTGGCCATCGAGGAGTTGGCGTACATGCCCGTGCCCTTGGCCGCCACCGGCACCGCGTTGGGGTCGTGGCGCTGCCAGCTGGAGATCTTCATGCGCACGCCCCGGCGCAGGCCCTCGTCGCCCAGGTACGTGCCCCACGGCCACACCGCGATGGACACGTTGACGGGGCACGGCAATGGGTTCAACCCCATCTCCCCGTAGCCCAGGTAGACGATGGGGCGGATGTAGCAGGCGTCGAGCCCGTTGGCCGCCACCGTGTCCTTCACCGCGGCGACCAGTTGGTCGGGCGTGAAGGGGATGTCGATCATGTACACGCGGGCGCTGGCGAACAGGCGGTTGACGTGGTCGGTGAGGCGGAACACGGCCGGCCCCCGGTCGGTGGCGTAGGCGCGGATCCCCTCGAAGACGCCGCTGCCGTAGTGCAGCGAGTGGGTGAGGACGTGCACCTTGGCGTCCTCCCAGGCCACCAGCTCCCCGTCCATCCAGATCTTGTCGACCGTCTGCAGTGGCATTGCTCAGACCCTTTCTGCGATGGCGTCGCCGATGCCGGCGGTGGTGATGTGGGTGTCGGCGGGAACCAGGGTGGCGCACGCCTGGTCGATGCGGTCGGCGGCGGCGGCCTCGCCCAGCCAGCGCACCATCATGGCCGCCGAGCGGATGGCGGCGACGGGGTTGGCGGTGCCCGTCCCGGCGATGTCGGGCGCCGAGCCGTGCACCGGCTCGAAGAGGGACGGGCCGGTCCGGTCGGGGTTGAGGTTGGCCGACGCAGCCCGGCCGATGCCACCGGTGACGGCTCCACCAAGGTCGGTGAGGATGTCGCCGAAGAGGTTGTCGGTGACGATGGTGTCGTAGCGGTCGGGCGAGGACACGAGATGGATGCAGGCGGCGTCCACGTGGTCGTAGGAGGTGGTGACGTCGGGGTGGGCGGCGCCCACCTCGGTGAATGTCCGCTGCCACAGGTCGCCGGCGAAGGCGAGCACGTTGGTCTTGTGGACGAGGGTGAGCTGACGCCGGGGCCGGGAGGCGGCCAGGTCGTAGGCGAAGCGCACGCACCGCTCCACGCCCATGCGGGTGTTCACCGACCCCTGGGTGGCCACCTCGTGGGCCGTGCCCTTGCGGAGGGTGCCGCCCTCGCGGGCGTACACGCCCTCGGTGTTCTCCCGCACCACCACGAAGTCCCGCTCCGGGCCTGGGGCCGAGCCGCTCTGTGAGCGGGTCACCGACGTGAACGGCCGCAGGTTGACGTACAGGTCCAGCTCGAAGCGCAGCCGGAGGAGCAGCCCGCGCTCGAGCACGCCCGGGGGGACGTCGGGCGACCCGACGGCGCCCAGGAGGATGGCGTCGGTGGTGCGCAGCTCGTCGAGCACGCCGTCGGGCAGGATCTCGCCGGTGCGCAGGTAGCGGGCGGCGCCCAGGTCGTGGTGGACGGTGTGCAGGTCCACCCCGGCGGCCCGGACCACCTTCAGGGCCTCGGCCACGACCTCCGGCCCGATGCCGTCGCCACCGATGACGCCGATGCTGTACCCCACTGCGCTCCTTCGCTCCTTCGGCCGGGAAAAAGAAAACCGCCCACCGAGGTGGACGGTCGGACGGCACACGCCGGGTCGGGCGGCGTGTGCTCAGGGAATTACGGTGCTCCGCGACGTGGACATCGTCTCTAGTGTCCCCGGCCCGACCTTCGCCGTCAACCCGCGCCGCCGGGCGGCCCACCGGGAAGGGGTTGGTAGCCTCGACCCATGGCCGAGACCCACCTGTCACGAGCCGCCTACGACCGTCTCAAGGCGGAGCTCGACGACCTCACCACCCGCGGCCGAATCGACATTGCCGCCACCATCCAGCGGGCCCGCGAGCTTGGCGACCTGTCCGAGAACGCCGACTACCACGCGGCGCGCGACGACCAGGGCCGCATGGAGGCCCGCATCCGCCAGCTCGAGTCCATCGTGGAGCACGCCACGATCATCGAGGAGGGGTCGGGCGACGGCACGGTGGCCACCGGCAGCATCGTGTCCCTGCGCTACCAGGGCGACGACGACGTGGAGCGCTACCTGGTCGGCTCCATCGAGGAGCGGCGCGACGACCTCCCGGTCATCTCCCCCCAGTCGCCCCTCGGCCAGGCCCTGATGGGCCGCCGGGCCGGCGACACGGTGGAGTACCAGGCGCCCAGCGGCGCCCTCTCGGTGGAGATCGTCGAACTGGCGTCCTGACCCCTCGGACCGGCGGTTGCGCCCCTTGCATGGGGTGACACGGGGTGATACGTATTTCGTCGGTGCGGAGGGCGGCAAGACGGCAGGTCCTGGGAGCGGCGGCGGCGGCGGCTGTCCTGGTGAGCGCAGCGTGCTCCGGCGGCGGCAGCGCCAAGGCCACCCTCCCCCACGCCACCATCGCCACCGCCCCGGAGACCACCACCACAACCAACGCCTACGCGGTGCCCACGGTGATCGACGCCGCCTACATCAATCGGATCCTCGCCGGGATCGACGCCACCTTCGGGGACCTCATACGCACCGCCCTCGCACAGCACGCCGTGACGGCAGAGGCCATCGATCGGATGAAGGCCCTGTTTTCAGGTCCGGTGTTGACGACGCAGCTCAATCTGCTCACAGAAGAAGAGGCCGGCGGATTCCGTGATCTCAAGCCGAACCCTGGCAATCGAAGCACGAAAGTTGTCACTATCGTCACAGCACTAGCTGACTGTGTATATGCGCATGTGTCTCGTGACTACTCTGCCGTCGCCGTGGCGCCGAGCGCGGCTCTCACCGATCAATATGTCGGCCTGAATCGAGCGTCGCCGGGGCAGGACCCGAATCACTACAATCCGACGGGATGGACCGTCGTGTACGACGGATTCCTGCAAGATCATTCTCAACCGCCCGATCCATGCTCCGCGGCTTAGTCACAGCCGTCGTCGCTGCGGCATCGCTTGTCGTGCTGACACCCCTTCAAGCGGGAGCCGACGGTCGAAGTGGGTGTGGGGCCGATTACACGGGTTCTATCATTCATTGCGAGGGCGATGGATCCTCAGTGCTCACCGGTGGGCCCGGGCCGAGCTCTCGCTCCGGTGGTGGCCCCGCGAGCGTTGTCGCCATGCCGGGTCTCCACCCTTCAGCAGACGGCACATGGGGATGCATCTATACGTGGTACTTCCCCTACGGAGACTTGGACAGAACCTATGTCGACTCGGTTGCCGCACATGGATGGGATGTCTTTCTGGCAAACTACCAGTTCTGCCCCGGTGACCCGGGCCCCGGTCTCAGTCCCCAGCTTGCTGCGATTCACTACTGGCAGAATCTTCCGTTGCAAGCACCCCACCCATGGATCGCCCCCGGGAGGGCACTTACCGGGCGGGAGGCCTATCTCGAAACTCGAGGCGAGGAGGCAGAGACCTATCGTGAGGCAACGCCGTTCGGGACACTGGATATCCGGGCGCTCGGTAGCTATTCGGTAGACTGGGGTGACGGAACGACGACTGGTCCCTTTGACGAACCCGGACGCCCGTGGCCTGATGGCTCAATCACACACGTGTACATCGACGTCGGGACGTACAACGTCGTCGTGACTGAACAGTGGTCGGCCACGTGGAAGCTCGGCGGCGCGGGCGGCACCTTGCCGGGGATGCACACGGAGGGGCGGATCGACAACTTCCCCGTGCAACAGATCCAGGTGGTGGTCACGCCGGGCTGAGCGTGTGGCCGATGGCCCGGGCGGCGGCAACCACGGCGGCGGCGTAGCGGCGGCCCGGGAAGCGGGTCGTGCGACCGATGGGGCCCGACACCGACACCGCCGCCACCACCGCCCCGGCGGCGTCGCGCACGGCGGCGCTGACCGAGGCCACCCCGGGCTCGCGCTCCTCCACGCTCTGGGCCCATCCCCGGGCCAGCGCCTCCTCGTCGCCCCGCAGCACCCGCCCCGCCGACCCCGCCGCCAGTGGCAGCACGGCCCCCACCGCCACGATGGTGCGCAGGCCGTGGGGGGACTCGAGCGACGCCACGCACAGGCGCTCGTCGCCCCGGCGCACGTAGAGCTGCACGCTCTCGCCGGTCTCGTCCCGCAGCCGCTCCATCCCCATGCGGGCGGCATCCACCAGGCCGGCCCGCACCAGGCGGGGCCCGAGCGTGAACCGGCCGTCGCCGGTGCGGGCCACCATGGCGTGGGCCTCCAGGGCCACGGCCAGGCGGTGGGCCGTGGCCCGGGACAGGCCCGTGGCCGACACCAGCCCGGCCAGGCCCAGCGGGCCTCCCTCGAGGGCGCCCACCACGGCAAACGCCTTGTCGAGCACGCCGACGCCACTTACACTGTCCACACAGCAAGACTAGCGTCTCACATTATAGGACGCTGGCTCCCCAACCGACGTTCTGTGGCGCGCTGGCCGCCTCCAGGGCCGCCAGCGCGCCAAAGAACGTCGAGGAAGGCCCGAACGCCATGCCGACCCCCACCGCCACCCCCCGCACCCTGAGCGAGAAGGTGTGGGACGACCACGTCGTCCACCGGGCCCAGGGCGAACCCGATTTGCTCTACGTCGACCTCCACCTGGTGCACGAGGTCACCTCCCCCCAGGCGTTCGACGGCCTGCGCCTGGCCGGGCGCGGCGTCCGCCGCCCCGACCTCACGGTTGCCACCGCCGACCACAACGTCCCCACCGCCGGCCTCGACCGTCCCCTGGACGACCCCGTCTCGGCCGCCCAGCTCGCCGCCCTGGACCGCAACTGCGCCGAGTTCGGCATCCCGCTCTACCCCATGGGCCACGCCAACCAGGGGATCGTCCACGTCATCGGCCCCGAGCTGGGCCTCACCCAGCCCGGCCTCACCATCGTGTGCGGGGACAGCCACACCTCCACCCACGGGGCCTTCGGGGCCCTGGCCTTCGGCATCGGCACCAGCGAGGTCGAACACGTCCTGGCCACCCAGACCCTGCCCCAACGTCGCCCCGCCACCATGGCAGTCACGGTGGAGGGGAACCTCCCTCCGGGAGCCACCGCCAAGGACGTGATCCTGGCCGTCATCGGCCGCATCGGCACCGGCGGCGGCGCCGGCCACGTCATCGAGTACCGGGGGCCCACTATCCGGTCCCTGTCCATGGAGGGGCGGATGACGGTGTGCAACATGTCCATCGAGGGCGGGGCCCGGGCCGGGATGGTGGCCCCCGACGACACCACCTTCGCCTGGCTGGAGGGCCGCCCCCACGCACCGCACGGCCACCAGTGGGAGCGGGCCCTCGACCACTGGCGGGCGCTGGCCACCGACGACGGCGCCACCTTCGACCGCGAGGTCGTGATCGACGCCACCACCCTGGCGCCCCACGTCTCGTGGGGCACCAACCCGAGCCAGGTCGTCCCCATCGACGGCGCCGTCCCCGATCCCGACGCCCTCCCCGACCGGGCCCAGGCCGAGGCCGCCCGCCGGGCCCTGGCCTACATGGGCCTGCGCCCCGGCACGCCGGTGCGGGACATCGCCGTGGACACCGTGTTCATCGGCTCGTGCACCAACTCCCGCATCGAGGACCTGCGGGCCGCGGCCCGGGTGGTGGACGGTCGCCACGCCAAGGCGGGCATGCGGGCCCTGGTCGTGCCCGGCTCCATGCAGGTCAAGGCGGCGGCCGAGGCCGAGGGGCTGGACCGGGTCTTCACCGCCGCCGGCTTCGAGTGGCGCTCGGCCGGGTGCTCGATGTGCCTGGGCATGAACCCCGACGTCCTCCGCCCCGGCCAGCGCTGCGCCTCCACGTCCAACCGCAACTTCGAGGGCCGCCAGGGCGCGGGCGGCCGCACCCACCTGGTGTCGCCGGCGGTGGCCGCCGCCACCGCCGTCGCCGGCCACTTCGCCACCCCCGAGGAGCTCTGAGCCACCGATCATGCAACCGGTCCGCACCGTCACCGGCACCGCCGTCCCCCTCGACCGCTCCGACGTGGACACCGATCAGATCATCCCCAGCGTCTGGCTCAAGCGGGTGGAGCGCACCGGCTTCGGCGCCGGTCTCTTCTCGGCGTGGCGGTCCGACCCCGACTTCGTCCTGAACCAGTCCCGCTACGCGGGCGCCAGCGTGCTGGTGGCCGGCGCCAACTTCGGCACCGGCTCGTCCCGTGAGCACGCGGTGTGGGCCCTCCAGGACTACGGCTTCCGGGCCGTGGTGTCGCCCCGCTTCGGCGACATCTTCCGCACCAACTGCACCAAGGCGGGCCTGCTCCCGGTGGAGGTGGACGAGGCCACGGGCCGGGCCCTGCTCGACGCGGTGACCGCCGACCCGGCCACCGAGGTCACCGTCGACGTGGAAGACCGACGCCTCGTGGTCCCCGCCGCCGATGTCGACGTCGCCTTCTCGCTCGACGACTTCACCCGCACGCGGTTCCTCGAGGGGCTGGACGACATCGGTCTCACCCTGCGCCACGCCGACGCCATCACCGCCCACGAGGCGTCCCGCCCACCCTGGCTGCCCACCACCACCGCCGTTCGATGACGGCCCGGGAGTGGGACGCCGCCAGCTACGACCGGGTGGCCATCCCCCAGGCCCGCTGGGCCGCGCCCCTGCTCGACCACCTGCGCCCCCAAGGCGTGCACCGCCTCCTCGACGCCGGCTGCGGCAGCGGTCGCGTCACCCAAGCGGTGCTGGAACGGCTCCCGGACGCCCACGTGGTGGCCCTCGACGGCTCCCGGCACATGCTCGACGAGGCCGCCCGCCGCCTGGCCCCCGAGGTGGCCGCCGGGCGGGTGTCATTCGTCCACGCCGACCTCAACCGCCCCATCCCCCTCGACGAGCCGGTGGATGCCATCGTCTCCACCGCCACCTTCCACTGGGTCCCCGACCACGACGACCTGTTCGCCAACCTGGCCTCGGTCCTCCGGCCCGGCGGCCAGCTGGTGGCCCAGTGCGGCGGTGCCGGCAACGTCGGCCGGGTTGTCGTGGCCCTCGCCGACATCGGTGAGTCCTGGCACCCTTGGGTCTTCCCGAGCGCCGAGGAGGCGGCCGCCCGCCTGGAGTCGAACGGGTTCGCCTCGGTGCGCACCTGGCTGCACGACGAGTCGGCCACCTTCGAGACGAGGGCGGCGCTGGAGGAGTTCCTCGCCACCGTCGTCCTCGGTGCCCACCTGCACCGGCTCGCGGCCGAGGAACGCCAGCCCTTCGTGGGCCGGGTGGCGGGCGCCCTTCCCGGCCCCACCATCGACTACGTGCGCCTCAACATGCTGGCGGTGCGGGCCGGTGGCTGAGCCTCCCGGTTGGCGCCGACCGCCACCGGGTACGGGCCCGCCGATGCCGCCGGTCACCAGGTCTCCCCTCAGCCGGCCGGGGGCACCGGCCGGCGTGGCGCCTCCCGGCCGCTGACGCCGCCTGGCGCCCCCCGACCGCCGGCATGGAAGTCACGAGCGTCACCTCTGAGGAGACCCGCCCCCTCCGCCACCTGGTCCTGCGATCGACCCAGCCGGTGGAGTCCACCGTCTACCCGGGCGACGACGACCCCGCCACCCGCCACTTCGGGGCGTTCGACGGCGGCCGCCTGGCCGGCGTGGCCTCGTTGTACCGGGAGGCGAGGCCCGGCGGCCCGTCCCCCGGCTGGCGGCTCAGGGGCATGGCCACCGCGCCCGACGCCCGCCGGCAGGGAGCGGGGCGGGCCCTGCTCGGCGCCTGCCGGGACCACGTGGCCGCCGCCGGCGGCGGCGAGCTGTGGTGCAACGCCCGGCGGCCGGCGGTGCCGTTCTACGCGGCGGCCGGCTTCGAGGTGGTCGGCGACGAGTTCGAGGTCGAGGGCATCGGCCCCCACCTGGTGATGCGGGTCGACGTCCCGGCGGGCCCACCACGATGACGGAGGTAGTGGGCGGCCGACCGGTGCGGACCACCCGGGAGCGGAGCCGGAAGCTGCCGCCCCGGCGGTAGCCTCGCCGCCGTGGAAGACACCGAGGTGCTGAGGGCGTTCGTCGACGAGGGAGCCAAGCGGGCGTTCGGCCCCAGCCTCCACGTCGAGGGCGACATCCTGATGTTCGACGGGTGGTGGCAGACCGCGGTGCGGGTGTCGCCCCGGACGTTCGCAGTGCGGGCCGAGGAGCCGCCCGAGCCCACCGACGCCCTCGACCGCCTGGCCGGGCGCCTGGGCGACAGGGGCCTGGCCGACGTGGGCACCGACTACCCCCTGGTGGGCGTCATCACCTACGCCGAGATCGCCCTGGGGCCGGTGGCGTGGAGTGTGTGGGCCCCCGACGCGGCCACCGCCGATGCCGACCTGAGCGAGCGGGCGGGACGGGACGCCTTCCTCGGCGACGACCGGCGGGACTCCCCCACCGAGGCCGACTACAGCGCCGAGCTGGGCGGCGCCCGCCGGCTCTCGGGCCTGCCGGCGTCGCTCATCCTCACCCTGGGCGTGGACCAGCCCACCTCCGACGCCCTGGCCGCCGCCCTCCCCGACTGCCGCTTCATCAACAAGCCCCTCACCGAGGTCACCCCCGACGCCTGCGGCTCGCTCATGCCCACGCTGATGGTGGTGGACGCCACGACGCCGGTGGGGCGGGAGTTCGTCATGGAGCTGCGGGCGGCGGCGTGCGGTCGGCTCGTACCGGTGGCCGTCCTGAGCACCGACGACGCCCTGCCCCTGGGGGCGGACGTGGCCTTCGCGCCCGACTCGGCGCCCGTCACCTGGGTCCAGCCCATCCGCGCTCTGCTGCCGTAGAGCGCCCGCCGGTCCTCAGCACCCGAGGGCGGCCCGCACGACGTCGAGCAGCACGGCGGCCACGCTACGACACGGCCACCGCGGCCCCCGGTGGCCGACCCCCCCGGCCGCCCCCGCTCGCCGGCCTCCCCGGCGGTACGGTGGCGGCGTGCGGATCGGGATCTCCGGCAAGGGCGGCATCGGCAAGACCACCATCTCCGCGGTGCTGGCCCGCACCCTGGCCCGGCGGGGCCACCGGGTCATCGCCATCGACTGTGACTCCGACCCCAACCTGGGCGCCAACATCGGCCTGGGTGAGGACGGGGCGGCCCGCCTGCGGCCGTTCCTCGACCAGAGCGGTCCCGTCCGGTCCACGCCCTCGGGCCTCAGCCCCACCCAACTCCTCGAGCGCTACGGCGCCCCCGGCCCCGACGGCGTGACCGTGCTCCTGGGGGCGAGAGCGGAGAAGGCCGGCTCCGGCTGAACGGGCACCGCCCATGTCACGGTCCGTGACTTCATCGAGACGGTCGAGAACGAGCTGACGGGGCGGGAAGCGCCCGACGGGGTGGAGGGCCTCGTGGGGGGCGAGGACGCGGGGATCGGGCCCCGCCGGGGAAGAGGCAGCGGGGTCGTCGTGGTGGCCGACATGGAGGCCGGCCTCGAACACCTGTCGTGGGCGGGGGGCACCCTGCGCCACGTGGACGCCCTGCTGGTCGTGCTGGAGCCCACCGCCAAGGTCCTGATGACCGCCGAGCGGGCCCACGCCCTGGCCCTGGAGCTCGGGATCCCGCGCGTGGCGTTCGTCGGCAACCGGTACCGCCCGGGCGAGGAGCAGCGGCTGGTGGACTTCGCCGCCGCCAAGGGCGGCGACCTGCTGGCCCTCGTCCCCTACGACGAGGCGGTGCGCCAGGCCGACCTGGCCGCCACGTGCCTGCTCGACCACGCCCCCGAGTCCCCCAGCGTGGCCGCCATCGCCGCCCTCGCCGACCGCCTGGAAGCCGACTACCTGGCCGCACCCGTCGGCTGACCTACCCCGGCCCGCTCCTCGGGGTCGGGCGGCGTACGGTCTGTCGATGGGCACCGACGCCCCCCCGCCCGCCGGCGACGGGCCTCCCGCCGGGGCCGCCCCGTCGGCAACCCGCACCTCCATGCCCCCGGCGGTGGCCTGGCGGGGGCTGCACAAGCGCTTCGGCACCACCGTGGCGGTGGACGACGTCACCCTCGACATCCCCCGAGGGTCTTTCTTCGGCGTCGTCGGGCCCAACGGCGCGGGCAAGACGACCACCATGCGCATGGCCACCGGGCTGCTCCGCCCCGACGGCGGCCACGCCGAGGTGGGCGGTCTGGCGGTGTGGCCCGATCCCGTGCCCGTCAAGGCCCGCATCGGCGTTCTCCCCGAGGACCTCAACCTGTTCGAGCGCCTGACCGGCGAGGAGCTGGTGACCTACCACGGCCTGCTGCGGCGGATGCCCGAGGCGGTGGTGGCAGCCCGAACCGCCGAGCTCCTCTCCGTGCTGGGCCTGGCCGACGCCGCCACCACCATGGTCGTCGACTACAGCCACGGCATGCGCAAGAAGGTGGCGCTGGCTGCCGCCCTGCTCCACGCCCCGCCCGTCTTGTTCCTGGACGAGCCCTTCGAGGCCCTCGACCCGGTATCGGCCCGCACCATCCGGGCCGTCCTCGACGCCCACGTCGCCAAGGGCGGCACGATCGTCTTCTCCAGCCACGTGATGGCCCTGGTGGAGAGCCTGTGCGACCGGGTGGCCATCGTCCACGCCGGCCACGTGGTGGCCGCCGGCCGCCTGGACGACGTGCGCCGGGGCCGCACCCTGGAGGAGGCGTTCCTGGACTCGGTGGGCGCCACCGGCACGTCCTTCGGCGGCCTGGGATGGCTCGGCTCTTCCTCCGCCTGAAGCTCCGCCTCCTGGCCAACGGCCTGCGGGGGCGGGGATGGCGGACGGTCGGCGTGGTGCTGGGCGCCGTGTACGGGGCCGGACTGGCCCTCACCGGGTTCGTGATCCTGGTCCAGGCCGGCGGCCAGCCCGACGCCGACGTGGTGGCGGTGCTGCTGGGCACCACGGTGGCCGTCGGGTGGGTGGTCGTGCCCGTGCTCGGCTTCGGCAACGACGAGACCCTCGACCCCACCCGCCTCGCCCTCCTGCCGTTGCGCAGGCGGGACATGATGGCCGGCCTCCTGACCGCCTCGGTCGTGGGCGTCGGCGGGCTGGCCACCCTCGCCGCCCTCAGCGGGGGCATCGTCGGCTTCGCCCCCGGCCGCCCGGCCGCGGTGCTGGTGGGCGTGGCAGTGGTGGCCCAGGCACTGGTGTGCGTGACCCTGGGGCGGTCGGTCGTGACCGCCCTCTCGGTGGCCCTGCGCTCCCGGCGGGGCCGCGACCTGCGGGTCATCCTGGTGGCCCTGGTGGCCGTCCTCCCCCAGGGCCTGCGCTTCGTCCACTTCGACCGCGCCGGCAGCGACCTCGGCCCTTACCGCCACGTCACCCGGGTGCTGGGCTGGCTGCCCACCGCCCTCCCCATGCGGGCCATGGTGGAGGCCTCCCGGGGCCGGGGCGTGGCAGCCGTCGGCGACCTCGTGCTGGCCGGCCTGGCCATCGCCCTCCTCCTCCGCTGGTGGGCGTCGAGCTTGGAGCGGGTGGTCACCACGCCCGAGGCCGCCGGGGGGAGGCGGCGAGCGGCCGGCGAGGGCCACCACCCCGGTCCGGCCCGCACCCGGACCCCCCTCTTCGGCGCCGCCTTCGCCTGGCTGCCTCGCACCCGCACCGGGGTGGTGGCGGCGCGGGAGCTGCGGACGAGCTGGCGGGAGCCCCAGCGCCGAGCCCAGACGGTCAGCAGCTTCGCCCTACCGTTCGTGCTGGCCGCGCCGCTGCTGGCCCGGGGTGTGTCCCATCGTCACGGGTTGGTGTTCGCGCCGCTGCTGGTCGTCGCCCTGGGCGGGACGCGGGCCTACAACCTGCTCGGCGTGGACGGGGCCGCGTGGTGGGCCCACGAGGCCACCGGTGGCGACCTGGGCGCCGACCTGCGGGGCAAGAACCTGGCCTTCGCGGTGGCCACCCTGCCCGTGGTCCTGGCCGCCGGCGCCGTCCTGGCCGCCCTCACCGGGGGGTGGTCGGAGCTGGCCCTTACCGCCATGCTGGCCCTCGCCCTGTGCCTCGTGCAGCTGGGCATCGGCGACGTCCTGTCGGTGCGCGCCCCCTTCCGGCCCCCCGCCTCGGCCACCAACGTGTGGGCCAGCGGCACCGGCCAGGGATGCCTGTCCGGCCTCGTCGGCATCGCCGGCCTGGCCGCCCAGGCCCTCCTGGCCGTCCCCGTGCTCTTGGCCTTCCGCCACTGGCCGGCCCTCGGCGCCCGGGCCCTGACCGCCCTGGCCGCGGTCATGGCGGCGGCCGCCGTGTGGCGCCTGGGCCTTCGCCTGGCCCTGCGGGCCGGTGCCACCCGCGGCCCAGAGATCCTGGCCGTCCTCACCGCCGCCCCCTGAGGCCGCCCGGCCGGCGCCGGGCTACGGGCCGATCTCGGCGGCGCGCACCTCGTCGGCGGCGTGGACCCGCACGACCTTGTTGACGGCCGACAGGAAGGCCCGGGCCGACGCCTCCACCACGTCGGTGGACACGCCCCGGCCCGACACCTTGGCGCCGGCCGCCTCCACCTGGATGATGACGTCGCCCAGGGCGTCCACCCCGCCGGTCACCGCCGAGACGTTGAAGCCGAGGAGGGACGCCTCCACGCCGGTGGCCGCCTTGATGGCCTGGCAGGCGGCGTCGATCATGCCGTCACCCTCGGCCGTGGCCTCCAGCTTTTCGCCCTCCCGGGTGAGCACCACGCGCGCCCGGGGCACGCCAACCGTGCCGCCCACCACTTCGAGCGCCTCCAGGGCGAAGTCCCGGGCCACCGTGGTGCCCAGTTCCTCGGCCACGATGGCCTCCAGGTCGGCGTCGGTGATGTCCACCTTGCGGTCGGCCAGCTCCTTGAAGCGCACGAAGGCGGAGTTGAGGGCGTCGCCGGCGATGCTGATGCCCATCTTGGCGAGGGTGTCGCCGAAGGCGTGGCGCCCGGAGTGCTTGCCCAGCACGATCTGGCTGCCGGTCTGGCCCACCGCCCCGGCGTCGATGATCTCGTACGTCGAGCGGTCGGCCAGCACGCCGTGCTGGTGGATGCCCGACTCGTGGGCGAAGGCGTTGCGGCCGACGACCGCCTTGTTGTACTGGACCGGGTAGCCGGTCAGGCGGCTCACCAGGCGGCTGGTGCGGGCCAGTTCCTCGGTGCGCACCGCGGTGGCCAGGCCCGGGAACTGGTCGGGGCGGATGGCCAACGCCATGACCACCTCCTCCAGGGCGGCGTTGCCGGCCCGCTCGCCGAGGCCATTGACGCACACCTCCACCTGGCGGGCGCCGGCCTGGACGCCGGCGAGCGAGTTGGCAGTGGCGAGGCCCAGGTCGTTGTGGCAGTGGACGGAGGTCACGTACGTCCCCGCCACCTCTCGGCGGACGTACTGGATCAGGGCGCCGAAGTCCCACGGGATGCCGTACCCCACGGTGTCGGGGATGTTCAGCGTGGTGGCCCCCGCCTCCACCGCCGCCTGCAACACCTCCAGCATGAAGGCGAGCGGCGTGCGGGTGGCGTCCTGGGGGCTGAACTCCACGTCGTCGGTGTGCTCCCGGGCGCGCGCCACGCCGGTGCGGGTGGCCTCCAGTACCTGGGCCTCGGACATCTTCAGCATGTGCTGCATGTGGTTGGGGCTGGTGGAGATGAAGACGTGGATGCGGGCCCGGGACGCATCGCGCAGGGCGTCCCAGCAGCGGTCGACGTCGGCCAGCTGTGTCCGCGACAGCCCGGCGATCACCGGCCCGGACACGGTGCGGGCGATGGCCTGCACGGCCTCGAAGTCGCCCTGGCTGGCGACGGGGAACCCGGCCTCCACGTAGTCCACGCCCAGGCGGGCCAGTTGCTCGGCGATCTCGAGCTTCTCCCCGGCGTCGAGCGAGATCCCCGGCGACTGCTCGCCGTCGCGCAACGTGGTGTCGAAGATGACCAGCCGCTCGCTGGCGGCGGGGCCGGTGGTGGTGTCGGTCTCGCTCATACGAGGGTCCTTCCGTTCGGCAGTCGGTGCGGGGGTCTCGGGATGGGAAAAGAAAAAACCTCCCGGCCCGGAGGCACGAGAGGCGGGGCGAGCACCGGTGGCGCTCGCCGCTAGGTAAGGAGCAGGCCCGTGGTCAGGAGGGTGGCAGTCATGTCTCGGGCATGGTGGCAGTTCCGCGGTACGGCGTCAAGTAGTCTCCCGGGGTTGGCGACGACCGGGGAGGGTTCGTGATTCGCCGCTCGCTCCGATTCTGCGTCCGGGCGTGCACCGCGGCTGGCCTCGGGTTCGTGATCTACAAGGTGCTGCAGGCCCGCCGGCCGACGCCCGACCTGCCCCCGGTCGACGACGCCGCCTGGGTCTCCACCCCGCCGAGGCCGCCCGTGCCCCCGGAGCCCGATCCCGCCGAACCGGCGCTCGTCCGTCCGACCATGTTGGAGACCACCTCGCTGCACAAGCGCCCGTCCGCGCCCACCGAGCCGTCGGAGGCCGGGGGCCCGCCGCCCCCCCCGGCAGCCGCCCCGGTCCCTGCCGGCAGCACGGACTCCCCGGCCGACGAGGCGTCCGCCGCGCCCGACGGCGCATCGGCGGGCGACGGCGCATCGGCGAGCGACGGCGCACTCCCGGCCGACGAGCCCGCCCCCCCGCCGCCGCCTGCCGGTCCCCGGCCTCCGCTGGCCGTGGTGCCGCCCGTGTTGGACGACGAGGCCGCCTTCGACCTGACCTCCACGGCGCCCCCGGTGATCTCGCCCCTGGCACCCTCGGCCATGGCTGTCACGCCCATTTCCCCCGGGCCCGATCCCGACGTGGCCGAGATCGAGCCCGACCCCGACGAGGTGGTGGTCCTGGAGGCGGGCGACCCGGGTCAACCCGAGCCGTGGACGGTGGACGACGTGGTCTGGGGCGACAGCGGCACCGGCGCTGGCGAGCACGGCGACGGGGAGTCCGAGGGCGGGGACGTGGATGCCCCGGCCGGCGCCCGGGGCACCGCCATGACGGAATCGTCGGCCGCTGACGGGGACCACGAAGCGCCGGCCCCGCCGGCCGACGCACCCCAGGCCGTGCGGGGCGGGGGCACCGGCCCGAACGCCGCCACGGGAGCCGGCAGGGCCAGGGCCTCAGGACCCCCCAAGGCAGCGCGCCCGACGCCGGCTCCGGCCGCCCGACGGACGGCTGCCAAGGCCACCCGGTCGGGGGCCACCACCTCGCCCACCAAGTCGGCCACCAAGTCGGCCACCACGTCGACTAGCAAGGCGGCGGCAAAGAAGCCGGGGGCCACCAAGTCGACAGCCACCGGGTCGACAGCCACCGGGTCGACAGCGGCCGCCAAGGCGGGCGGCCCGACGCGGGGGGCGGTCGCCTGGGTCGAACCCGCGGGCGGCGTCTGCCCCACCACCCACCCGGTGAAGGTCAAGCTGCGCAGCGCCATCTACCACATTCCGGGGATGGCCGCCTACGCCCGCACCACGCCCGACCGTTGCTACCGCGACGAGCCGGCGGCCGTCGCCGACGGCCTACGCCGGGCCGCCCGCTGAGCGTCGAGGCCGGAGCTCCTCGCATCGTCCGGATAGGCCGGACGCTGACCACAGCAGGGACGGCGTCGCCAGTCCCGGCCCTCCACTTGCGCCCAGGAACACCTGCGCCCAGGAACACTTGCGCCCAGGAACAGGCGCGGCCGCCATCCACCGGGCCGGCCGCCCGGGGGTCGTCGTCGAGCCTCGCCCCCGCCGTTTTCCGGGGCGAGGCTCGACGGGGACGGCGGTCGCCGGGCGCCCCACACAACAGAGCGCCGGTCCTGACCGCTTGATACACGCCGGGGGCAGGAACCCGGTGGCTCCACCTCCCGACGCCCCTCCGGCGCACGAGGCCGGGTGGGGCCCGGCTCCCGCGCGCCGGACGCTGCCACCGGCCTGGGCGGGCGGGTCAGCTGACCTCGTGGCCCAAGCCGGGGACGGCTCGGCCCCGGGCCATGAGCTCGTTGGCGGCCGTCAGGGCGGGCACGCCCCGGGTGGACATCTCGGCCAGGATGGCTCCCGCGACCGTCGGGGCCGCGAACGAGGTGCCGCTCCACTGGGCGGCACCGTCGAAGTCGTTCGGCTGCTTGGTCGGGTCGGCCTGGAGGATGCCGTCGAACTCGAGGAACGAGCTCACCAGCCCCTCGCCACGGGCGCATGCGTCCACCCACGACCCCGAGTTGGTGAAGCCGCTCGGCGCCCCGCCCGTCGCCTGCAGCGACCCGACGGCGACGACCTGGGGAAGCTTGGACGCCGCCGGCCAGAACGGCCGGTCAGGCGTCATCCCGTTCCCGGCGGCGGCCACCACGACGGTACGGGGCGGCAGGGACCGCAGGGCGGCGGTGAGCTGGGCGGGCTCCTGGTTGTCCATGGTGTAGCCGCCGAGCGACAGGTTGAGCACGTCGAGGCTGGCGGAGCCCATGGCCCGGATGGCGGCGGCCAGGGCCAGTTCGTCCACCAGGCCGCGGGCGTCGAGCACCCGGCGGGCCACGAGTGACACCCCGGGAGCCCGACGGGACAGGATCCCGGCGATGAAGGTGCCGTGCCCGGCGTCGATGTCGCACAGGCCGTCCCCGTCGGCGTCAGTGGGGTCGGCGTCGGCATCGGGGGCCAAGGCCAGGTTGCCCATCAGGGCCATGCCCTCGGAGTCGCGGCGCACGCCGCTGTCGAGCAGGCCGACGCGGCCCGGACGGGCCAGCGGCCCGGCGACCGATGCCAGCAGGCCGGGGGCCACGGGCTGCGGCAGCCCGAACGGGCCGCCGGCATAGGAGGGTTCGAGGGAGAAGAGGTGGTGGAGGGTCACCGCCGGGCCGTGCTCCTCCCGCAGGGCGCACACCCGGTCGTAGGTCTCCGTCTCACCGGCCTGCTCCGAGCGGAAGCAGCGTGGTGCGATTGCGGCGTCCGTCGCCCGGTGGGCCTCTGCAGGGACGAAGTGGGCGGGCAGCCGCCGCCTCACATCGTCGCTGAGCGAGGGGTCCACCATGACCTCGCCGAGGGCGAACAGCACGCCCGTCGACGGGGTGGCCGCCTCCACGATGCCGACGCCGCGCCCTCGCAACACCTCCCGCCGGCGCTGGTACAGCGATTCGGATGACACGTGGCGTCCTGCGTCCATGAAGGTCGTCCTCCCAGTCGTCCCCCGCGAGGCGAGAGCTCGCCTCACCGGACAGGAGTCGCCGACCACCGATCCAGATACGATCCGGGCCGCCGCCGGTAGAGTCCGGGGGGCCGGCGGACCGCTTCGCGTGCCTCCGAGGAGCCGGCAGGAGCTGGTCCGTGCCCGACCCGACTGGACCCTCGCCTCCCGGCCACCACCCCGACCACGACGGTGGGACCGACGACGACGGTGCCCTGGCCCAGGCCGAGCGGGCGCTCGGGCTGGTGGACACCGCCCCGGCCGAAGCCGAGCGAGCGGCGACCGTCGCCCTGGCCCGGGCGGTGACCACCGGCGACCGGGAGGCCCGCTCGGTGGCGTCCCGGGCGCTGGGGCTGGCCCGACGGGAGGCCGGCGACCTGGCCGGCGCCGAGGCCGCCCTGCGGCGGGCGGTCCAGGTGGCCGAGCGGGCCGGGCTGCCCCGCCGAGCCGCCCAGGCCCGCATCAGCCTGACCCTGGTGCTCGCCTACCAAGGCCGCACCGGCGCCGCCCTGCGGGAGGCGGACCGGGCCGAGCCCCACCTGGAGGGCGGGGACCTGGGGCGGCTGCTCATGCAGCGCAGCCTGGTCCTCCAGCGCCTCGGCCACCTGGACGAGGCCCTCGACGGCTACCGCCGCGCCCTGCGCCTCTTCCGTCGCTCGTCGGACACCCTGTGGCAGGCCTACCTGCTCCTGAACCGCAGCGTCGCCCTTACCTACCGAGGGGCCCTGGCCGCCGCCCAGGCCGACCTCCGGGAAGCCGAGCAGGCGGCCCTCGCCATCGGCCGCGACGGTCTGGCGGCCAAGGCCCTCCACAACCGGGGCTTCGTGGCCGGGCGGGCGGGCGACGTCCCCGCCGCCCTGGCCCTCCTCGAGCAGGCCGAGGCCCGGTTCGCGCAGCTGGGCCTGCCGCAGGCAGTGGTCCGCCTCGATCGCTGCGAGGTGCTACTGGCCGTGCGCCTGTTCCCCGAGGCCCGCAGGGCGGCGGAGCTGGCGGCCGACGAGCTGGCGGCCCGGAAGGCGGCCACCGACCACGCCGAGGCGCTCCTCCTGGTCTCCCAGACCTCCCTCCTCGACGGTGACCCGGCGGCGGCGGCCACCGCCGCCGAGGCGGCTCGGACCCTCTTCGCCCGCCAGGGTCGCCGGGGCTGGCTGGCGCTGGCCCATCTGGCCGCCCTGCGGGCCGCCTGGGGCGACCCGGCGGCGCCCGACCCGTCGCTCGACGGCGCCCGCCGCACCCGCCGGTTGCTGGAGGATGCGGGCCTTCCCGTGCCCGCCCTGGAGGCCGGCCTGATCGCCGCCGGCGTCGCCCTGGCCGCCGGCCGGCACCGCGTGGCAGCCACCGAGCTGGCCGCCGTCCACCGCCTGGGCCGGCGGGGGCCGGCCGAGCTGCGGGCCCGGGCCTGGCATGCGGCCGCCCTGCTCCGCCTCACCGAGGGCAACCGCCAAGGGGCGGACGCCGCCCTGCGGGCCGGGGTGCGGGCCCTGCAACTGGCCCAGGCCACGCTGGGGGCCAGCGAGCTGCGGGCGTCGGCCGGCGGACACGCCGACCAGCTGGCGTGCCTCGGCCTGCAGCTGGCCCGTGAGAGCGGCGACGCCCGGCGTGTCCTGGCCTGGGCCGAGCGGTGCCGGGCCGCCGGACTGCGGGCCCCGCCCGCCCGCCCCGCCGACGACGAGCGCCTGGCCGCCGACCTGGCCGAGCTGCGCCAGGTGGTGGCCGACGTGGAGGCCGCCGCCCTCACCGGGCGCGATTCCCACCGGCTGTTGCGCCGTCAGGCCGCCCTCGAGCTGGCCATCGCCAACCGGACCCGACAGGCCGCCGGCGGTCAGGCCACGGACACGCCGGCCGGGCGGCTCGCCGGGACGCCGGCCGGTGCGCTTCCGACGCCCGCCGGCCTGTTCGAGGCACTGGCCGGGCGGGCGCTGGTGGAGGTGGTCGAGGACGGCGGGACCTTCCTGGCGGTGGCCCTGGCCGGCGGGCGCACCCGCTTGGCCGTCCTCGGGTCGGTGGAGGCGGTGACGGCCGAGCTGGACGGGCTGCGCTTCGCCCTGCGCCGCCTGGCTCCGGGCCGAGGGGCGGCGTCGTCCCTGGCGGCGGCGGCCGCCGCCGCCGCCCACGCCGCCGCCCGCCTGGACGACCTCCTCCTCGGGCCCCTGCGGGCGGCGGTCGCCGACCGGCCCCTGGTGGTGGTGCCCACGGGGCGGCTCCACGCCCTCCCGTGGCCGGCGCTGCCGTCGTGCCGGGACCGCCCGGTCACGGTGGCCCCCAGTGCCGCGCTGTGGCTGCGGGCCGAGGTGGGGGCCGCCGGGCGTTCGACGGCGGGCCGACCGGCGGGCCAGTACGACGCCGGCGGCGCCTCCAGCCGGGCCGTGCTGGTGGCCGGGCCCGGGCTGCCCGGCGCCGCCGCCGAGGTGGAGCAGCTGGCCCGGCGCTACCCCGAGGGCACCCGCTTCTCCGGCGCCGACGCCCGGGCCGCCGACGTCACCACCGCCCTGGAGGGGGCCGAGGTGGCCCACATCGCCGCCCACGGCACTTTCCGGGGGGACAACCCCCAGTTCTCGGCCCTGCTCATGGCCGATGGGCCGCTCACCGTCTACGACCTGGAAGCCCTCCACCGCCCACCCCACCACCTGGTCCTGTCGGCCTGTGACTCGGGGGTCTCGGCGGTGCGCCCCGGCAACGAGCTGATGGGCCTGTCGGCCGCCCTGCTGTCCCTCGGGACGGCGGCGGTGGTGGCCAGCGTGGGGCTGGCGCCCGACCGCCAGACCGAGCCCCTCATGCTCGCCTTCCACGACCGCCTGCTGGCCGGCGACCGCCCGTCCGCCGCCCTGGCCGCCGCCACCGCCGCCCTGGCCGCCGCCGGCGGGGTGGACGACGACCCGTCCGGCCTGGTGCTGCGGTCGACCTTCGTGTGCTTCGGCGCCGGCTGACCCGGTGGGCCGGTGAGGCGCCCGCCCCACCGCCTGCCGCCGGCCGCGGCTGCCGCCGCCGGCGGCTGGACTCGGCCGCCGACCTGCGGTCCTAGACCACGACCCAGTCGGTCTGCACGCTGCGCCCGGGGTCCCCGCGGAGACGACATCGGAGGCTGACGGGCCCGGCGGGGGCGCCGACGAGGGAGAACCGGCCCAGGTCGTCGGCCATCACCGACGTCGTCCCGCCCGGCCATCGCACCTCCACGTCGGCGGCCCGGGGGGGGACGAGCTGGCCGACCAGCGACCGGCCCTCCCCCACCTCGACCTCCACGTTGAGGCCGTGGCCCTCGAACGTGAGCTGGCGGGGCCCACCGTCGCCGCGGACACCGACCAGGCGGTCGTCGTCGAGCAGCGAGTCGTAGGTGAGCCGGGCCAGGTCGTCGTCGATCGTGCGCCACGAGAAGGCGGCGACGGCGGCCGACGCCAGCTCCGGCGGTTCGGGGTCGATCCTGCCGGCGAGCTCCCGCAGAGCTCCCACCAGCGCATCGTCCACCTCGCCCGCCTGTACTTCGTCGGTCATGGAGTCACCTCCCTACAGGGAAGAGCCGTCAGCGCCCGGCCTGATACCCCGCCAGGCCGGGGTCCTGGCGAAGGCGGGCCAGGCAGCGGGCCCGGATGGGGCCCAGGCTGCCGATCGGCATGCCCAGAGCGGCGGCCGCCTCGTGGTAGCTGGGCGGGGGGTCGGCCATGAGGACCCGGAGCAGGGCCCGGCACTTGGGCGGCAGGCGCTCGAATGCCTGCCACAGGGCGTCGCCGTACTCGGCTGCGTGCAGGCGCTCCCCCAGCGCAGCCACGTCGTCCTCGTCCGCAGGGTCGGCCTCGTCCAGCTCGGTGGGGACCATCCGGCCCGACTTGCGAGCGACCCGCAGGCTCTCGTAGCGCGCCGTTGTGGCCAGCCACGCCCCCACCGCCTCGGGGTCGCGGATGGTGGTGAGGTGCTCGACGAGGCGGAGCCAGGTGGTCTGGGCCACGTCGGCGGCGTCGGCCCGGCCCAGGCCGCGGGAGCGGGCCACCGACCACACCAGGCCCGAGTACCGCCGCACGAGCCCCTCCCAGGCGGTGCCGTCGCCGGCGGCGGCGGCCCGTACCAGGTCGCCGGCCCCCGCCTCGTGCACCGCCGCATGCTAGGCGCGGGCGGCCGCCCGCTCGCCGATGGCGGCCACGTGGATGATGCCGGGGGCGCCCCGGAGCTGGTCGAGGACGGCGGGCGGCACCGGGTGGTCGGTGGACAGCACCATGAGGGCGGCCTCGCCCGAAGGCGACCGGCCCACGTCCATGTCCGAGATGTTCACGCCCGCCGCCCCGACGGTGGCCCCCACCAGCCCGATGAGCCCGGGCCGGTCCTGGTTGCGGACCACCAGCATGTGGCGGGCGGGCGGGATGTCCACCGTGTGGTCGTCCACCATGACCAGCCGGGCCTCGGCCCGCAGGCCGAAGAGGCTGCCGGCCAGGGAGTGGTCGCCCCCCCGGAGGACCACCAGGTTGACGTAGTCGTGGGCTGCCGCGGTACGGGCCTCTTTGACCTCCACCCCTCGCTCGACGGCCAGCTGGGGGGCGTTGACGTAGGACACCGGCTCCTCGCTGCCGGTGGCCAGCAGGCCCTTGAGCACGGCCAGGGTGAGGATCCGGGTGTCGTAGTCGGCGAGCTGGCCCTGATACTCCACGCCGAGGGTGGAGGGCACGCCGCCGTTGAGGGAGGCGAAGATGCCGCCCAGCCGCTCGGCCAGGGACAGGAACGGGCGTACCGTCTCCGACGCCTCGCTGGCGCTGACGTTGACGGCGTAGGGCACGAAGTCCCCGGCCAGGGCCAGCTGCACCTGCTCGGCGATCGTCTCCCCCGCCTTGTCCTGGGCCTCGGCGGTGCTCGCCCCCAGGTGGGGCGTGACGACCACCGAATCCAGGGCGAACAGCGGCGAATCGGTCGTAGGCTCCTGGGCGAACACGTCGAGGGCGGCCCCGGCCACTCGCCCGGCGGCCACCGCCTCGGCCAGCGCCGCCTCGTCGACGATGCCGCCTCGCGCCGTGTTGACGATGCGCAGGCCGGGCTTGGCCCGGGCCAGCAGCTCGGCCCCGATGAGGCCCAGGGTCTCGGGCGTCTTGGGCAGGTGGACGGTGAGGAAGTCGGCGGTGGCCACCAGCTCCTCGAGCCCCATGAGGTCGACGCCCATCTGGCGGGCCCGCTCGGGCGAGACGTACGGGTCGTAGGCCACCAGGCGCATCCCGAAGGCCGACGCCCGCTGAGCCACCAGGGCGCCGACCCGTCCCAATCCCACCACGCCCAGCGTCTTGCCGTGCAGCTCCACGCCCGACCAGCGTGAGCGCTGCCACTTGCCGGCCTTGAGGGCGGCGTGGGCCTGGGGGACGTTGCGGGCCTGGGCCAGGAGCAGGGCCATGGCGTGCTCGGCGGCCGACACGATGTTGGACTGGGGGGCGTTGACCACCATCACCCCCCGCCGGGTGGCGGCGGCCACGTCCACGTTGTCGAGGCCGATGCCGGCTCGCCCCACCACCACCAGGGCAGTCCCCGCCTCCAAAACGTCGGCCGTGACCTGGGTCTCGGAGCGGATCACCAGGGCATGGGCGGTGGCCACCTCGGCGTCCAGCTCGGCCGGCGACATGCCCAGGCGGACGGCCACGTCGTGACCGGCGTCACGCAGGAGGCCCAGGCCGCGCTCGGCGATCTCTTCGGCGACGAGGATCCTGGCCACGAGCCATGGTCGCGGACCCCGCCCGGGAGCGCCAACCCGGCCCTCCTCCCGTCCGTGGCGCGCCCTTCGACGGCGGAGTCGAGGTGCGCGACGCGACTGCCGGGCGTCAGCCGCCGAGGAGCTTGGCCAGGCGGCCCACGCCCTCATCGAGCTGGGCGTCGCCCAGGGCGTAGGAGAGGCGGGCGTAGCCGGGGGCGCCGAACGCCTCGCCGGGGACGATGGCCACCTTGGCGGCGTCGAGCACCACGTCGGCCAGCTCCAGCGTGGTGGCCGGCCGGCGGCCGCCCACCTCCCGGCCCAGGAGGTCCACCAGGGAGGGGAAGGCGTAGAACGCCCCCTGGGGCTCCTCGCAGCGGACGCCCGGGATGGCGGTGAGCAGCCCGTACATGCGGCGGCGGCGGCGGTCGAACGCCTCCCGCATGACATGGACGCACTCCTGGTCCCCGGTGATGGCGCCCAGGGCGGCCAGCTGGGAGATGTTGGCGACGTTGGACGTGGCGTGGGACTGAAGGTTGGCGGCCGCCTTCGCCACCTCCACGGGGGCGATCATCCATCCCACCCGCCACCCGGTCATGGCGTAGGTCTTGGACACGCCGTTGACGACCACGCACCGGTCGGCCACCTCGGGAGCGGCCACCGGCATGGACGTGAAGCGGGCGCCGCCGTACACCAGGTGCTGGTAGATCTCGTCGGTCAGGACCCACAGGCCCCGGCCCGCCGCCCACCGGCCCAACTCGGCCACCTCGTCGGGCGGGTAGACGGCGCCCGTGGGGTTGGACGGCGACACGAAGAGCAGGAGCTTGGTCCGGGGGGTGCAGGCCGCCTCCAGGGCGTCGACGGTGGCCCGGAAGCCCGTGCGCTCGTCGGTGGGCACGATCACCGGCACGCCGCCGGCCAGGCGGATGGCCTCGGGGTAGGAGACCCAGTAGGGGGCGGGGACGAGGACCTCGTCGCCCGGGTCGAGCAGGGTGGCGAAGGCGCTGTAGAGGGCGTGCTTGGCCCCGTTGGTCACCACCACCTGGGAGGCCGAGACCTTCCTGCCCGTGTCCTGCTCCGTCTTGGCGCCGATGGCCTCACGGAGCTGGGGCAGGCCGGCGGCCGGGCTGTAGCGGTGGTTGGCCGGGAACAGGCAGGCCTCGGCGGCCAGGGTGGTGATGTGCTCGGGGGTAGGGAAGTCGGGCTCGCCGGCCCCGAAGCTGATCACATCCTCGCCCGCCGCCACCAGTGCCTTGGCCTTGGCGTCCACCGCCAGGGTGGCCGACTCCTCGATGGCCGCCACCCGCCGGGAGACGGCGGGCCGGTCCGATACTGCGACGTGGTGCTGGGACATGGATGGGATAGTGGCACGCGATGACCACAGCCACGACCGAGATTCCCGACGTCCGCCTGCCCCCCGACCTGCGCCCGTCCGACGGCCGGTTCGGCTGCGGGCCGTCCAAGGTCCGCCCCGAGGCGGTGGCCAACCTGGCCACGGTGTCGGCGACCTGGATGGGTACCAGCCACCGCAAGGCCCCGGTGCGCTCGGTGGTGGGCAAGGTGCGAGCCGGCCTGGCCGAGCTGTTCTCCCTCCCCGACGGCTACGAGGTGGCCCTCGGCAACGGCGGTGCCGCCCTCTTCTGGGACGTCGCCACCTCCAGCCTCATCCGGGCCCACAGCCAGCACCTGGTGTTCGGGGCCTTCTCCTCGTCGTTCGCATCGGCGGTGGCCGCCGCCCCTCACCTGGAGGCGCCCGACCGCATCGAGTCGCCCTTCGGAACCCACCCCGAGCCGGTGGCCCGCCCGGGTGTCGACGTCTACGCCCTCACCCACAACGAGACCTCCACCGGCGTGGTCATGCCCATCGTGCGTCCCGAGGGCGCCGATCCCGACGCCCTGGTGGTGGTGGACGCCACGTCGGCCGCCGGCGGCATCCCCGTGGACCCCTCCGAGCTCGACGTGTACTACTTCTCGCCCCAGAAGTGCTTCGGCTCCGACGGAGGCCTGTGGTTGGCCCTGTGCTCGCCTCGGGCCGTGGAGCGGGTGGCGGAGCTGGCGGTCAGCCCCGGGCGGTGGGCGCCCAAGTCCCTCAGCCTGGGCCTGGCCCTGGAGCAGTCGCGCCTGAACCAGACCACCAACACCCCGGCCCTGGCCACCCTGTTCCTCATGGCCGACCAGCTCGACTGGCTGCTCGGCAACGGCGGCCTGGACTGGGCGGCGGCCCGCAGCCGGCGCTCGGCGGACACGCTGTACGCGTGGGCGGAGGCCTCTTCCTACGCCACGCCGTTCGTGGCCGACCCTGCCGACCGCAGCCCGGTGGTGGGCACCGTAGACCTGGACGATGCCATCGACGTGGGTACGGTCAACGCCGTGCTGCGGGCCAACGGGATCGTGGACACCGACGCCTACCGCAGCCTGGGCCGCAACCAGCTGCGCATCGGCATGTTCCCCAACGTGGAGCCCGACGACGTGGCCGTCCTCACCCGGGCCGTCGACCACGTGGTGTCCTCCCTGGGCTGACGGCGGTGGGGCGGCGTGCCGCCCGCGCCATCATGGTTCCCTAACACGCGCCTGGTTCACTGCTCACGGCTGGTGCCTACCTTCGGGAGCACACAGGAACCAGAAGGAGTCGACATGAAACGAACACTCGCCGTTCTCGCCGTCGCCGGCATCGTGCTCGGTGGCGGGGCCGTGGCCTACGCCCAGGCGTCGGGCGGCTCGACGCCGGCGCCCCCCGGCGCGGCGGCCTCCGACCCCACCACTCGCCAGCAGGTCAAGGACTGCATCACCAAGGCCCGGGCCGACCACCCCGGTGACAGGGCCGCCGTCGTGGCCGAGACCAAGGACTGCCTCCAGAAGGCGGGCATAGACCCGACCAAGGTGGCCGGCCGGCTCAAGCGCCTGGCCGCCCTCAAGGGCCTCAAGGCGGTACGCGACCAGGTGAAGGCCCTTCCCGCCGACAAGAAGGCGGCTCTCAAGGACTGCGTCAAGACCGCCCGCACCGCCCACCAGGGCGACCCGAACGCCCGCCGGGACGCGGTGAAGGCCTGCCTGACCCAGGCCGGCATCACCCTGCCGCCTCCCGCCTCGTAGGCCACGTCCGCTCCCACCCCAGGCCCCCCACCGGCCCGGCCTCCCCGGAGGCCGGGCCGGTGCGCGTCCGTCTGCGTTCTTTGGCGCGCTGGCCGCGCCAGGCACGGTCCGGGCGCCAAGGAACGAGTGGGGTTCAGCCCCCCGACACGTCCTGGGGCTTGGAGGCGCCGCCGCCGATCCACGGCATCATCGAGCGCAGTTCGGCACCCACCTGCTCGATCGGGTGCTCGGCGCCCTTGCGGCGCAGCTCGTTGAACCGGGGGCGGCCAGCCCGGTTTTCGGCGATCCACTCCTCGGCGAAGCGCCCGTCGCGGATCTCCTCCAGGATGCGGCCCATCTCCGCCCTGGTCTCGGCGTTCACGATGCGGGGGCCACGGGTCATGTCGCCGTACTCGGCGGTGTCGGAGATGGAGAAGCGCATGCCGGAGATGCCGTTCTCGTACATGAGGTCGACGATGAGCTTGAGCTCGTGGAGGCATTCGAAGTAGGCCGACTCGGGCTGGTAGCCGGCGTTGACCAGGGTCTCGTAGCCGGCCATCACCAGCTCGGTGATGCCGCCGCACAGCACCACCTGCTCGCCGAACAGGTCGGTCTCGGTCTCCTCCTCGAACGTGGTCTCCAGCACCCCGGCGCGGGTGGCGCCGATGGCGTGGGCGTAGGACAGGGCGAGGGCCTTGGCCTTGCCGCTGGCGTCGTTGGCCACCGCGATGAGCGACGGCACCCCGCCGCCGGCCTCGAACGTGCGCCGCACCAGGTGACCGGGGCCCTTGGGCGCCACCATGCCCACGTCCACGCCCTTCGGCGGCCGGATCTGGCCGAAGCGGATGTTGAACCCGTGGGCGAAGAAGAGGGCGTCGCCGTCGGTAAGGTGGGGCTCGATCTCGGCCTCGTACACCGCCTTCTGCTCGGTGTCGGGCAGGAGGATCATGACCAGGTCGGCCTCGGACGTGGCGTCGGAGATCGACGTCACCCGCAGGCCGGCGGCCTCCGCCTTGGCCCGCGACGACGAGCCCTCCCGTAGCCCCACGCGCACGTCCACCCCCGAGTCACGCAGGTTGAGGGCGTGGGCGTGGCCCTGGGACCCGTAGCCGATGACCGCCACCTTGCGGGACCCGATGAGGTTCTGGTCGGCGTCCTTCTCGTAGTACACGTTCGCCATGTCGGCTCTCCTCGGCTCGTTCCGGCGCGTGAGACGCCGTGGGTGCCGCCGCGTTTCGCGCCAGACGCTAGTTGTCAGCCAGCTCGCCGGAGGCGGGCCGGTCCCACACGGTCCAGCTTGGGCAGGGCCACCCGGCCGGTGCGCTGGAGCTCGGTGATCCCGTAGGGTCGCATGAGGTCCTCGAAGTCGTCCAGCTTGGACGGGGGCCCGGCCAGCTCGATGGTCAGCGCCTCGGCGCCCACGTCCACGATGCGACCCTGGAACACGTCCACCAGCTCGATGACCTGGCCGCGGGTGCCGGGCTCGGCTCGCACCGTCGTGATCATCAGCTCCCGCTCCACCGAGGACGCGGGGTCGAGCTCGGAGATCTTCACGACGTTGATGAGCTTGAACAGCTGCTTGGTGATCTGCTCGAGGGGCACCGACTCCACGTCCACCACCACCGTGATGCGGCTGAACCGGGGATCGTCGGTGGGGGCGACGGCCAGGGAGTAGATGTTGTAGGCCCGGCGGGCGAACAGCGAGGAGACCCGGGCCAGCACGCCCGCCTTGTTCTCCACCAGGACGGACAGCGTGTGGTGGCGGAAGGGCACGCCCATCAGTGCCCCCCCTCGCCCTGCTCGGGGCCGAGGATGATGGAGTCGTTGGACGTCCCCGCCGCCACCATGGGGTACACCTTCTCCGACCAGTCCACCCGGAAATCGACGACCACCGGCCGGTCGTCCACCGAGTTCGCCTTCTCGATGGCGGGCACGACCTCCTCGGGCGACTCCACGCGCAGACCGACGCAGCCCATGGCCTCGGCCCACAACTTGTAGTCGGGCAGGTCGGGCGACAGGTACACCTCGCTGTAGCGCTCCTCGTAGAACAGCTCCTGCCACTGGCGGACCATGCCGAGATAGGCGTTGTTCAGGATGGCGACCTTCACCGGGATGCGCTCGGAGGCGGCCGTCACCAGCTCCTGGGCCGTCATTTGGAAGCACCCGTCGCCGTCGATGGCCCACACCGTGCGCTCCGGCATGCCGACCTTGGCCCCGATGGCGGCGGGGACGGCGAAGCCCATGGTGCCCAGGCCGCCGGAGTTCACCCACGTGTACGGGTGGTCGAAGTGCCAGAACTGGCTGGTCCACATCTGGTGCTGGCCCACCCCGGAGACCACGATGGTGTCCGACGGGGTGTTGTCACGCAGGGCCTCGATGCAGAACTGGGGCTTGAGGCGGTCCCCTTCGGCCCAGCCCTGCTCGTAGTGCAGTGGGTAGGTGGCCCGCCAGCCGTCGACGGTGATGTCCCAGGCCGACCGGTCGGGCTGGGGCCCGGTGTCGCGCACCGCCCGCACGAGCTCCTCGATCACCAGGCGGCAGTCGCCCACGATGGGGACGTCGGGCCGGCGCACCTTGCCCAGCTCGGCAGGGTCGACGTCGACGTGGATGATCTTGGCGTCGGGCGCGAAGGCCGACACCTTGCCGGTGACCCGATCGTCGAACCGGGAGCCCAGGGCGATGAGCAGGTCGGCCTGCTGCATGGCCGTGACCGCGGTGTAGTTGCCGTGCATGCCGGGCATGCCCAGGCACAGCGGGTGGGAGTCGGGGAAGGCGCCGCGGGCCATCAGGGTGGTGACCACGTGGATGCCGGTGAGCTCGGCCAGCTCCCTGAGGGCGTCGGCGGCCCGGGCCTTGAGGATGCCGCCGCCGGCGTAGATGACCGGCCGCCGGGATTCGGCGATGAGGCGGGCGGCGTCGCGGATCTTCAGGGGGTGGCCCCTGGTGTTGGGCTTGTAGCCGGGCAGGTCGAGCGTCTCCGGCCAGTACCAGTCCATGGCCGATCGGGGGTTGTTGGGGTCGACGATGTCCTTGGGGATGTCCACCAGGACGGGGCCCGGCCGGCCGGTGGTGGCTATGTGGAAGGCCTCGCGGATGACCCGGGGGATGTCGGCCGCCTCGGTGACCAACTCGTTGTGCTTGGTCACCGAGCGGGTGACACCCACGATGTCGCACTCCTGGAAGGCGTCGGTGCCGATGGAGGCGGTGCCGACCTGGCCGGTGATGACCACCATCGGGATGGAGTCCATCATGGCGTCGGCCAGGGGGGTCACGATGTTGGTGGCCCCCGGTCCGCTCGTCACCATGGCCACGCCCGGGCGGCCGGTGGCGTGGGCGTAGCCCTCGGCCATGTGCCCGGCGCCCTGCTCGTGGCGCACGAGGATGTGGCGGATCGGGGAGTCGATGATGGGGTCGTACACGGGCAGGATGGCGCCGCCGGGGAGGCCGAACATGACCTCCACGCCCTCCATCTCCAGGCTCTTGATGAGGGCTTGGCCCCCGTTCATCTTCATGGGTGCTCCGTTCGGTACGGTTCCGGCTCCGGACGCAAAACGACCTCCCGTTCGGGAGGTCGAAAGGCGCACGCGGTCGGGGAACGGCGTGCGCTAGGCGAGGACTACCAGGATTCGGCGACGGGACATCCTCGCCAGTCTGCCACGAGCGCCCGTCGCCGGGCAAACCCGCCCCCTTCCCGGTTCACTTACCCGGCCCCCGGCACCGCCAAGTGAACCCAGAACGCCCGGGCCGGTCAGCCGTTGGTGATCACGACCTGGAGCTGCTCCACCCGGAAGTCGTCGATGGCGCCGGTGGTGGACAGGGCTCCGAACTGCCCGCTGGCTCCGGCCAAGCTCCAGGTGGACGACCAGTCCTCGGTGACCACGACACGGTAATGACCGACGTTCTCGTAGACGTGGCTGATCTCGCCGTCGGGCCAGGGGCCGCCCTCCACGTCGTAGGGGCCGGTCGTGGTGCCATCCCCCCAGTCCACCGTGTAGCGGCCGGTGGCCGCCATCGTGAGGGTCCCGATCGGCGTCGGCGCGGTGAAGCTGTCGGTGAGTCGCCCGCGGGTCTCGACGTAGGCGTCCTTGCCCGTGATCCCCCACCCCGGCGCGATGTACGGCGCCGGGCTCGGCAGCGGTGCCT
>JBHELO010000144.1:0-12703 GCA_046263055.1 Acidimicrobiales bacterium | reverse complement strand
CCGACATGGAGTCCGACGCCGCCTAGCCGTCGGCCCGCTCCCCCGACGCGGCGGATGGCCGTCGCCGTCGGGGCGGTCGCGGTGGCCGGTCTCGTCGCCGGGTGCTCGGGCGGCGGCTCAAAGCCGAGGGCGGCGCGGGCCACGTCGTCGACCATGCCCGTGGCCGACACGTCGACCACCATGGTCGACGAGGCCACGACCTCCCCGGTTCCGACGTCGGCGGCGGCCACGACCGCAGTCAAGACTGCCGCAGTCGAGCGCTGCCACACCTCGCAGCTCTCGGCTACCCCCGGTCCCACGGGCGCCGCCCTCGGGCACGTCGGGCTGGTGGTCGTCCTCAAGAACAGATCGAGCGCCCGGTGCCGAATCCTCGGGTACCCGGGCCTGCAACGCCTCGACGCCGCTCGCCGCCCGGTCCCGACCGACCTGCGGAGGGGCACCAGCTACATGTTCGTCGACCCGGGCCCGGCCATCGTCGACCTGGCCCCGGGAGCCACGGCCTCTTTCGCCCTCGGCTGGACGCATGTGCCGACAGGCGACGACACCGGGCCCTGCCCCACGTCCCCACTGGCCGCCGTAACGCCACCGGACGAGACCGATCCCCTGGTGGTCGCGATCGACATCGACGTGTGCGACCCGTTCACCCTCGCCACCAGCGCCGTGGTCACAGGCCCGAACGGCCCCAAGGCGGGCTGACTAGGCCGACGCCGTCGGGACCAGGATCTCGATGCTGGTCCCCCGCCCCGGCCATGAAGCGACGCTGATCCGGGCACCGATGAGCTCGGCCCGCTCGTTCATGCCCACCATGCCGTAGCCGCCGCGGCTTTCGGCATCGGCCAGGGTGTCGGTGTCGAACCCCTTGCCGTCGTCCTCCACGGTGAGGCGCACACCGTCGGGCACCCGAGCCAGCGACAGGCGTACCCGTGACGCACCGGCGTGCTTGACCACGTTCTGGAGGGCCTCCTGGGCGATGCGGAACAGCGCCATCTCCACGTGCGGGGGCAGGCGCCCGGCGTTCAGGTCAAGCTCCACGGTGGCGTCGGACAAGGTGCGGGCCAGGCTCTCCAGGCCCGGGCCGAGGCCCAGGTCGTCCAGCACCGTCGGGCGCAGGGCGACGATGGCCGAGCGGGTCTCGGCCAGGGCGGCAGTCGTCAGCTCCTTGGCCACGCTCAGCTCACGGGCCAGGGTGGCCGAGCCGGCGTCACCGGGCCCGGCGACCGCGTCCTCGGCGGCCCCGGCGGGGTCACCGGGCCCGGCGGCGCCCGGCGCAGCGCCCCCGGTGGTGATGGCGGCGGCCGCGTCCTCGGCGGCCAGCAGGTGGTACCAGAGGCTCACCAGGCGCTGGCTGATCCCGTCGTGGATCTCCCCGGCCAGGCGTCGCCGCTCCAGCTCCTGGGCCTCCACGGTGCGGGCTGCGAACCGCTCCAGCATCTCCTCCCGCTCGGCCAGGCGGCGGTGGAGGCGGGCCTTGTCCACCGATCGGGCCACCAGGTTGGCCACGCCCGTCAACAGGGCCAGGTCGTCGTCGCCATAGTCGCGAGGCTCCCGGGAGTGGACGTTGAGAACGCCCAGCACCCCGCCCTCCACCAGCATCGGCACCGAGACGAGCGACGAGTAGTCCTCGCCCCGCAGCGCCGGGATGTACCGGTAGCGCTGGTCGTTCCACTTGTCGGGGATGACGGCCGGCGCCGCGTTGCGGGCCACCCACCCCGCCACCCCCTCGCCGATGGCCAGCTCCACGGTGCCCACCACCTCGTCGAAGGGCGGGGTGGCGCCCGCCAGCACCACCCGCTGGCGCTCCTCGTCCACCAGGTGGAAGAAGCACACGTCCGACCCGGTGGCCTCGGTGACCAGGGCCGGCACCCGGCGCAACACCTCGGCCAGATCCAGGTCGCTCGAGGTGAGCTCGATGACCAGGCGCAGCAGCCGGTTGGCGGCCTCGGGGCTCACCGAAGCCAAGCCGGGGACACTCCCGGCCGACCGTTCCTCCCCCATCGCTCGGGGTTGGCTGCCGCCGGCCTCCGCCGCGCTGGCGGCCTCCGCTGCGCTTCGGTCCTCGCTCAGTGGAATATCCCTTCCCGGAGGGCGGCGGCTACTGCCTGGGCCCGGTCGGCCACCTCGAGCTTGCGGTACACGCCGCGGGCGTGGGACTTCACCGTCTCCTCGCCGATGTACAGGCGCGAGGCGATGGCCCGGTTGGAGAGGCCCCGCACCATGAGCTCGAGCACCTCGCTCTCCCGCTGGGTGAGCCCCAGGCGAGCCCCGGGCCAGAACTCCCCGCTTTGCAGATGGGCGGCGGTCATGGCCACCCGGCCGGCCAGGGCGGGGTCGATGGCCACCTCACCGGCCATCACCCGCTCCAACGAGGACGCCAGCTCCGGCCCGGTGGTGGTCTTGAGCAGAAACCCGGCGGCGCCCACCCGCAGGGCCTGGAACAGGTACTGCCCGTCGTCGTAGACGGTGAAGAAGACCACCCGCAGACCGGGCCGGCCGGCCACCAGCTGCTGGCACAGGTCGAGGCCGCTCGCCCCCCGCAGGCGCACGTCGAGCAGCACCACGTCGGGACCGAGGGACCGGGCCAGGTCCAGCGCCTCGGCCGGATCGGTGGTGGCGCCCACGATCTCCACCCGGGCCCGCTGGGAGGCCAGCATGGAGGTGAGGCCCTCCAGCACCACCTGGTGGTCGTCCACCAGGAGGAGGCGGACCGGGGACGCCGCCGACGCCGGCGGCTGGGGGTCGGTGGCGGCCACTACGCCACGGTAGGCGACGCCAGGGGCTCCCCCACCCAACCCTCCGCAGGGGGGAGGCAGGCGCGGTGGGTAGGAAGTAGCTTGACCGACTTCGAGCCTGGCAGCTCGTCTGCCCCGGATGGCCACGGGCAGGGTCGCTGCCCCCACCGCGAGGACGCCGCCATGACCGCCTTCCCGACCACCGAGAACGCGACCACCCAACCGGCTCCGGCCGCCACTCCCGGCCCGCCGGCGGTGTCCATCGTCCCGTCGGTGCTGCCCGCCGACTTCGCCCGCCTGGGCGAGGAGGTGGCGGCCCTGGCCGACGCCGGCGTGGACCGCATCCAGTTCGACGTCATGGACGGCGTGTTCGTCCCCAACCTCACCTTCGGGCCCGACGTCATCGCCGCCTGCCGGCCCCACGCGGCGGTGCCCTTCGAGGCCCACCTGATGGTGGTGAACCCCGACGAGCTCATGCCCAAGTACGTGGAGGCGGGCTGCGAGCTGGTCATCCTCCACGCCGAGACGTGCACCCACCTCCACAAGAGCCTGGCCGCGGTGCGGGCCGCAGGCGCCAAGTCGGGCGTGGCCCTCAACCCGGCCACCCCTCTCGACTCGGTGCGCCACGTGCTCGACCTCACCGACCTGATCCTGGTGATGACCGTGAACCCCGGCTTCGGCGGCCAGGCCTACATCTCCACCATGGAGCCCAAGATCGCCGAAGCAGCCGCCCTCATCGAGGCGTCCGGGTACGACATCGAGCTCGAGGTGGACGGCGGCATCTCCCCGAAGACGGTGGGCGGCGCGGTGGCGGCCGGCGCCCGGGTGCTGGTGGCGGGAAGCGCTCTGTACAAGCACGAGGGCGGCCTGGCCGACGCGGTGGCCACCCTGCGGGCCAAGGCGGAGGCGTCCCTCCCGTGACCATCGTCGCCGGCGGGCTCTTCCCGGAAAGGAGCGAGGCGCCATGATGGTGGGCCGGCATCTCCCGAGCTTCGCGGCGGCCATCCCCCCCCGGGGATCGGCCCCCTCAGGCGCTATCGACCCGCAAGGACCCGAGGTGGCCTCGTCGCCCGACAAGCCCATCGCCATCCAGCGAGCCTGGCGCTCGGCCAACAACGGCAGCGGCGCCAACCGCCCGATCATGCTGGCCATCGCCGGGGACAGCGCGGCGGGCAAGACCACGATCACCAAAGGCCTGGTCGAGGCCCTTGGACCCGAGCGCATCACCGCCATCTGCGTCGACGACTACCACAAGTTCGACCGGGTGGAGCGCAAGGAGAAGCCCTTCACCCCGCTGCACCCCGACTGCAACTACATCGACATCATGGAGCAACACCTCCAACTGCTGGCCATGGGCCACCCCATCCTCAAGCCCGTGTACAACCACGAGGACGGCACCCTGGGTCGTCCCCAGTACATCGAGCCGCGTGAGTACGTCATCATCGAAGGCCTGCTGCCGCTGCACTCCAAGCTGTCCCGCGCCTGCTTCGACGCCACCGTTTACCTCGACCCCCCCGAGGAGATCCGCTTCCAGTGGAAGCTCAACCGGGACACCGGCAAGCGGGGCTACGAGGAGGAGCAGGTCCGGGCCGAGATGGAGCGGCGAGAGCCGGAGTCGGCGCAGTTCATCCGCCCCCAGCGGAGCAACGCCGACATCGTCGTCCGCTTCGAGCCCATCGAGGGCCGGGAGGACAAGGACGAGCCCCTGAGCGCCACCATCCTCCTGCGCCCCACCATCTCCCACCCCGAGCTGTCCAAGATCCTCACCGACGACCATCGCGAGGCCATGCACCTCAAGTTGTCGCGAGACGAGGACGGCAAGCCGGTGGACTCGCTCCACATCCACTCCTACGCCGACCGGGAGGTCACCCGGGAGGTGGAGGAGGAGATCTGGAAGGAGCTGGGGGTGGACGAGGAGGTCCCCGAGTCCCTCGGCACCATCGACAACGGGGTCCGCAGCGAGCCCCTGGCCCAGGCCCAGCTCATCCTCCTGTACCACCTCGTCCAAGCCCGCAACGGCTGACCGCCCGGGCCCCTGACCCGCCGCTCAGCGGCCGGCCCTACGTGGCGGTCAGGTGGCAGGTGTCGTTGAAGGAGCGCAGGACGGGGCCGCGGTCGCCGACGCCCAGGCGGGTCACCGACGCCACGTCCAAGAAGAGCTGCCAGGCCACGGGGTCGGCCACCCCCAGGGCCCAGGTGACGGCCGCCTTGATGGGCGACACGTGGCTCACCACCACCACGTCCTCGGTGGCCGCTCTCGCCGCCAGCTCCTCCAGGGCGGGGCGGACGCGCCGCCCGACGGCGGCCAGGGACTCGCCGCCGGGGGGGACGGCGTCGGGGTCGGCGCGCCAGCGCTCCCACAGGGGCGCCCACGCCTCGGCCACCGGCCGCCCGTCGAGCTCGCCGTAGTCCACCTCGATCCACCGGTCGTCCACCACCACCTCCAGCCCGGGATCGCCACCGGCCAGCGCGGCGGCCGTCTCCCGGGCCCGGCGCAGCGGGCTGCAGACCACCGCCGCCGCACCCCGGGCCACGCCGGCGGCGGCCATGGCCGCCGCCTGGCGCCGCCCCCGGTCGTTGAGGGGAAGGTCCATCCGGCCCTGGAGTAGGCGGGCGGCGTTGGCGTCGGTCTCGCCGTGGCGGGCCAGGATCAGCACGGCCTAGGCGGCTACGTCACGAGGGAGCCGTCCGGTGCGCCAGAAGGCGGCCCGCACCGCCGGGTCACCCAGGCGGAATCGCTTCCAGCACCAGGCCAGGGCCGCTGCCCCCACCACCTCCTCCACTCCCAGCACCGCCGGGCCGTGGTCGAGGGCGGGCAGGCGGCCGGCCAGGGACCACCCGAAGGCGGGCCACCAGAACGTGGCCGTGCGGGCCCATATGCCGTCGAACACCAGGTGGAGGAAGGTGCCCACTGGCAGGAAGATCCACCGCCGACGGGCCGCCCGCCGGCCCCGGGTGCCCAGCATCACCGCCGCCAGCAGGGCGGCGCTGGCGGCCAGCGTGTGCAGCACCCGGGCCCCGCCCAACGGTGCGTCCACCAGGTCGGGCAGCAGGGCACCAAGCACGACCACCCGGTGGTCGATGGCCGGGTCCCTGAACACCACCCACACGGCCAAGAGCGCCATCCCCGCCGGCCACAGGATCACCGCCCGGGCGACGGCCGGACGAGGATCCGCCCGCACTGGTCGCAGGTGACCAGGACGTCGGGCGCCAGGTGCTTGATGCGGTCGATCTCGGTGGCCGGCAGGGTGAGGTGGCAGCCCGTGCAACGGTTGCCGACCAGGGTGGCCGCGCCCACGCCGTCGTGGCGGGCCCGCAGGCGCTCGTAGAGCGAGGCCAGGTCGGCGGGGATGGCCACGACGGCATCCGCCCGGCTGGCCGTCTCCCGGTCCAGCTCGGCGTCGATGGCGGCCTGGGCCTCGGCCACCGCCGCCCGCAGGCGTGCACCCTCGCCGTCCAGGCGGTCGCGCTCGGCCGACAGGGCGGCCACCTCCTCGTCGAGCGGCTCCCGCTCCCCCATGGCCTCCAGCACCTCGTCCTCCAACCCGCCCTGGCGTCGACGCAGGGCCTCCCGGTCGGCCTGCATGGCCTGCAGCTCCCGAGGGATGGTGACGGTGCCCGAGTACAGGCGGCGGTCCACCTCGGCGATGCGGGCCTCGGTGGCGGCCAGCTCGTCCTCGTGGCGGCGCTGGCGACGGGCCGCCTCGTCCCGCCGACCTCCGACCTCGGCCAGGGCCGCTTCGGTGGCCGCCACCGACGACTCCACCGCCGCCAGCTCCCCCAGCTCCGGCAGGGTCCGGCGCCGGTGGCGCAGGCGGTCCACGGCGGTGTCGTGCTCCTGGACGGCCAGGAGCCGGTCGAACACGCTCAGACCAGTGCTCCCGCCGTCACCCGGTGGGCACCGTGTCGCGCAGCCGGGGCCGGCGGCGGGAGGTCGGAACGGTGATGTCGGGGAGATTGGGGACGGTCACGTCGGGCACGGTCACGACCGGCGTGGTGGCCGGCCGGGTGGCCGGAGTGGTGGCCTTGGGGGCGGGCACGGCGGCGGGCGTCTTGGCGGGCGTGGGGGCGACCCGACGGGACTGGACCTGGGGGGCGAACCCCCCATCGTCGATGGAGCGGTACTGGGACGAGTACGGCGTGGGGTCGGGCGCTGGGAAGTCCACCGGTGTCATGGTGGAGAGGGCGGCGGTCATGTACTCGTGCCAGATCCGGGCCGGGTAGGTTCCGCCGTAGACGGTGATCCCACCCACGCTGCGCATGGGGACGTCGGCCTGGGGCGAACCCATCCACACCGCGGTGGCCAGGGTCGGGGTGTAGCCCACGAACCAGGCGTTGGTGTAGTTGTCGGTGGTCCCCGTCTTGCCGGCCACCGTCCAGTCGGAGACGGCGGCGGCGGTGCCCGTGCCCCGCTGCACGACCTGGGTGAGCACCTTGGTCTCCGTCCTGGCGTTCTGGGTGGTGACGACCCGGTCGCCCTTGGGCGTGGTCTTGAAGATCACCTTGCCCCTGGAGTCCACCACCGAGTCGATGAAGTAGGGGGCGTGGTGCTCGCCGTCGGCGGCCAGGGTGGCGTAGGCGTCGGCCATCTCGAGGGGCGACACGCCCGACGTCCCCAAGGTGATGGACAGGAACGGGTCCAGGTGGGAGGTGATGCCCATGCGCTTGGCCACGTCCACCACGTTCTGTGGCCCGACCAGCTTCACCAGCCGGGCGTAGGCGCAGTTCACCGAGTTGACGGTGGCGTCGGTGATGCTCAGCACCCCGGGCGCTTCGCCCTCCACGTTGCCAGGGGTCCAGACCGGGTCGACGGCACCCGGGTTCGGGATGGGGCAGGGGGCGGCGCCGTTGATCGTGTCGTCGGGGGAGAAGCCCGACTCCAGTGCGGCCATCAGGGTGAACGGCTTGAACGCCGACCCCGCGAACCTGGCTCCCTGGACGGCCAGATCGAACTTGGCGCTGGAGAAGTCGGAACCCCCCACCAGGGCCCGGACCGCTCCCGAAGTGGGGTCCACGGAGACCACGGCGGCGTGGAACTGGCCGCCCGAGTCGGGGAGGACGTCGGCCACCGACTGCTCGGCCTGAGCCTGGAACCCGGGGTCCAGAGTCGTGCGGATCGTGAGGCCGCCCTTGAACACCGATGCATACCGCTCGGCCGGTGTGGCGCCCAGGCGGGGGTCAGCCAGCAGGAGCTGCTTGACCTCCTCGGCGAAGTAGTCGGTGCCCTTGGCCGGCTCGGCCGGCGGCGGGGTGGGCATGGGCTGGCCCTTGATGGCGTCGGCCTCCGCGGAGCTCAGGTGGCCGAGGTCGCGCATGCGGTCGACGATGATGTCCCGCCGGGCCCGGGCCGCCTTGGGCGCCGTCCACGGGTCGCCCCCGACGGGATCGCGGATCAGGCTGGCCAGCAGGATGCCCTGGCCCATGTCCAGCTGGTCGACACTCTTCTGGAAGTACGTCTCCGCCGCCGCCTCCAGGCCGTAGGCGTGGTTGCCCAGGTAGATCGCGTTGACGTAGCGCTCGAGGATCTGGTCTTTGGTCATCGTGGACTCGAGGCGGATGGCCAGCACCGCCTCCTTGATCTTGCGGCCCGCCTTCTGCTGGGAGTTCAGCAGCGAGATCTTGATGAGCTGCTGGGTGATGGTGGAGCCGCCCTCGGTGACCCCGCCCGACTGGATGTTGACCACCATGGCCCGGGTGAGGCCCCGGAGGTCGATGGCGCCGTGCTCGTAGAAGCGGTCGTCCTCGGCGTCGAGCACGGCCCGGACCACCTGGGGCGGCACCTTGGCCAGGGGCACGGGCACCCGGTTCTCCTCCTCGTGCAGCGTGGTGAGCACGCTGCCGTCCCGGGCGTACACCACCGAGCGGGCGGCGAGGGGCTCGAGCGACAGGGGGTCACCGCCCGTGCCCGAGACGCTGGCGCCGAAGACCCGCCCCGCCTGCTTCACCATCAGCACCGTGCCCGCGGCCACGCCCAGCCCAGCCAGGGCGACGCAGACAAGGAACCGGAGGAGCACGCGCATGGTGGGTGCCAGAGGCTACTGCCCTCTCTCAGCCCTCCGGGCGGCGGCCTGGGCACCCATCTGGAAGTCTCCGGCCTAGCCCCACTCCTCGCCGAGCATGGCCTCCAGCCGCTCCTTGCGGCGGGGTCGCTCGGTCTTGGGCGTCTGCTTGGCCCGGCACCGGCCCGACAGGCTGTGCAGCCACAGCGCGGTCTTGGTGTCGTCGTCGGGTGCGGCGACCACCCTGGTGTAGCACTCCGGACAGCGGATGATGGTCCTGGGCATCTGGTCTTCCCTCGACTGCTGCGGCGTCCCTCCTGGTCCCGCTGCGAACCCCAGGATACCGCGCTGCCGCCGTTCGGCGGTCGGGGTTCAGGCCCGCCCGACCACCGTCCTGACGGCGTTGCGCTCGAGGTCGGCCGGGAACGGCTGGGAGTCGTTGAGGAAGGCGAAACTCAGCTCGAGCCGTCCCTTGCGCACGTTGACCAGGTCCAGGTAGCCCTTGTGGGCGGCCGCGCCACGGACCGTCGGATAGGAGAAGACCACCCGGTAGGCCACCGTCTGGTCGCCGTAGCTCGCCCCGGCCATGCGGTCGATGGTGAAGCTGGACGGGGCGGTGCCGGCGCTCGACTGGCGGTCGAGCAGGTTCTGGACCCGCTGGCGGGTGCAGGGCAGTCCCCTGTCGCCCTGGCCGGCGGTGAAGTCGCCGTTGGCGGCGGCGGCCGTGGGCATGGCCTGGACGGTGGACGCGGCCCGCATCCGCTCCTCCACGTGGAACTGGGGCGAGTCGGCGGTGGCCGTCCGTACCGTCTTGGGATCGGGCCGGCCCACGCACTCGGCGTAGCGGCTGGTGTCGCCCTCCTCGCCGACCGGATCGGCGGGCGGGGACGACGCCCACTCCGGCGGCAGATCGGCCAGCTTCAGGTTGACCGCCGCCACCTTGGCCTGGTCGCCGGCCGACCGGTGCGTCCCCGCCGCCCCGCCGGTGCTGCCGCCCCCGCCGCGACAGGCGGCGCCTGCCACCACTGCCGCTGAGGCGACGACAACGGCGGCCACCGTACGGGCGGGCCGGGCCCGCCGGCCACCGGCGACGGTGGACGGGTGGGGACGGGTGGGCTCGATCCGCCGAGGCTACCGCCCGGGCCGCTGCGGGCCGAAGGTGAAACGGCGGCTGAGCGCCCGCGATACTGGCGGCACAGCACGACCGCGCTTGAACGAGGAGACCATGACCAGGATCAACGAGCTACTCAACCAGAGCACCTGCGCCCTCTGCGGAAAGGGCGTCCACATCGACGCCCACGAGGGTCGGGTGGCCTGTGACGGCTGCAACATGGCTACCGACAACTGTACCTGCGCCCCCGTCGAGGGCTGAGCCACACGGCGGACCACTCGCGACAGGAGCCACCGCCGCAGCGGTGGCTCCTGTATCGGTCCGCCGGGCCCGGGGTGCGACGCCCGGCCCCGGCGAGGGGTCAGCCCTGGCGGGCCTTCGACCGAACAAAGTTCACGATCGTGTCGGTGGGCACCTTCACCCCGTGCTTCCGCTTCACGTGATCCGCCACCTTGGCCATCAGCTCCTCCTCGGTGGCTCCGCTCCCCTGCCAACGGCAGGCGTGGTCCTGGTCCCTTCAGGCGAACTTGTACGCCACGACGACTCCTCTCGGTCACCCGCCCGGTGGTCGTCCGGGCATGTCCTTGGATTCAGTATCCGTCACCGGCGGGCCCTCCGGACGACACGAGCTGGCCGTCGCCCCGCCAACGAGCCCGGCGGCGCCCCGACGCTAGCCGGCGCGAGGGGGCCCATCCCGTGCCGCTCGGCCGCACATCATCGGCGGCCGGCCCGGGTAGGACAGGGCCATGCTGCGAGGAAGCGACAAGCACGCACCACGGCTCGACGAGAGCCTCGACCACGACACCCGTTCCCTCACCCAGGGGGCGCCCCTCGAAGCCCGGGCCGAGGAGGGCCGCCAGCAGGAGGGGCCGGGCGACGACGAGCCCATGCCCGACGCCCTGCTGACCGGTGACCGGGGCCTAGCCGACGACGACGTGCTCGGCCACGACGAGGTGGAGGCCCGCAGCCGGCTGGCGTCCTACCTGCGCCCGTCCGGGTGGCCCGCCGATCGCGACGCCCTGGTGGCGGCAGCACGCGACGCCCACGCTCCCCCCTCGCTCGTCGACCAGCTGGCCACGCTGCCCGACGGCACCTTCACCCACACCGAAGCCGTCTGGGAGGCGCTGGGCGGGCGGGTGGAGCTGCGACCCTGACGCTCGGGCGACCCTGACGCTCGGGCGACCCTGGCGCCGCCGGGGCCGCCGGACGGCCGGCCGGATCTAGCGTCGTGGCCATGTCCACCGCGGTTGCCGAATGGATCGACCTCCTCGATCCCGACGAGGGCGCGCTGCGCCAGGCGTGGGCGGGTCGGCTCCACCCCCAGGCGGTGGACGACCTGGTGGAACCCACCGTCCACGGCGACGAACCCCGGCCCAAGCTGGAGAGCCACGGTGGCTACGTGCTCGGCGTGCTCCTCGTGCCCGTGGTCATCACCGCCGAGGACCGGGTCTACTACCGGGAGGTGGACCTGGTGCTCACCCCGGAGGTGGTGCTGACCGTCCGCAAGACGCCGCCGGGAGGCACGCCGCTCGACCTGGCGACGGTGGAGGGCGTGTACCGGTCGGGGGTGCCGGCGGGCATGATCGCCTACCACATCGTCGAGCAGGTGGCCGAGGGCTTCCTGGACCTGGTGGACGACCTGAACGACGAGATCGACGAGCTGGAGGACCACGTGGAGGACTGGCCCAACAACCAGGTCCGCCTCCGGCTCTCCGATCTCCGCCACGACCTCCTCCAGATCCGCCGCACGATGGCGCCCACCCGCGACGCCCTGCGCCGGGTGGTGGACGACCGCATCGAGGTGGACAGCGGTGACCTGTTCCCCCACGACGTGGAGCTGCACTTCGGTGACGCCTACGACAAGCTGCTGCGGGCCACCGAAGGCCTGGATGCCGCCCGCGACCTGATCGCCGGCGTGCGCGACTACCACCAGTCCAAGGTGGCCAACGACCAGAACGAGGTCATGAAGCGCCTCACGGTGGTGGCTTCCCTACTGCTGGTGCCCACCTTCATCGTGGGCCTGTACGGCCAGAACTTCTCCCACATCCCCGAGCTCCACTGGGCCCAGGGTTACGGCTTCTCGTGGGTCCTCATCGTGCTCACGACCATCGGCCAGCTCTGGTACTACCGCCGTAAGGAGTGGATCTGACCGGGGGCAGGGGCGCCCCGACCCTCGCGGCCAGAACACCAACTGGCCGTGTCCGAGGCCAACTTCCCGCCCGGCCCGTTGGGCCAGCCCTACGACGGCGGCTTCCCCGGCACCGCCGGCCCCGACCCGCCACCGTGGTCGGGGGCCGGTCCGGCGTTCTCGGCCGGCCACGGCCCGGGCCCGTAGCATCGCCCGGATGGCCGTCTACCTGGTCCGCCACGGGAAGGCGGGGAGCCGGCGGGACTGGAGCGGCCCCGACCGGGAGCGTCCCCTGACCGACGGCGGACAGGACCAGGCCCGGGCGCTGGTCACCCTGCTCGCCGACCAGCGGTTGGCCGCCGTCGTCTCGAGCCCCTACCTCCGCTGCGTCCAGACGGTGGAGCCACTGGCCGCCAAGGTCGGCGTCCGGGTGGAGGAGTCGCCGGCCCTGGCCGAGGGGGCGGACCTGGAGGCCACCCTCGAGCTGGTCCGCCGGCTGGCACCCGACGGCGCGGTGCTGTGCACGCACGGGGACGTCATCCCAGCGGTGCTCGACGCCCTCGCCACGCAGGACGGCGCGGACGTCGGCCCCGAGTGGCGCTGGGCCAAGGGCTCGGTCTGGGAGTTGGAGGGGGCGCACGGGCGCATCGTGACGGCGAGATACGTGCCGCCGCCCGCCGCCTGACGGCCTCAGCGGGCGGTGAAGCGGCGGGCCACCAGGCGCGCCAGCGCAGTC
>JBHELO010000143.1:0-8686 GCA_046263055.1 Acidimicrobiales bacterium | reverse complement strand
GTGTCGATCTCGGTTGCCTTCACCGAGGCCCAGATCCGGCCGCCGTCGGCCAGGTGCAGGTCGGCAACGGCGGCCGCGGTGACCTCGGCGACCAGGGGGACGGGGCCGTCGATGCGCAGGCGGGCGCGGTCGCCGGCCATGTGCAGGCCGGCGGCCTGCCCGGGCCACACGTTGCGGGCGCTGCCGTGGGGCTGTTCCCGGTGGAGCGACACCGCGTTCGGGCGAATGGCCGCGAACGTGGGCCCGTCGGCCCCGGTCGCGGCCGAGACCACCGTCCCGTTGGCCAGCGTCACCGTGCCCCCGCTCGCCGTTCCCTGGAGCAGGTTGAGGCCGACCATGGTGGCCACCCACGGCGACCGCGGCCGAGCGGTGACGTCGGACAGGCGCCCGTCCTGGGTGATGCGGCCCGCTTCCAGGACGACCAGCCGGTCGGCCACGGCGGCCGCCTCCACGGGGTCGTGGGTCACGACCAGGCGCGCTCCGGGGGAGCGGCGCAGCTCGGCCCGTACCAGCTGGCGCAGGTCGTCACGGGCCGAGGCGTCCACCGCAGCCAGGGGCTCGTCCAGCAGCAGGACGGCCGGCCGCACGGCCAGGGCCCGGGCCAGGGCCACCCGCTGCGCCTGGCCGCCCGACAGCTGGGCGGGCCGGTGCCCGGCCACGTCGGCCACGCCCACCCGCTCCAGCCACGCCCGAGCCATCGCCCGGGCCGCCGCCTTCGGCGTCCCGGTGGCTCGCAGCCCGAACGCCACGTTCTCCACCACGTCGAGGTGGGGGAACAGGCACTGCTGCTGGAACACGACGCCCATGCCGCGCGCCTCGGGCGGGGTGCGGAGGCCGGCGGCCGGGTCCTCCAGCACCGTCCCGTCGACGGCCACCCGGCCCCGCTCCACAGGCACCAGCCCCGCCAGGGCCCGCAGGAGCGTGGTCTTGCCGGCGCCGTTGGGCCCGACGAGGGCCACCACCTCGGCGTCGCCCACGGCCAGGTCGACGCCCAGGTGAAGGGGGCCGAGGGTCAGCTCGACGGTGGCGGCGAGGATCACCCTCGCCCCAACCAGCGGCCCCTCAGGCCGACCAGCACCGCCAGCGACACGGCCAGGAGCACGATGGACAGGGCCAACGCGGTGCCGTCGCGACCGGACTCGATGTCCAGGTACACGAGCAGTGGCGTCGTCTGCGTCCGACCCGGGAGGTTGCCGGCGAAGGTGATGGTGGCGCCGAACTCGCCCAGCGCCCGGGCCCAGGTCAACGCCGCGCCGGCGGCCAGGGCGGGCGCCACCGCCGGTAGGGTGACCCGCCGGAAGCGGTAGCCGGGCCGGGCCCCGAGGGTGGCGGCCGCCTCCTCGGCCCGCCGGTCCAGGGACCCGAAGGCGGCCTCGGCCGTCACCACCAGGAACGGCATGGCCACGAACGCCTCGGCCACGATCGCCCCACTGGTGTTGAACACGAACCGCCAGCCGGTGACGTCGAACAAGGCCCGGCCGACCAGGCCCTGGCGACCGAAGGCGTACAGCAGGGCGATCCCTCCGACCACGGGGGGCAGCACCATGGGCACGGTCACCAGGGCCCGCAGCAGGGCCCGGCCCGGGAAGCGGCGGCGGGCCAGGACCCAGGCCAACGGCACCCCGAGGATGGCCGACAGGGCGAGGGCCCCGACCGACGTCTCCATGGACAGGCGCAGTGCGGCCACCGCCTCGTGGCCGCGCACCTGCGTCCCGAGCGACGACCATGGGGCCCGCTGGACGAGCCCGGCCAGCGGCACCAGGACGAGCCCCCCGGCCCCCGCCGCCAGCACCGCGGGGGCGACGGCCGTGAGCGCCGACCCGGGCCGGGACGGGCGCCGTGCCTTACGGGGGCGGGATGAACCCGGCAGCGTCCAGCGCCTTCTGCACGTCGCCCGACACCGCCGAATCCACGAAGGCCTGGGCCGCCGCCCCGTTCCTCGTTCCCGTGACCACGGCGATCGGGTAGGCGATGGCCGGCTGGTCGGCGTCGGGGACGCCCACGCCGGCCACCGTCGACCCGGCGGCCGCCACGTCGGTGGCGTACACGATGGCGGCGTCGGCCTCGCCTGACGTCACCTTGGCCAGCGCCGACTTCACGTCGGCCTCGAACGACCGAGGGACGCCGGCGACCCCCGCCGCCGCCAGCGCCTGGCGGGCGTAGTCCCCGGCCGGCACCCCGGCCGCCCCCAGCACCACGGTGACGCCCGGCCGGGCCAGGTCGGCCAGGCCGGCGATCCGCTTGGGGTTGCCGGGGCTGACGGCGATCTCCAGCTGGTTGCGCACGAAGGTGGCGGGCCTGTCCACCAGGTGGGCATCCACCAGTGCCTGCATGCTGGCGGTGTCGGCCGCTGCGAACACGTCGGCCGGCGCCCCCTGGCGGATCTGGGTGGCCAGGGCGTTGGACCCGGCGAAGGCGAAGCGGACGTCGAGACCGGGATGGGACCGGGCCAGGGCGGCCTCGGCCGTGGTGAACGCCTCCGTCAGCGACGCCGCTGCGAACACCGTGAGGGCGCCGGCGAGGGGCCCGGCGGCCGCCATCCCAGGAGCCGTGGCCGAGGGGGAGGCGGCGCGGGTGGAGGGCGACCTGGCCGTCGACGCACAGGCCACCCCGGCCAGGGCCACGGCGACGACCGCAGCCAGGGCGGCGAACGACGGTCGGACGTCACCACTCCGGTCCTCGGCCCGGGCGAGCCCCGCAGCCTGCGCCGCAAACGACGGCCGGACGTGACCGGGCCGGTGCCGGCTCACGCTGGTGGCACCTCGACGACGACGTTGGTGGACTTCACCGACGCCACCGCCAGCACGCCGGGGCCGAGGCGCAGCTCGTCGGCCGCCTCCCGGCTCATGAGCGACACCACCCGGAACGGTCCGGCCTGTATCTCCACCTGGGCCATCACAGTGTCCTTGGTCACCTTGGTCACCAGCCCCGGGAAGTGGTTGCGGGCCGACTCGGCCACCGGCACGGCCGATGGGTCGCCGGCCCGTTCCACCGAGAACCGGGCAAGGTCGGCGCCGTCCACCCGTCGCCGCCCCGCCGAGCTTCGTGCCGCCGGGAGCTGGCCGCTGTCGACCCACCGGCGGACGGTGTCGGCGCTGACCCCGAGGAGCTCGGCCGCCTGGCCGACCGTGAAGGAGGGCATGATGGGCATCCTACCTGGCAAATACGAATGACAGCGCGGTCAGTAACGGCAGAAGCGATGATAATCGCGACTCGCCATTGCCCCTGCGTCTTGCCATCGTCGTCCCAGCCGGCCGTCCCCGTCGAGCAGACGTGGGCCCGGTCCGCCCCCCGCACGGCCGGCAAACGGCGAGCTCGGATCGGCCGAGCCCGTCCGCGGTCAGACCAGGGGGCCCGATCAAGGGGTCCGATCATGGGGTCGGATCAGGGGGGTTCGATCAAGGGGTCGGATCATGGGGTCCGATCAAGGGGTCCGATCAAGGGGTCGGATGACGCCCTCTCGCCCCCGGAGGTGGCTTGACATGGTTGTTGCTGGGCCGGAGACTCCCCTCCTCGTGGCCGGGGTCGGCCGGCACGCACGCCAAGGGGGCGGGGGAATGGGAATTGGACGCAGGATGCTTGGGTTGCTGGGCGCCGGCGCGATCTTGGCAGGCACGCTCGGGCTGACCACGGGCGTAGCCCGGGCTCTCGGGCCCGACCTCATCGTCAACGGGAGCTTCGAGCAGCCGCACATCGCTCCGGCGACCTTCGCCATCACCAACTCGGTTCCCGGGTGGACGCTCGCTCCCGGCAGCATCGGCACCGGGATCGAGCTGCAGAACCACGTCGCCGGGACCCCGAAGCCGCCCCAGGACCAGTTCGTGGAGCTGGACTCCAACGGGTCCACCGGCATCTTCCAGGACGTCCCCACCACCGTGGGCACCACCTACGTCCTCCAGTTCGTGTACTCGCCCCGGCCGGGTACGGCGGCCGCCGAAAACCACTTCTCGGTGACCGCGGGATCGCAGTCGGCGGTGGTGGGGCCGGTGGCAGGCGGCGCCACGACCGACTGGCAGCCCTTCTCGCTGGCGTTCGTGGCCACGTCCACGACGAGCCGCATCCAGTTCTTCGACCTCGGGCCCTCGGACGGCCTGGGTGGCTACGTGGACTTCGTCTCCGTCCGCGCCGCGTCCACCTGCACCCGCACGGTGACGGGCGACGTGGTCGGCCCGGTGGTGGCCGCCCCGGGCGAGACGGTCTGCATCACCAACGCCCGGGTCAGCCGGGGCGTCACCGTGAACCCCGGTGGCGCGCTGGTGGTCACCTCTTCTGAGATCAGCGGCGGCATCAACAGCTCGGGAGCGGCGTTCACGCAGATCTGCGGCACGCAGGTGGCGGCGCCGCCCGGGGCCCCCGATCAGTCCATCGTGGTCACGGGGGCCACCGGCCCGGTGCTCGTCGGCAACCCCTCCGGAGGATGCCCGGCGGACACGATCTCCGGCGGGTTGAGCATCACCGCCGACACGGCCGGGGTGACCTTCGCCGGGAACACTGTGTCCCGGGGCGCGATGATCGACACCAACACCGGCGGGCCGGTGGTGGTCTCGGCCAACTCGTTCCTGACCGGGTCGCTGGAGTGCAGCGGGAATGCCCCGGCGCCCACCAATCCGAGCGCGGTCAACACCGCCGCCGGTGGGACCTCCGGTCAGTGCGCCGGCCTGTAACCTGCCGGTAGCGCCAGAGTTGCAAAATCCCGCCCGGCGGGGGGCGCCGCCGGCGGCCAACGCCTGAGCGGGCAGGGCCTGACGCCAGGTGAACTGGCGGTGAACAGGTGCGAAAAGGGCGGCGAGGCCGGGCCGCGGCGGGTATGGTGGGTCTTGTGAAAGTTTTCACGATCCACCCGAGGAGCTGCCCATGGCATGTCGTTCCACCGATGAGACCGCCGCCGCGCTCATCAGCGCACTCGATGCCGACGACCGGTTTCACCGCGACACCGGCCTCGGCACCATCTACCACCGGGGCAAGGCCTCGTTCCGGGAGGTGTCGGCCACCGACAGCCTCCACCTGGTCATCGACGGCAACCGCCTCACCGCCCACGTCGACCGCATCTCGCCGCTCAAGCGCCGGCCCGACGGCACCGTCCGCTACTCGGTTGCCCGGGGTGTGGTGCACAACCTGTCGGGGATCGGCGCCGACCTGGCCCGCCGCCTGACCGGCCGCCACGGCCAGCAGCGCTGCACGGTGGACTGCGGCGTCATCTGGGAGGACGACGAGATCCCCGAGGGCGACGCCTCCCCGCCGGTCGCCTCCCCGCCGGTCGCCTGACCGGTCGCCTCCCCGCCGGTCGCCTGACCGGCTGGCGGCCCGAGGGGCCCCGTGCTGACCGCTCCACCCCTCGCCCCGCCCCCGACTGGGCCTGGGCAGCGTGGCCGCTTCCTTCTTCATCTCACGTCCGGTCGCCCGTGCCATGAGTGCGGGCGGGCGCCCGCCGGAGGGCCTCAGCGCAGGACCCGGAGGGCGGACTCGGCCGCCCACCAGCCGCACATGCCGTGGACGCCGGCGCCCGGAGGAGTGGACGCCGAGCACAGCCAGGCCGGCGGACCGCTGACCGGGAGCCGCCAGGGGTCGGCGGCCACCACCGGCCGGGCCACCAACTGCAGTCCGCCCGACGAGCCGCCGGCGATGTCGCCTCCCACGAGGTTGGCGTTGTGGCGCTCCAGCCCGGCGGGGCCCCGGGTGTGGCGGGCGAGGACGAGGTCGCGGAAGCCGGGTGCGAATCGCTCGATCTGGGCCTCGATGGCCGCCGTCATGTCCACCGTCGACCCCCGGGGGACGTGGCAGTAGGCCCACAGGGTCTGCCGCCCGGCGGGGGCCCGGGACGGGTCGAAGATCGTCGGTTGGGCGCAGAGCACGAACGGTCGGGCCGGATGGCGCCCCCGGGCCACCTCGGCCTCGGCCGCCACCACCTCCTCGATCGTGCCGCCCAGGTGGACGGTGCCCGCCCGGCGGCAGGCCTCGGCCGTCCACGGCACCGGACCGGCCAGGGCGTAGTCCACCTTGAACGACCCGGGCCCGGGGCGGAACCGGGCCAGCCGCCACCGGTGGCGGGGGGCCAGCCGGTGGCCCAGGATGTCGACCACCTGGCGGGGGGAGAGGTCGAACAGCACTCCCCGGTGGGGCGGCAGGTCGGCCGCCGACACCACCCGGTGCCCGGTGACGATCTCGCCCCCCAGCGACCGCAGGTAGCCCATCAGGGCGTCGGCGATGCGCTGGGAGCCGCCTCGCGCCACCGGCCAACCCACGGCGTGGGCGGCGGTGCCCAGGGCCAGGCCGAACGACGATGTGAGGGGGAGGCGCAGGTCCAAGATGGAGTGGGCGGCAATGCCTCCGAACAGGGCCCGGGCCTCGTCGCCGGTGAACAGCCGCCGAGCCAGGGTGGACGCCGGCCACGCCGCCCGCACCCCGAACCGGGCCAGGACCACCGGGTGGGGCGGCAGCCGGAGGATGGGCCCCAGCAGGGTCCGGCAGGTGGCGTCCCAGTTCCCGACCAGGGGCCCGAGCAGGCGCTGCCACGCCCGGCCGTCGCCCGCCGGCCCGAGGGCCCGCACGGTGGCGTCCAGCGAGCGGTGCAGGACCGCCGCCCGCCCGCCGTCCAGGGGGTGGGCCAGCGCCACCTCGGGGTGGGTCCAGGCCAGGCCGAAGTCGCCCAGGGGGAGGCCGGCGAAGAACGGCGACGCCACCCCCAGCGGGTGGACGGCCGAGCACACGTCGTGCAGGAAGCCGGGCAGGGTCAGCTCCGCCGAGCGGGTGCCGCCACCGATCGAGTCCTCGGCCTCGAGGACCACCACCGACAGCCCGGCCCGGGCCAGGCCGATCGCCGCCGACAGCCCGTTGGGCCCCGATCCCACCACCACCGCGTCGTGCACGGGACCATCGTCGCCCAGGCGGGGCATCATCGGGGGATGCGCATCCGAGTGGGCACGGTCGACGACCTCAAGGAGCGGGGCCACCTGCTGGCCAAGGCGGGCGGCCACGGCGTGTGCGTCTTCTGGGACGGCGACCGCCCGTGGGCCCTGGACGACCGCTGCCCGCACATGGGCTTTCCGCTGCACCGGGGCACGGTGGAGGAGGGCCTCGTCACCTGCCACTGGCACCACGCCCGCTTCGACCTGGCCACCGGCGCCACCCTCGACCCCTTTGCCGACGACGGCCGGGCCTTCCCCGTGGAGGTGGAGGGAGGCGACGTCTTCCTGGTGGTGGAGCCGGCCGACGGCCAGGTGGACGTGCTGCGCCGCCGCCTGCGGGAGGGCCTGGAGCAGGGGCTCACGCTGGTGACGGCCAAGTCGGTGCTGGGGTTGGTGGAGGCGGGGGTGGACCCGCTGGCGATCGTCCGGGAGGGCGTGGTGTTCGGCACCGCCAACCGGCGCGAAGGCTGGGGCTCGGGGCTCACCGTGCTGGTGGCGATGGCCAACCTCCTTCCCTGGCTCGACGCCGACGACCGGGCTCTGGCCCTCGTCCACGGCCTGGCCTTCGTCTCCCGCGACACCCGTAACCACCCGCCCGCCTTCCCCTTGGCGCCGCTGGGCGACGATGCCGCCCTGCCGCCGGGGCGCCTGGCGTCGTGGTACCGGCGGTTCGTGGAGACCCGGTCGGGGCCGGCCGCCGAGCGGGCGCTGGTGACCGCGGTGTCGTCCGGCCACCCGCCCGACGAGGTGGCCGACATGATGCTGGCGGCGGCCACCGACCACCTCTTCCTCGACGGCGGCCACACCCTGGACTTCACCAACAAGGCGTTCGAAGCGCTGGGGCTGCTCGGCTGGGAGCTGGCCGCCGACGTGCTGCCCACGCTGGTCGACCAGACGGCCGGCGCCTCGCGGGCCGAGGAGGGCGGCCGCTGGCGCCACCCCCACGACCTGGCGGCGTTGGTGCGCCGCACCGAGGAGCGCCTCCTGGCCGCCCTCGGGGGCGACCGGGTGGCGGCCGGCGTTGGTGCCGCCGGGATCGACGACCCCGCTGCGGTGAGCGAGCTGGGCTGGCGGCTGCTGGCCGACGACCCGTTCGCGGTCACCGACGCCCTGGTGGACGCGGCCTCGGCCGGTGCCACCCCCGAACAGCTGGGCCGGGCCCTGGCTCTGGCCGCCGGGCTGCGGGTGACCCGCTTCCACACCCAGAACGACTTCGGTGACTGGGACACCGTCCACCACGGCTTCACCGCCGCCAACGCCCTGCACCAGTGCCTGCGCCGCCACCCGTCGCCCCTGGCGGTGCGGGGCGTGGTCCACGGCGCCCTCAAGGTGTACCTGGACCGGTTCCTGAACGTGCCCGCCGCCCGTCTCCCGGCGCCCGGGGGCGGCGGCACGCTCGCCGACCTGGCCGACCTGCAGGCGTGCTGGGACGGCCAGGGGGGCGTCGACCGGGCGGGGGCCGTGGCGTACGGCTGGCTGCGCAGTGGCGGCGACCCCCGCCGGCTGGTGGCCGCCCTGTGTGCCTGCCTGCTGGGCGAGGACGCCGCCTTCCACTGGTACCAGACGGTGGAGGCGGCCGTGGCCCAGTACTCGGCGTGGCCCGAGGGCTCCGAGGAAGGCGCTTTGCTCCTGGCCGGCACCGCCCGCTTCCTCGCCGCCCACACGCCGACCCGCCGGGAGCTGCCCCACGTGGTGCGCATCGCCGCCCGCCTCCGCCGGGGCGAGGACCTGTTCGAAGCGGAGTAGCCGCCGGGGCCGCCCTCCGAACTGGTGGCCCGTCC
>JBHELO010000142.1:0-3758 GCA_046263055.1 Acidimicrobiales bacterium | reverse complement strand
CCGATCCAGTTGAAGAACTTAATGCCGGTCGGAACGGCGATCAGGAAGGACATCACGCTGAAGAACGGCAGTAGCACCGCTCCGGTGGCGAACATGTGGTGTGCCCAGACCACGACGGACAATCCGGTGATCGTGATGGTGGCGAAGACCATGCCCTTGTAACCGAACAGGGGTTTGCGGCTGAACACCGGGATGATCTCGCTGATGATCCCGAAATAGGGTAGGGCGACGATGTAGACCTCGGGGTGGCCGAAGAACCAGAACAGGTGCTGCCACAGGATCGGCACGCCGCCCGACCCCACCTCGTAGAAGTGGGCGCCCAGGTGGCGATCGGCGTAGAGCATGGCCAGGGCGGCGGTGAGCACCGGGAAGGCCAGCAGCACGAGCAGGCTGACGGCGAGGATGTTCCAGGTGAAGATGGGCATGCGGAACATGGTCATGCCCGGCGCCCGCAGGGTGATGACGGTGGTGATGAGGTTGACGGCGGTGAGCACGCTGGCCACGCCGGTCACGGCCAAGGCCACGATCCACAGGTCGGCGCCCGCGCCGGGGGAGTGCACGGCGTCGGACAGGGGGGCGTAGGCGGTCCACCCGAAGGCCGCCGCCCCCTTGCTGGTCAGGAAGCCGGACAGCATGGTTAGCCCGCCGCCGAGGTAGAGCCAGTAGGAGAGGGCGTTGAGCCGGGGGAAGGCCATGTCGGGGGCGCCCAGCTGGAGCGGCACCAGGTAGTTGGCCAGGCCGAAGGCCATCGGCACCGCGAACAGGAACATCATGACGCTGCCATGCATGGTGAAGAGCTGGTTGTAGGTGGCCTCGGACATGAACTGGAGGCCGGGCTGGGCCAGCTCCGTGCGCATCAGGAGGGCCATGAGGCCGCCCACCAGGAAGAAGGCGAAGGCGGTGACCATGTAGAGGACGCCGATGCGCTTGTGGTCGGTGGTGGAGAGCCACCCCACCAGGCCTTCGGCATGGCGCCGGGGCTCGGGAGGGCGAGCCTCGTCGGTGCGCTCGTCGAGGACGGTCATCCCACCGCCACCGAGGCCTGGCGGCCGGCCGACCCACCCTCGCCCGGTGCCGAGGCCCCCGGGGCGCCGGGCTGGTCGGTCTGCTGGGAGGCGGCGGTCGAGAGCCAGGCCTGGAAGTCCTGGGGGCTCACCACCTCCACCGTGAAGCCCATCCGGGCGTGGTCGAGGCCGCAGAACTCGGCGCACAAGCCAGGGAACCGCCCCAGCCGGGTGGTCTCGACGTCGATGCGGTTGTCGACGCCGGGCACCATGTCGCGCTTCTCGAGGAAGGAGGGCACGAAGAAGGAGTGGATCACGTCGGCGGTGGACAGGGCGAGCTCCACCGTGCGCCCCTCGGGCAGGACGAGCACGGGGTTGCGGTTGGCGTCGCCGGTCACCGTGACCCCGGCATCGGGGTAGTGGAATCGCCAGCCCCACTGGAAGCCGGTGACGTCCACCCTGAGGTCGGGCCGCACGCTCAGCCGGGTCACCTGGTGCTGGGTGCGCACGGTGAGGGCGAACAGGGCGACCACGATGGCGAGGGGCACGGCCGTGTAGAAGGCCTCCAGGGGCACGTTGCCCCGGGTCTGGACCGGCGGCCCACCGTCGGGGGGGCGGCGGTAGCGCACGACCGACCACAGGATGAGGGCGATGACCAGGCCGCCGATGGCCACCGCGGTGAGGAACAGCACCCGCCACAGGGCCAGGATGTGGCCCGCCTGGGAGGAGGCGGGACGGGGCAGCCCGAAGCGGCTGGACCCGCAGCCGGCGGCTGCCAGGGCCACCACCGCCACCGCGACCGGGCTTCCCCGCCGGCGGCCGGGGGACGGGGTCGGCTCTCGGCGTGCACGCCTCGGGATGAGGCCCCCCTGCTGGGCTCGACGGTCGGGCGGCCGGGACGTGTGCCGTCCGGCGGCCCCCGAGCCTACCGAGCACCCGGGTGGGTGCCCCGCCGCCCGCCGCCGGGAGCGACGGTGGGGGCGGCGGCATCTCCTGTGACGCGCCTGGAAGGTGCCGTCATAGTGCTCTGTGGGTCGAAAGGAGCCCGAAGTGTGGCTCTCGGTGCTTCCGTCAGCTATCCTTCGTCATCCATCGCGGCGGAGGATCGCATGGTAGGACCATGGGCATAAGAGCCCGACGGCTGGCAAGGACATCGACGGAGCCCCTGGGACCGGAAAAGCGGGTCGCGGTTTGGGGGAGGGCGGGGGTCGGGTCGGCGGCCCCTGCGTTGACTGCTGCACAGGATCGTCGTGGCGGCGCAGAGGGCGCCCGCCGCGCCGCACGGCCACGAGGGTGACCGTTCTCCGACGAAGGCTGGGAGCAATCCATGACCACCGACCGGGCCCCCGGGCCCGTCCGCCGCAACCCCACCCGCGTGACCGTCACCCGGCGGCCGGCCGCCCGGGTCGTGGGCGCCCTGCTGATGCTGTGGGTCACGCTCATCGCCGTCGCCGGTCCCGCCGCCGCCGGCGTGGGCTTCGGGGTCGTACCCACCTTCCCCACCAGCGTCGTCGTCGGCCAGACCGGCCTGCCCGCCTCCCTCTCGATCCAGAACACCTCCACGCCCCCGGAAAACGCGGGCACGGTGACGCTCACCTCCATCACGCTGGTGCCGAGCTGCGGCACGGGAGCGGCCGCCATCGACTGCCCGGCGCCGTCGGTGGACCCCGGCGTCTTCGCTCTCAGCCCCACCGGGGTCGGTGAGGCCGGCACTGTCTGCGCGGGCACCACCTTCACCATCGCCCTCGTCGATGCCACCCAGGGTAAGTATGCGTTCACCCCCACCACGCCGGTTGTCCTGGGCCCGCCAGGGAGCCCCACCGACACCTGCCGGATCGACTTCACGATCAACGTGGTGAAGGCACCCACCAAGGACGCCTCCGCGGCGCCCGGCCTGCAGACGGCCCAGCTGGCGGCGGCGGCCGGGACGTCGAGCGTCACCGGGTTCACGGGCACCGGTTCGGGCACATCCGGGGTCACCGTCGCCCCGGCGTCCCCGGCCATCACCACCACCGCATCCGGGCCGGTGGCCGTCGGCGGCGCCATTCACGACACCGCGACCCTGTCGGGGGGTGCCGGCCCCACCGGGCCCACCGGCACCATCACGTTCAACCTGTTCGGGCCCAACGACGTCACCTGTGGCGGCGTACCGGTGTTCACCTCCACGGTCCCCGTCGCCGGGAACGGGACGTACAGCTCGGCCAACTTCACCACCACCGCGGCCGGTACCTACCGCTTCACCGCCAGCTACAGCGGTGACGCCAACAACAACCCGGCCGGCCCCACGGCCTGCACCGACCCGGGGGAGGCCGTAGTCGTCTCGCCGGCCACGCCCGCGATCACCACCACCGCCTCGGCCCCGGTGGCCATCGGCGGGACCATCCACGACACCGCCACCCTGACGGGCGGCTTCAGCCCCACCGGCACCATCACCTTCAACCTGTTCGGCCCCAACGACGCCACCTGCGCCGGGCCCGCGGTGTTCACCTCCACGGTTCCGGTGGCCGGCAACGGCAGCTACGACTCGGGCACCTTCACGGTCACCGCCGGCGGCACCTACCGGTTCGTGGCCAGCTACAGCGGTGACGCCAACAACGCGGCGGCCGGACCGACGGCCTGCACCGACCCCGCCGAAACGGTCAACATCAAAGCCAATCCCACCATCACCACCACCGCATCCGCGCCGGTGACGGTCGGCGGCCAGATCCACGACACGGCCACCATCACCGGCGGGCTCAACCCGACGGGCACCGT
>JBHELO010000141.1:0-17127 GCA_046263055.1 Acidimicrobiales bacterium | reverse complement strand
CGCCTGACCACCGCCCGCCTGACCACCGCCCGCCTGACCACCGCCCGCCCGATACCGCCGGCCTGATACCGCCCGCCTGATACCGCCCGCCTGATACCGCCCGCCTGACCACCGCCGCCGAACCACCGCCACGCCCGCGGGCGTGGGCGGCGTCACCCCGTCGACCGCCGGCGCCCGACGTCACCCGGGCCCGGGTGCCCGTCGGCGGCAGCACCGTGTTCGGGGGGAACGACCTCGCGGGGCGGGGGCGGGCCGGGGGGCGTGCCGTCGCCGAAGGGGCGGCCGCCCAGGGCTTCCCGACCGGACGCCTCCAGCCAGTTGGCCAGGTCGGGGCCGGCTGGCACCACGCCGGTGGGGTTGATGTCGCGGTGCACCTGGTAGTAGTGGCGCTTGATGTGGTCGAAGTCCACGGTGTCGCCGAAGCCCGGCGTCTGGAACAGGTCCCGGGCGTAGGCCCAGAGCACCGGGAGCTCGGTCAGCTTCTGGCGGTTGCACTTGAAGTGCCCGTGGTACACGGGGTCGAATCGCACCAGGGTGGTGAACAGGCGCACGTCCGCCTCGGTGATGGTGTCGCCCACCAGGTAGCGCTGACCCACCAGCCGGTCCGACAGCCAGTCCAGGCGGTCGAACAGCCGGCGATATGAGGCCTCGTACGCCCGCTGGGTGCCGGCGAAGCCGCACCGGTAGACGCCGTTGTTGACGTCGCGGAACACGAGGTCGGCCACCTCGTCGATCTCGTCCCGCCGGTCCTCGGGATAGAGATCGGGGGCGCCCGGCCGGTGGAAGGCGCGCCATTCGGTGGAGAGATCGAGGGTGATCTGGGGGTAGTCGTTGGTGACGACCTGGCCGGTGGGGACGTCGACGATGGCCGGCACGGTGACGCCCCGCTGGTAGCCGGGGACCCGGGCGAAGTAGGCCTCCTGCAGGCGTTCGATGCCGAGCACCGGGTCGCGCCCGCCGGGATCGAGGTCGAACGTCCAGCTCCGGGCGTCGTGGGTGGGGCCGGCGATGGCCATGGACAGCACCGGCTCCAGACCGAGCAGGCGGCGCACCGTGACCGCCCGGCTGGCCCATGGGCAGGCCCGGCTCACCACCAACCGGTAGCGACCGGGCTCCACCGCGAAGCCGTCCCGGCCGTCGGCGGTGATGCGGGTGGTGAGGTAGCTGGTGTCCCGCGTGAAGTCGCCGGCGGGGTTCACGTAGGTGCCGGCGGCGCCGGTCTCGGCGGTCATGGGGCCAGTCTTGCCGTCCTCGGCGCCGAGAACACCCCCCGTCGCCGCCGTCCGATCGCCGCCCGTGGTCCGAACACCAGTCGTGGACGCCCCCTTGCCGACCCTGTTCAGCTCCCTCGACGCCAATGGCCGGTTCCGCCGGGACACCCGCCTCGGCCGGCTGTTCCACCCGGGCACGGTGTCGTACCGGGAGATGGCGGACGCCGACAGCCTGCATGTGGCGGTGTTCCCCGACAACCGCATCTCGGTGCACGTGGACCGCGTGTCGCCGTTGTGCCTGCGCGATGGGGCCCGCTTCCGCTACTCGTTCGTGCGGGCCGTGGCCCACAACGCCGCGGTCGTGGCCGAGGGCGTCCGGCGCCTGGTGGGTGGCGGCCACTCCCCCTGCGTCATGCACTGCGAGGCGGTGGCCGTGGACGACGACCCACCGCCCAGCGCGGCCTGACCCCACCGTTCAGAAGGCGGTGAACACCCCCGGCGGCCGGGGCGGCCGCCCGGTGGGGCCTCACAGGCGGTCGAGCAGCTTGGCCTTCTTGGCGTCGAACTCGGCCTGGGAGATCACGCCTCGCTGGCGCAGCTCGTCGAGCTTCTCCAGCTGATCGAGAGGCGAGAGCTCCCGGCGGCCCTCCCGTCGCTCGGCATCCCGGTCGCGGGCCGCCTCCATCTGGGCGTAGATCTGGTTCTGCACCCGGCCCGGATGGGGGCAGCCGGCGAATGCCTCCTGGCCCCGCTCCCCCGCCGACTCGATCACCAGGTCGCCGGCCCCCAGCAGCCGCCTGAACAGCGTCTGGGTGACGGTGATGTCGTTGATGCGCTCCAGGGGGATCTCCCGGCCCCGCTTGGCCACCACCCCCGAGCGCACCACCAGACGGTCGGTGGTGACCACCAGGTTGGTGGACGCCCAGCGCGCCAGCCGCCCGAGGAACCAGGCCAGGGCCACCAGGACGAGCACCAGGAACGGGATTCGCACCCAGCCCCGCGTGGTCCGGCCGGCCACCAGGATGGCCACCACGACGGCGGCCACCAGGCTCACCGACGGGCCCACGAGGGCGAGCCAGTGGGGCCGCAGGTCGAGGACGACCTCCTCGTTGTCGTTCAGCAGCTTGGGGGGGAACGGCACCAACGAGAGGGTACCCGGGGCCTCGGCGGCCGCCCCGGGACGGTGCCCCGGGGACCCCGCCTAGCGGTAGACCTTGCGCCGGAACACCGCCTCCGAGGACGACACCCGGTCGAGGAAGAGCAGCCCGTCGAGGTGGTCGATCTCGTGGAGCACGGCCCGGGCCTCGAAGGCATCCACCTCCACCACCCGGTCCACGCCCTCGGGCGTCGTCCCCCGGACCACCACCGACGTGGCCCGGGGGACGTCCCCCGTCAGGTGGGGCACGCTCAGGCACCCCTCGCGCGCCACGACGGGGCCGGACGCAGCGACGACCTCGGGGTCGAACAGCACCAGCTCCCCGTGGCAGGACCGAGCCTTGCGGTGGCCGGTCACGTCCACGACGAACGCCCGCCGCCCCACCCCGATCTGGGGCGCCGCCAGCCCCACGCAGGCCACCGTGGCCCGCATGGTGTCGAGCAGGTCGGCAGCCAGGGCCCGGGCCGCGTCGTCCACCCGGCCGATGGGGGCCGAGACCCTGGCCAGGACGGGGTCCGGGAGCTCGAGCACGGGCCGGACGGCCACTCAGAGGATGTCGGCGTCGGCCGCATGCATGGTGGCGTCCACGCCGAGCTCGGCGGCCACCGACTCCAGGCGGCTGACGAGGGCGGCGGCGTCGGCCCCCGGGGGCAGCACGACCTCGAGCACCATGGCGTATCCCGGCCGGTCGGCCCGGCCGATCACCCGGGTGCTGAGGTCGACGATGTTGACACCCTCGCCGGCGAGGAGCTCGGCCACCCGGTGGACGATGCCCGGACGGTCGGCGCCGTGAACCGACACCGTCCACCGGCTGGCCCCACCGCCGGCGTGCGGCGCCCCGGGCGTCCCGGGCACGCCTGCCGCCGACTGCTCGGAGCGGAGCGGCCGCACGGCCACCACCAGGTCCAGGGCGGCGGCAGCGGGGGCGAGGGCCGCCTCCAGGTCGGGGGCCGTCACGCCGGCGGGCACGTCGACCACCAGCATCATGGCGAACTGGCCGCGGAGAATGGTCATCGAGCTGTCCTCGAGGTTGCAGCCCCACTCGACGAACACCCGGCTGACGGCGGCCACGATGCCCGGGCGGTCGGCCCCGACGGCGGTGACCGCGACCCGGTCCATCAGGCGACCGGGTCCATCAGGCGACCGGGTGCATCAGGCGACCGGGTCCATCAGGCGACCCGCGGCGACGGGTGGTGGCCGACATCGAGGTGGTGGCGGCGGGCGGCGGCGGGCCTAGGCGAACAGCCGGAGCTGGCACAGCCGGCCCACCAGGTCGTCCCAGGAGTGGATGCGGACGGCCCGTTCGACCGCCACGTCACGGTTGTAGGGGTGGTCGAGGAGGTACGACCGGCAGACGGCGGCCAGCTGCTCGGCCTCCACGGGGTTGTCCTCCACGGTGGCGTCCACGCCGAGGCGGTCGGCCACCGCCGCCTTGGTACCCACCGGCGTGTGGTGCACGGCTTGCAGGGCCAGTCCTCGCCCCGCCAGCCAGATGGTGGTGACCTCGGCCAGCGCCGGCGGGCGGGCGGTGATGCCCACCACCCGATGGCCGGCGGCCTGCAGCCGGGCAACCCCCGCCACCGCTCCGCAGGTGGCCGGTGCCTCGCCGTAGAGCGCCGCCTCGGCGAAGATCTCGTCCAGGAAGGCGGCGAAGCGGTCGGGCGGCAACCCGAGGCCCAGGCGGCGCAGGTCGTAGGACCGCCAGGTGGCGGGATGCGTGGCCAGCCCGAACCGGTCGGCGATGCGGGCGGCCACCCCGGGGCCGAGGTCGCACAGCACGCCGTCCAGGTCCAAGCCGATCAGCACGCCCGCCAGGCTAGCCAGGGGGTGCGACATTTAGGCCCCACGTCGGCGAGGCGGACAAACCCCTTGACGTGGCCCGCCGGGAGGCTCATCATGCGGAAGCCGGCACGGCCAACCCACGCCGGGCAACGCAGTAGCGGCCTCCGGGTCGCCAAGCGAGGTCCGGGGAGGAGCGGCAATCGCCGGCAGGCCACCGCTCCAGCGGTCGGCCGGCCTCCGGGCCGGGCGGCCACCGGTCGGCGGGCACTCCGGTGCCCGACGGCAGGAGGAGCGGGGCAGAGGTCCGGCCCCGAGAAGACTGGAGAGCTCCGGCTCGAAGGCTGCTCGGGGCCGAGCCGCGCCGGGGCCTCGGGGGCGGGGATCCACCACCCTGTCACACCCCGTCGGTACGGTCGGGCCATGGTCACCGACCACGTGTTCGGGCCGGGGGCGACCCTGCTCGAAGACCTCGACCCCGCCCAGCTCGAGGCGGTGACCACCGACGCGTCGCCCCTCTGCATCCTGGCTGGCGCCGGGTCGGGCAAGACGCGGGTGCTCACCCGCCGCATCGCCGCCCGGGTCGTCACCGGATCGGCGTCGGCGGGCCACGTCCTGGCCCTCACCTTCACCCGGCGGGCGGCGGCCGAGCTGGGCCGGCGCCTGGCCGCCCTCGGGGTGACCGGTGGCCCCGCCGCCGGCACCTTCCACGCCACCGCATGGGCCCAGCTCCGCCGCTGGTGGGCCGACCGGGGGGACTGGGCCCCCACCCTTCTCGACCGCAAGGTGCGCCTGCTGGGGGAGCTGGCCGGCGGCGCCGGACCGGTGGCCCCGGCCGACGTGGCCGCCGAGATCGAGTGGGCCAAGGCGCGCCTGGTCGGCCCCGCGGGCTACGAGGAGGCGGTGGCCGCCGCCGGCCGGCGGCCGCCCGCTCCGCCCGACCTGCTGGCCGCCCTGTTCGGCCGCTACGAAGAGGAGAAGCGCAGGCGGCGCCTGGTGGACTTCGACGACCTGGTCGTCCGCTGCGCCGAGGCTCTGGAGCACGACCCGGGCTTTGCGGCGGCGTCCCGGTGGCGGTTCCGCCACCTCTTCGTCGACGAGCTCCAGGACCTCAACCCGGCCCAGTTCCGCCTCCTCGAGGCGTGGCGGGGCGGGCGCCCGGACCTGTGCGTGGTGGGCGACCCCGATCAGGCCATCTACGCGTGGAACGGGGCCGATCCCACCTTCCTCACCGCCATCAGCCGGTGGCTGCCAGAAGCCACCGTCGTCCACCTGGACCGCAACTACCGCTCCACGCCCCAGGTGGTGGCGGTGGCCAACGCCGTGCTCGACGGGCGCCGGGCCCCGGGCGCCCGGGATCTGCGGGCCACCCGTCCGGCGGGGTCGGTCCCCACCGTCACCTGCTGGCCCACCGACTCCGAGGAGGGGGGCGGCGTGGCCGCCGCCCTTCGCCGGCGCCACAGCGAGGGACGGCGCTGGTCGGAGATGGCCGTGTTGGCCCGGACCCGGGCCCAGCTCGTGGGGCTCGAGGAGGCCCTGGCGGCGGCGGGCGTGCCTCACCGGGTGCGCGGCGCGATCGCCTTCCTCGACCGCCCCGAGGTCGCCGCCACCCTCGCCGCCCTCGGCCGCCGATCGGCGGGTGCGTCCCTGCGCACCGCCCTCGCCGAGCTGGCGGCCGAGGCCGGACCGGCCGTCGCCGGGAAGGGGTGGGGTCCGGTCGGCGGGCCGGTCCCCGACGACGGCGGCGGGCCGGTCCCCGACGATGGCGGCGGCCCCATCGCCCCCAATCCCGACTCGGGGGGCGAGCGCCGGGCCTCCCTCGCCGAGCTGGCCCGCCTGATGGCCGAGTTGCTGGCCGTGGACGGGGGGGCGTCGGTGGGCGGGTTCCTCGGCTGGGTGGCCGCCAGCCTGCGGGGGGACGACGCCGGAGGCGGCGCCGACGCCGTCACGGTGGCCACGTTCCACGCCGCCAAAGGCCTCGAATGGCCGGTGGTCCACCTCACCGGCGTCGAGCAGGGGCTCGTCCCCGTCGGGCGGGCGGAGACGCCGGAGGCGCGGGCCGAGGAGCGCCGATTGCTCTATGTGGCCGTGACCCGCGCCGGCGAGGAGCTGCACGTCTCATGGGCCGAGCGGCGACGCTTTGGCGCTCGCAGCGCGGCCCGGGAGCCGTCGCCGTGGCTGGCCCCGGTGGAGGCCGTGATCGGGGCGTTGGCCCGGCCGGGCGTGGACGGTCCGGGGGACTGGCGCCGCCAACTGTCCGACAGCCGCCGCCGCATCCGGGCCCTCGACGGCGGGCGGGCGCCCGCCCGGACCGGCGTGGAGGTGGGCGAGCGGGCCGATCCCCGGGTGCTGGCCGCGCTGCGGTCCTGGCGGGCCGGCGCCGCCCGGGCCGCCGGCGTGCCTGCCTTCGTCGTCCTCCACGACGCCACGTTGGCGGCGGTGGCCGAGGCCCGACCGGGTGACCATCTGGCCCTGCTCGCCCTTCCGGGCGTGGGCCCGGTGAAGGCGGAGCGCTACGGGGACGCCCTTCTGGCCGTGGTGGCGGGGGCCGTGGCGTCCTGAGTCCCCAGTCCCCCGCCCGAACCTCGGCCGTCCCGGGATCTGCGCCGGACGGCCGGGCCCGCCGGCCGTCCGGTCCTCTCCGCTCACACTCGGGCGGGAGCCGACCGCTCGGGCGTTGACGGGCGGCCGCTGCGGCGCGACAACTAGCCATGACATCGTTCCTGCTGCCGAGCGAAGACGGCTGGCCGTACCCCGACGTCGAGGGCGAGGAGGTTGCCTTCGACGACCTGTACGACGACGACGCCCTCGTGCTGCGGGCCGCGCCCCCGCACCTCTTCGACGCCCTCGAGCCCCTGGAGCGGCGGGTCGTGACCGCCCACTACGGCCTCGACGGCTCGCCCCCCCGGAGCATGAAGGAGTTGCGCACCGACCTGGCCATGAGCAGGGCCGAGGTGCGTGAGGCGTTGGCCGGCGGCCTCGCCAAGCTGCGGTCCCGCCTGCTCGTGGAGTAGCCCGACCCGCCAGGGTCCGGGAGGCGGCCTGTCACGGGGGATCGTCGAAGTCCACCAGCAGGGGTGCGTGGTCGGACGGCCCCTTCCCCTTGCGGGCGAAGCGGTCGATCAGGGCGTAGGAGGCGCGGTCGGCCAGTGACCGGGTGGCCAGGACGAGGTCGATGCGCAGGCCCCGACCCTGGTGGAAGTCGCCGGCCCGGTAGTCCCACCAGGAGTACAGCCCGCTCTGCGGGTAGCGGCGGCGGAAGACGTCCACCAGGCCCCACTCCTCCAGGGCGGCCACCGCTGCCCGCTCGGCCGGGCTCACGTGGGTGCCGCCGTGGAGCTTGGTCGGGTCCCACACGTCGCGGTCTTCGGGGGCCACGTTGAAGTCGCCGCACACGGCCAGGTCGACGGCCGGGTCGGCGGTGTCGGCCACGTGGCGACGGAGGCGGTCGAGCCAGGCCAGCTTGGCGTCGTAGTGCTCGCTCCCCACCATCCGCCCGTTGGGCACATAGACGCTGGCCACCCGGACGCCGCCGCAGGTGGCCCACACCAGGCGAGCCTCAACCGCCTCGCCCTCGGCCTGGTCCGAGAAGCCGGTCACCACGTCCTCCAGGCCGATCCTGGACAGGATGGCCACGCCGTTCCACTGACCCTGGCCGCAGTGGGCGGCCTCGTACCCGAGGGCGGCGAAGGCCAGAGCCGGGAAGGCGCTGTCGGCCAGCTTGGTCTCCTGCATGCAGAGGACGTCCGGTCGGGCGTAGGCCAGCCACTCCTCCACCCGGGGGAGGCGGGCCTTAAGCGAATTGACGTTCCAGGTGGCGAGGCGCACGGGCGCCGAGCCTACGGCCGGGTGGCCGGCTCCCCCGGGGCGTCGGCCGACGGGCTGCGCCGCCGGCGAGCTCGGGACGGACCCCCACCGGTGGCCGCCGGCGACCCGGGCTCGGGACCGGAGGGCGCCGGTGCGGGGGGGGCGGCCGACGCAGTTGCCCGGGCGGCCCGCCGGGGGCGGGCGGGCGGGGACCCCGGATCGGGACCGGCCGGCGGCGACGGGGCTGGTTCGGGAATCGCGGTCGTGGGCGGGCGCCGGCGGGATCGGGGCTGCGATGCCGCCGGGGTGGCCACGGCCGAGCCATCGGAGCCACCGCCGGCCGGGGCGGAGGAGGTTGGGCCGGCGTCGCCCGGGCCTGTGGCCGCCCGCCGCCGGGTCGGGCGGGCGGCCGGCGGCGGCGGGACGTCCTCGGGAACCACGTCGGGCTCGGGGGCGGGCCGGGGTCCGGGTCGGGCCACCGCCTCGGTGGGCGACGGCGGGGTCGGGGACTCGAGCCCGTCGGCGGCGGGCCCCGCAGACGTTGCGGCCGTGCGGCGGCGGCCTCGTGGCGAGCCCGCCACGCGCTCCCCGTCCCCACCCCCAGGGTCAGCTGGGAGGCTGGCGGCGGGACGGCGACCTCGGCCCGCCCGTGCTGTCGGGGTCTCGGCGGCGGGGGGGGTGTCGGCCGATGCCTGGTCTGCGGCGCGGCGGCGGGCGGGCGCCGAGGGCTCGGTGCCGGCGGCGGGCGGCGGGCCGTCCGGGCCGGCGGCGCGCCGGCGGCCCCGAGCGGCCGGGACGGCGGTCTGGGCGACCGTCTCCGGCTCCGGCCCGGCGGCGGGAGGGACGGTGCGGCGGCGGCGACCTGAGCCCGGGGCGGCAGGGACGGCATCGGCGGCCGCAGGGTCGGTGGTGCGGGGGCGGCGGCCGCCGCCCGGGACGGCGGGGGTCTCGCCACCGACGGCCGCGGGCTCGGCGGTGCGGCGGCGGCGGCCGCGACCCGGGACGGCGGGGGTCTCGCCATCGACGGCCGCGGGCTCGGCGGTGCGGCGGCGGCGGCCCCGAACCGGGGCGGCGGGGGTCTCGTCGGGAGCATCGGCGGCCGTCGGGGCCGCTGGCCCCCCGGCGGGTGGGGCGGTGCTGCTGCTTCGGCGGCGGCGGCTGGGGGCTGCGGGGGCCTCGCCGGCGCCGGCGGCGGTGGCCGTGGCGGTGGCCGGGCTGTCGCCCAAGTCGGCCAAGTCGGCCGGCGGTGCGCCGTCGGGGCCGGCGGCGCCACTCGGGCGGCGACGGGGCCGGCTCGACGGGGCCGGCTCGGCCGGCGGTGGGGCCGGTGGAGCATCCTCGCCGCGAGGCAACGTCACGTCCTCGGTGGGCTGATCGGCCCGCCGGCGCCCACGCCTGGGCCGGGGCTCGGCCTCCGGGCCGTCCGGCTCCGCCGGTGCGGCAGGGACGGGCACGGGGGCGGGCGTGTCCGGCCCGGCGGCGGCCACCTCCTCGGCGATGGGCACGCTCGTCGGGCGGCGGGGGCGGCGTCCGGCCGGGGCCGGGGCCGGGCCGGCGGGGGCGGGGGCTCCCGGCTGGATCGCACCCCCGGCGGCCTCGGTGGCGGCGGTGCCCGGCGCGGCGGCATCCTGCGTGGCGGGCGCCTGTCCAACGGACGCGGGGCGGCGGCGCGGTCGGCGGGGAGGCGGGGCGTCCTCGCCGGCCGGCGGCGTCGTCCCGGCGTCCGTGCACGCCGCGGCGGCGCCCTGGGCGGCGCGGCGCGGTTCGTGGATCTCGGCCTCCACCGTCTCGTCGGTCGGGGTACCGGCCACCTTGGCCAGGCCGGGCAGGGCCAGCTCGATGCCCCGCCTGGGGGCGTCGAGGGCCTGCACCACGAAGGGGCGGCTCTCGCCCCGGGTCAGGACGGCCTTGGCGGTGCGGGGCGGCGGGTCGCCCAGCCCGGACACTGGCACGTAGCACCGGGCCCCGTCGGCCACCACGAACGCACCGTGGGAGGTGAAGCTGTCCACCGTCCCCTCTACCTCGCTGCCGAGGGGATGGCCGGCGATGAAGCTGATGAACGGCAGCGGGTCGTTGACCGCCTCGGGAGCCGGCGAGGCGGCGGCCTCGCCGTCGGTGGCCCCGGCGCTGGCGGCCGCCGCCCCGGCACCCGATCCCCCACCCCGGCCACCGCGCCGGCGGCGGCGCCGGCCCGACGACGACCCGTCGGGCGGGTTGACGGCCTCCGCCTTGGCCTCCTCGATGGCGGCCACCACCGGCTCGCTGCGGGCCGAGCGCTTGGCCCGCTGCGCGTCACGCACGGCCATGCGGCTCTTGGGGCCCCGGACGGGCGTGCGGGGAATGAAGATCCATCCCACGCCGGGCACCGGCTTGCCGCCCAGGAGCCGCCCGGAGTCGAACAGCCACCCGTACTCGCCATGGAACTCCTGGAACGAGTCGTTGGACAGGACGGCCGCCCCCACCCGGTCGGCGATCTGGAGCAGGAACTTGTCGCCCCGCCCGACGGCGCCGGCGGGGGGCGACACCAGCTCCCCCGCCGCCTCCGCCTCTTCGAACGTCCGCACCTCGGACGCATCGATGCGGTGGGCGAACGATGCGTCGACCACGACGATGACCTCGTCGTCGGGGTTCTCACCCAGCCAGGCGCGCACCGCCTCGTCGAGTTGGGCCAGGCTCGGGAGCTCCCGGCCCTCGGTGGCCAGGTTGGAGCCGTCGACGACGACGGGGCGGCGGGACATGTCGCGCTCAGTCAAGCAGTTGGAGCCGGCCAGGTCTGCGATCTCCGGGCCGCCAGTCACAACCCGTCGAAGACCCGGTCCACCAGGTCCTCCTGCTCGTGCTGGTGGACCGTCTGGCTGCCCGACGCCGGGCTGGCGGAGGCGGGGCGGCTCACGTGGCGCAGCGAGAAGTCGGCGCGAACCTGGCGATGGAGGCGCTCGTGCACGAACGGCCACGCCCCCATGTTCTCGGGCTCCTCCTGCAGCCACACGATCTCCCCCGCCCGCTCGTAGCGGGCCAGGGCGGCCAGCACCTGCTCCTCGGGCCACGGGTAGAGCTGCTCCAGGCGCACCACGGCCACCGGGAGGGCCCGCTTGTCGCGCGCCGCCATGGCGTCGTAGGCGACCTTGCCGGAGGCGAGGACGACTCGCCGGACGTCCTCCCGCTCCTGGACGGCGTCGTCGTCGAGCACCTCCCGGAACCGGCCCTCCGCCAGGTCGGCCGCCGGGGAGCGCGAGGCATGGGCCCGCAGCAGCGACTTGGGCGTGAGCAGGACCAGCGGCTTGCGCAGGTGCCGCCGCACCTGGCGGCGCAGGACGTGGAAGTACTGGGCGGCCGTCGTCACGTTGGCCACGCACAGGTTGTCGCCCGCACACAGGGTGAGGAACCGCTCCAGGCGGGCCGACGAGTGCTCCGGGCCCTGGCCCTCGTGGCCGTGGGGCAACAGGAGCACCAGGCCTGACGTCTGCCCCCACTTGGCCTCGGCGGCGGCGACGAACTGGTCGACCACCACCTGTGACCCGTTCACGAAGTCGCCGAACTGGGCCTCCCAGCACACCAGGGCGTCCTTGTGGACCACCGAGTAGCCGTACTCGAAGCCCAGGGCGGCGTACTCGGACAGCATGGAGTCGAAGACCCAGAACTTGGCGGCCGCGCCCTCAAGACCCGCCAGCGGCACCCACTCGGCCCCCGTCTCGTAGTCCACCAGGACCGAGTGGCGCTGGGAGAACGTCCCCCGACGGGAGTCCTGGCCCGACAACCGGATGTCGGTGCCCTCCACGAGGAGGGAGCCGAACGCCAGCGCCTCGGCCAGGGCCCAGTCGGCCATGCCGCCCGCCCACAGCTCGGACCGCGTCGCCATCTGGCGGACCAGCTTGGGGTGGACGGTGAACCCCGGGGGTGGGACGGACAGGGTGGCCACCACCCGGTCGAGGACGGCACGGGGGACGCCCGTGGGCACGGCCGGCAGCACGCCGAGGGGCGGGGGCGACGGCCGGGGCTGGGTGGGGTCCGGCGGCGTGCTCTGGCGGGTCTCCTCGAACGCCGCCTGGAGCCGCCCCCAGAAGTCCTCGAGAGCCCGCTGGGCCTGTTCCACGCCGATGTCGCCCCGGCGGACGAGGGCCTCGGTATAGAGCTTGCGGACCGAGCGACGCTCCTCGATGCGCTTGTACATCAGGGGCTGGGTGAAGGACGGGTCGTCGCCCTCGTTGTGGCCGTGGCGGCGGTAGCACACCATGTCGATGACCACGTCCTTGTGGAACTCCTGGCGGAAACCGAAGGCCAGGCGGGCCACCCGGACGCACGCCTCGGGGTCGTCGCCGTTGACGTGGAAGATCGGGGCCTGCACCATCTTGGCCACGTCGGTGGCGTACACCGACGAGCGGGCGTCCTGGATGGACGTGGTGAACCCCACCTGGTTGTTGATGACCAGGTGCACCGTGCCGCCGACGCGGTAACCGCGAAGCGCGGACAGGTTCAGGGTCTCGGCCACCACGCCCTGGCCCGAGAAGGCGGCGTCGCCGTGGATGACGAGCGGGAGGACGCTGAAGTCCCCGGGGCGGTCGATCAGGTCCTGCTTGGCCCGCACCATGCCCTCCACCACCGGGTCGACGGCCTCCAGGTGGGACGGGTTGGACGCCAGGGACACCGGCAGCTCCACGCCCGAGCGGCCCACGAACTTCCCGGCCGCCCCCACGTGGTACTTGACGTCGCCCGAGCCCTGGGTGGTGGAGGGGTCGATGTCGCCCTCGAACTCCCGGAAAATCTGGCGCAGGGACTTGCCCACCACGTTGACGAGGACGTTGAGCCGGCCCCGGTGGGCCATGCCCAGCACCGCCTCGTGGTACCCGGCCCGGGCCGCCGAGTCGAGCACCTCGTCGATGAGGGGGATGGCGCTCTCCGCCCCCTCCAGCCCGAAGCGCTTGTGGCCCATGTACCTGGCGTGGAGGAAGCCCTCGAAGGCCTCGGCGGCGTTGAGGCGGTCGAGGATGTGGAGCTGCTCGTCGGTGGTGAGCGACGAGCTCACGCCCTCCACCTGCTCCTGGATCCACCGCTTCTGGTCGGGCTCCTGGATGTGCATGTACTCCACGCCGATCCGCCGGCAGTAGGCGTCCCGCAGCACGCCGAGCAGGTCGCCGAGGGGCACAACGGTGGTGCCGGCCACGCCGTCGGTGAAGAACTCCCGCTCCAGGTCCCAGATGGTGAGGCCGTAGGTGGCGGGGTCCAGCTCGGGGTGGGTCCGGGGCTCCTTCCACCGCAGGGGATCGAGGTCGGCGATGAGGTGGCCCCGCACCCGGTACATGTTGATGAGGGTCTGCACGTGGACCTGCTTGACGCGGTACTCGTCGGTGCCCTCGACGGGGTTGACATCGGGGCGCCAGCGGACGGGCTCGTAGGGGACGCCGACCGACTCGAACACCCGCCGGTAGAAGTCGTCGGACCCGAGCAGGAGCTCGTGGACCCGCTTGAGGAACAGGCCCGACTCCGCGCCCTGGATGACCCGGTGGTCGTAGGTGGACGTGAGGGTGAGCACCTTGGAGATTCCGAGCTGGCCCAGCACCCTGGGGTCGGCGCCGCTCCACTCGGCCGGGTACTCCATGGCGCCCACGCCCACGATCACCGACTGGCCGGGCATGAGCCGGGGGACCGAATGGACGGTGCCGACGGTGCCCGGGTTGGTGAGGGTCATGGTGACACCGGCGAAGTCGGCGGGGCCGATGCGCCCGGTGCGGACCTTGCGGATGACCTCTTCGTAGGCGGCCTGGAAGGCGCGGAAGCCGAGGGTGTCGACGTCCCGGATGCACGGCACCAGCAGGGTGTGGCGCCCGTCGGGCTTGGCCACGTCGACGGCCAGGCCGAGGGCCACCCGGGGATGGCGGACCACGGTGGGCTGGCCGTCCACCCGGGCGAAGGTCTGGCGCATCGCGGGCACCTCGCGCACCGCCTGCACCACCGCGTAGCCCACCAGGTGGGTGACGCTGACCTTGCCGCCGCCGGTGCGCCCCAGGTAGCCGTTGAGGACCTTGCGGTTCACCTCCAGGAGCCGGGCCGGCACCACCCGCGTGCTGGTGGCGGTGGGCACTCCGAGGCTGGCCTCCATGTTCTCGGCCACCCGGGCGGCGGCGCCCCGCAGCGGCTCTCCGGAGGTGTCGGACGGCGGCGCGGAAGCCACCGAGGGCGAGGGCGCCGGCCCGGAGGGTGTGGCCGGGGTGGCGGTGGCCGCGGTGGCGGTGGCCGCGGTGGCGGTGGCGGTGTCCGCGGTGGTGGCCGCGGCCGGAGCCGCGGCGGTCGGGCCTCCCGTGGCCGGGGAGCCGCCGCCGTCGGGCGACGCCCCGTTGGCCGACCCCGCCGTAGGCACCGACGGCACCGGCCGGCGGCTGGCGTAGCCCTCGAAGAAGTTCCGCCAACTCTCGGCCACCGAGGTGGGTTCCTCGAGGTAGCGCTCGTACATGTCGTCGACGAGCCAGGCATTGGGCCCGAATGCCGAGGACCCAGCCCCTTCGTCAGCCATGTACACCAATCGTACCGGCGGCCCCGCCTCAACCCGCGCTCCCGCGAGCCGGTGGTGGGACGAAAGCCGGTCCCGAGATCTGTAGCGTCGTAGCGATGTCCACCTCCGCAACGGCCGGCCGGGTCGTAGTCGGCCGCTACGAGCTCATCGAGCCGCTGGGGCGCGGCGAGGTCGGTGTGGTGTGGCGGGCCCGCGACCGCCAGCTCGACCGCCAGGTGGCCATCCGCGAGGTGGAGCTGCCCGACGTGCTCGACGACGCCGAGCAGGCCGCCCTCACCGAGAAGGTGCTGCGCGAGGCCGGCACCGCCGCCGGGCTGCGCCACCCCGGCGTGGTGGCGGTGTTCGACGCGGTGGCCGAGGACGGCCGCCCCTTCGTGGTCACCGAGCTGGTCACCGGCCCGACGCTGGCCGATGGGGTCAGGGACCACGGCCCCCTGGCGCCGCACCGGGCGGCGGGTCTGGGATTGCAGCTGCTGGACGCCCTGGCCGCCGCCCACCGCCTTCACCTCGTCCACCGGGACCTGCGCCCGTCCAACGTCTTCCTGACGGCTACCGGGGACGCCCGCCTCGCCGACTTCGGCGTGGCATCCCTGGTCGACGACCCGAAGATCATCGCCGCCGGAGGCGTCCCCGACCCCTCCTACCTCGCTCCCGAGCAGACCGAGTCGGCGGGCGCCAGCTTCCTGTCCGACCTGTGGTCGCTGGGGGCCACCCTGTACTTCGCGGTGGAGGGGGTGCCGCCCTTCGAGGGTGACGACCCGGCGGCCGTCGTGGCTGCCATCGTGGGACGCCCGCCCCGCCCGACGGTGGCCGCCGGCGCCCTCGGGCCCGCCCTCGACGCCCTCCTGGTCAAGGACGCGATGGCCCGCCCCGACGACGAGGCCACCCGGCTCCTGCTGGCGGCGGCCACCACCCCAGTCGCCGACTCGCCTACCGCCCGGCCGGCCGCCGACAGCGAGATGCCGGCATCCCCGGTCCCGGTCCCGGCCCCCGGGATGCCCGCCGCGCCACTCGGCCCCGCCGCCTCCTCGGGCGCCGTTCCGCCCGCCGCCGGGGCGGCGACGGCGGGTACCTCCGCCGTGTCCGGGACACCCGCCGCCGGCCTCGGGCTGGCGGGCCTCCACGCCCCGCCCCCGGAGCGGGAAGCTCCTGACGCGCTCCCCCCGGGCCGGGTCCCCTGGCGGCAGATGGCCGCCCAGGAGCACCATGCGCCCGCACCCCTCGCCTCCGAGGTCGGCGGGCCGCAATCGCTGTCGCCAGCAGCTCGGGCGGACCCGACACACCCGCCCGTCGAGGTGCCGGTAGGCTTCGGGGCCGCCGCGGCACCGACGCCGGTCGGGCTGGGGCCGGCGGCACACGAGCCCGCGGCCGGCGGGGCGCCGGTGGACGGGGACACGTCGTCATGGGCGCCCCCGGCGGTTGGCAACGGGGCCGACCATCACCCCGGCGAGGTCGGCCAGCCGGGTCGCGAGGCGGTGGCAGTGGTGGCCGGTAGCGCCGAGCAGCCAGGCACCGCCGGAGGGTCACCCGGACCGGCGCCGCTGCGGGAGCCCTGGTTCTTCCACCTGCCGGTGGAGGCCGTCCCGCCGCCACCGCTTCCCGAGCCGCCGCCGCGAGTGGTGGCTCCTCCCGCCCCACGGGGCCGCCGCCGCCTCCCACGAGGGCTCTGGTTGGCGGTTCTGGCGGTGGTGGTCGGCGCGGTCATGGTGGCCCTCATCATCACCGGCGGCCGCCAGCTCACGTCGTCGCGCCCCAGCCTCGAGAGCCCGGGCACGCTGGGAGGGGCGTCCTCGTGGGTGCCGTACACGGACGCGGCCACCGGCTTCACCCTGCGCTACCCGCCCAACTGGGGCGTCCGCCGCACGGGGAACCAGACCTATTTCGTGGACCCCGTCACCAAGGACGACTTCGTGGTGGGCTACCAGCAGCCGCCACCGCCCTCGCCGGTGAGCGCCTGGTTCGACCAGGAGCAGACCTTGTCGGCCACCCACCAGGGCTACAACCGGCTGCAGATCGTGCCCACCACCTTCCAGGGCTTCCCGGCCGCCATCTGGGAGTACACCTACGTCGACTCCGGCGTCGGGCTGCACGCCTACAACCTGGGCTTCGCGGCCGGCCGCTACGGGTTCGCGCTGTCCTTCCAGACGCGGGCCGCCGACTGGGCAGGAGCCCAGGCCGCCCTGCAGAACTTCAAGGCGTTCTTCCGGGCCCCCTCCTGAGCCGATGAGCCCCCGTGTCGTGCGGGTCGTCGTCTTCACGGTGTGCGCCGCCGGGATCGTCGGGATGATCGTCGGCTCGGTGGCCGACGACAACGCGGTGGCCCTCACGTTCGGGCTCGTGACGGCGGCCGCAGTGGCGTGCCTCATCGTGGCCACCGCGGTGGCCGTCCCCGCGATCGACGACGCCGCCCTGGACACCGCCGGTCGCAGGATCGAGGAGATGGTGGCCGTCCTGGTGGCGGCCGGCGCCTCCGAGCCCGATGTCCGCGCCCTGGTACGGGAGGCGGTGGCCCTGGGCCGGACACGCGGGCCCCAACCTGCCACGCCGCCCGAGAAAGAGGTCGGGGCTGGGGTGCACGGCGGACGCACCCCACGCCCCGACGGGCGAACATTCGCAGGGCCCGAACAGGCGCGTCAAGTCAAAGATCGTTGAGATTTCAGGGTTAT
>JBHELO010000140.1:0-2637 GCA_046263055.1 Acidimicrobiales bacterium | reverse complement strand
ATCGCCGCCCTCATCGACCCCGCCACCACCCCCGCCGACCTGGCCCGCCCCGGCCACATGTACCCGCTGCGCTACCGGGAGGGCGGCGTGCTGAAGCGGGGCGGCCACACCGAGGCGGCCGTCGACCTGGCCCGGATGGCCGGCGTCACCCCCGCCGGCGTGCTGTGCGAGGTCGTCACCGAGGACAAGGCGGCCATGGCCCGCCTGCCCGACCTGGTGCGGTTCTGCCGGGACCACGGCCTGCTCCTCATCTCCATCGCCGACCTCATTCGCCACCGGCGCCAGTCCGAGAAGCTGGTGGCGCGGGTGGCGGAGGCGCGCATCCCCACCGAGTGGGGCGACTTCACGTGCTACGTCTACGAATCACTGCTCGACGGGGAGCAGCACCTGGCGCTGGTCAGAGGCGCCGTGCAGGGCGAGCCTGACGTGCTGGTGCGCGTGCACTCGGAGTGCCTCACCGGCGACGTCTTCGGCTCCCTGCGCTGCGACTGCGGTCTCCAGCTCCGGGCCGCCATCGAGCAGGTGGCCAAAGCCGGTCTGGGCGTGGTGGTGTACCTCCGGGGGCACGAGGGCCGGGGCATCGGCATCGCCCACAAGCTGCGGGCGTACACACTGCAGGACGAGGGGGCCGATACCGTGGACGCCAACCTGGCCCTGGGCCTGCCGGTGGACAACCGGGAGTACGGGATCGGCGCCCAGATCCTCGTCGACCTGGGCATCACCACCATGCGCCTGCTCACCAACAACCCGGCCAAGTACGGCGGCCTGGAAGGCTACGGGCTGGAGATCGCCGAGCGGGTGGGCCTGCAGTCCCGGCCCAACCCCGAGAACATCGCCTACCTGCGGACCAAGCAGCGCCGCCTCGGGCACCTCCTGGAGGGCTTGGAATGACCAGCGGGGCGGGAGTTAGAAGAGGAGGCTCGGAATGAACACCTACACCGGACGGCTGGGAGGCGAGGGGGCGCGGGTGGCCATCGTCGCCAGCCGCTTCAACGACGTGGTCACCGACCGCCTGGTGGCCGGAGCCCGCGACGCCCTGGCCCGCCACGGCGTCGACAACGGCTCCGTCACCCTGGCCTGGACCCCCGGCGCCTTCGAGCTGCCGGTGGCGGCCCAGCGCCTGGCCCTGTCCGGCGAGTTCGACGCGGTGGTGTGCGTGGGCGCCGTGATTCGCGGCTCCACCGACCACTACGAGCACGTGGCCGGCCAGTGCGCGGCGGGACTGGCCCGCGTGGCCCTGGACACCGGCCTGCCGGTGGTGTTCGGCGTGCTGACCACCGAGACCACCGCCGACGCCATCGAGCGGGCCGGCGGCAAGCTCGGCAACAAGGGCTTCGAGGCGGCCACCACCGCCCTGGAGATGGTGGACCTGCTGCGCCAGCTGCCCAAACCGGCGGCCAGCGCCTGAGCCGTGCTCCGACTCGTCCTGCCCAAGGGCTCGCTGGAGCGGGCCACCCTGCAGTTGTTCGAGGAGGCCGACCTGGCCGTGTCGCGGTCCTCGGACGTCGACTACCGGGGGTCGGTGGACGACCCTCGCATCCTGGAGGTCCGCATCCTGCGGCCCCAGGAGATCCCCCACTACGTGGCCGAGGGGATGTTCGACCTCGGCATCACCGGGCGGGACTGGATCGAGGAGACGGGACGGGAGGTCGTGTCGCTCGGCGAGCTGCACTACTCCAAGGCCACCGCCCGGCCCGTCCGGGTGGTGCTGGCGGTGGCCGGCGACTCTCCCGCCCGCGCCGTGGAGGACCTGCCGCCCACCGGCCTGCGGGTGTCCACCGAGTACCCGGAGCTGACCCGGCGCTACTTCGAGAAGCACGGCATCGCCGCCGACGTCCGCCTCTCCTACGGGGCAACCGAGGCCAAGATCCCCGAGATCGCCGACGCGGTGGTGGAGATCACCGAGACGGGGCGGGCCCTGCGGGCTGCCGGCCTGCGCATCCTCGAAACCATGCTGGTGAGCTTCACGGAGCTGATCGCCAACCCGGTGGCCCACCAGGACCCCGCCAAGCGCCACGCCATGGGCCAGCTCCACACCCTCCTGTCGGGCACGCTCGAGGCTCGGGGCCGGGTGCTGGTGAAGCTCAACGTGGCCGAGGCCGATCTCGACGCCGTCATCGCCCTGTTGCCCGCCCTGCGGGCCCCCACCATGTCCAAGCTGTTCGGGGCCGACGCCTACGCCCTGGAGACGGTCGTGCCCAAGGCCGAGATCAACACGCTCATCCCCGCCCTCAAGGACGCCGGCGCGACCGACATCGTCGAGCTCGCCCTCTCGAAGATCGTGCACTGAATCAGTTGGCGGCGGGCACCCGGGTGCTTCGCACCGCGCCCGCCGCGGTGCCGGCGGGGGCCCCTGCCCCGCCGGCCCGTCTGCCCGCGGGTGCTGAGCCACCGTCCCGGCGGGCACCCGGGTGCTTCGCACCGCGCCCGCCGCGGTGCCGGCGGGGGCCCCTGCCCCGCCGGCCCGTCTTCCCGCTGGTCCTGAGCCACCATCCCGGCGGGCACCCGGGTGCTTCGCACCGCGCCCGCCGCGGGTGCTGGGAGACTGACGGTGTGATGGGGGTGGTCATCGAGTTCGACGAGGGGGGGGGGTTGGGGAGGGTGCGGGGGGAGGACGGTAGGGAGGTGTCGTTCCAC
>JBHELO010000139.1:0-10301 GCA_046263055.1 Acidimicrobiales bacterium | reverse complement strand
GGAGCCCGAAAGCTCCCATCGTAGGCTCTGACCAGCAGTTTTGTCGTGGGCGATGGGGGTTTCGAACCCTCGACCTCTGCCGTGTGAAGGCAGCGCTCTGCCGCTGAGCTAATCGCCCGCTTGGGGGCCCCACGATAGTGCAGGCTCCAGCGCGGGCCGCCGGGCGGGGCGGGGCCGGCGGGGCCCTGGGGCGGGGTGGGCCTCCCCCATCACCAGGCGGGCGCTGGACACCACCGCCCCGGCATGGCGGCCGGCCGTCCAGGCCAGCGGGTCCCCGTCTGCCACCTCCACCTCCACCTTGGCCATCCGGGCCAGGCCGCGCAACGAGGCGGCCGCCGCCACCGGCCCGTCGACCCGGTGCTGGAGGGAGCGGAAGGGGACGAGGGTGGGCAGTGGGGGCCCCACGGGCGTGCCCCGCAGCACCACGTCACGCTCGACCCACCGCAGGCCGCGCACGTCGCCCTCCTCGAACCAGTCCAGGCTGCCCAGCTCCTTGGGCATGCCCCAGTTGGCCCGCCCACCCCGGCGGGCGTCGGCGGTGGTGACCACGATGGTGGTGACGCACATGCCGATGCTCGCCCCCAGGCGGGCTGGCTCGCTCACCGCCAGTTCGAGATAAGGGCCCACCGGGGAGACGTCGTAGCGGGCGGCCACCACCAGGCTCGGGCCCCGCACCCGGTGCAGGTCGGACGGCAGCGACTCCCCGCCGGAACGGTGGCCCACCACCCCGACGACGCACTCACCGGAAAGGGCCCACCGGCCCGGCGCGTCCACGCCCCTAACGGTACGACACCTGCGGCCGTTCGATACCAGAACCGGCGGGCGGCAGCAAGGTGGGGAGACGTGGTTCAATCGCCTCCCATGCGCATCGGCATAGTGGCCCCCCCGTGGGCGCCGATCCCCCCCGATCTGTACGGCGGGATCGAGGGCGCCGTGGACAACCTGGCCCGCGGCCTGCAACGGGCCGGGCACGACGTGCTCCTGTTCACCACCGGCGACTCCACCTGCCCGGTGCCCCGCCAGTGGCTCCTGGCCCAGGCCGAGGGCACCCGGATGGGCTTCTCGGTCCCGGAGGTCCGCCACGTCATGGCCGCCTACGACGCGGTGGCCGGGTCCGACCTGGTCCACGACCACACCATCGTCGGGCCACTCTACGCCGAGCGCTACCCGGATCTCCCGGTGGTGACCACCATCCACGGCCCCCTCAACGAGGAGCTGGCCGACTACTACGGCCGCCTGGCCGGGCGCATGCCGCTCATCGGCATCTCCCACGCCCAGCTGCGCGCCGCGCCCGAGATACCCGTGGCCCGGGTCATCCATCACGGCGTGGACCCCGACAGCTTCACGGTCGGCCAGGGCGGCGACTACTGCCTCTTCCTCGGCCGCATGAACCCCGACAAGGGCCCGCAGCGGGCCATCCTCGCCGCTCGCGCCGCCGGCATCCCCATCCTGCTGGCCGGCAAGCTGCGGGAGCCGTGGGAGCAGCTGTTCTTCGAGCGGGAGGTCGCCCCCCTCCTCGGCGGACAGGACGCCGAGTACCTGGGCGAGGTCACCCAGGAGGAGAAGGTGAAGCTGCTCGGGGGGGCCCGGGCCACCCTCTTCCCGATCCGGTGGAACGAGCCGTTCGGGCTGGTGATGCTGGAGTCCATGGCCTGCGGCACCCCGGTGCTCGCCTACCCCGAGGGCGCCGCCCCCGAAGTGGTGGAGGACGGCCGGACGGGCTTCCTGTGTGACGGCGAGGAAGCGATGGCCGAGGCCATCCACAAGGCCGGCACGATCGACCGCTCGGCGTGCCGGGCGGCGGTGGAGGGCTACTTCTCCCTCGACCGCATGGTGGCCGACCACATCGCCCTGTTCGAGGAGCTGGCCGGAGCCTGACGTCGGCGGCGGCGGGCGCGCCGGCCGGCCACACTCCGTCGCCAGGCGCCCTCAGCCCCGGGCCGCCCGCCGGCTGCGCCGGCGCATCTCGACCTGCAGCACCACCAGGGCGGCGATGGTTCCGACCAGTAGGGCGGCGTACGCCGGGGCCGCCCCGTGGAGCTCACCCGTCGCCCGCAGGGTTGCACCCAGCACCAGCACCAGGCCGATGGTGGCCGTCTCCATGGGGATCTGGAAGGAGCTCCACCGTCGGTCGGTGGCGAACAGCAGCCACGTCACGGCCGGGAAGGCCACGAAGGCGGCGATGACCCGCGCCGTGAGGGGGGTGACGGTCCAGGGCCAGTGGGCCACCGCTCCCGCCGGGTGCACGAAGATCACCAGGGCGACGAGCAGCTGGACCCCGCCCACCGCCGCCACCACCGCCCGCACCCGCCCCGGCACGACGGTGTCCCCCCGGGGGCTGGCCACCCTGGGATCCGTACGACGGTTGTTCCACCACAGCAGCGGCAGGAGGGGTGGCGTCACCACGTACAGCGCCAGCCAGGCCCAGAACGACACGTGGCCGTGGTTGAAGCGGTCCCAGTGCAGGATGGTGGCCAGGAGGAGCAGGGTGGTGAACACGGTGGTGCCCAGCAGGCCGGCCAGCGCCCGGTGACCCTCCGACTCCCTGGCCACCGACAGAAAGAACCAGGCCCCGGCCAGGTAGCCGCCGCCCATCATCATCGCGGTCATGGTGGGGTGGATGGTCCACGCCCACAGGGCCGGCGTCCGGCCGGGGAAGAGGTACAAGATCACGAATGCCGCGGCCAGCACCGGCACGATGCCCGCCGCCACCACCCGCGTGGTGGCCAGCACCCGGTCGTCCCTCTCGCCACCCATCTCGCCAGCCATGTCCGACCCCCCGACTTCGTGCCCCTCCGGGTGAGGATGGTAGAGAAGTGGCGATGATCCGTGACCGACTGGCCGGCGCGCGCATCGCCGTGACCGGGTCCACCGGGTTCCTCGGGACGGCGCTGGTGGAGCGACTCCTGCGCAGCGTGCCCGGCTGCGAGCTGGTGCTGCTCGTCCGCCCCGGCCGGCGGTCGACGGTGGCGGCCCGGGCCCGGCGGGAGATCTTCGCCAACGACGCCTTCGCCCGCCTGCGCGCCGAGCTGGGCGACGGGTTCGATGCCGAGATCGCCCGGCGGGTGCACGTGGTGGCGGGCGACGTCACCTCCGACGGCCTGGGCCTGGACCAAGAAGGCCGGGCCCTGTGGGCCAGCTGCCACACCGTGGTCCACGCCGCCGCCCGGGTCAGCTTCGACTCCCCCTTCGACGCCGCGGTGGAGGTCAACCTGCTCGGCACCGTGCGGGTGGTGGAAACGATGAAGGCCATGGGCTCCGCCGCCCACCTCATCTCCGTGGGCACCGCCTACGTGGCCGGCAACCGTCGCGGCCGCTCGCCCGAGGCGCCACTGGCGGAGACGCCGTTCAGCACCGAGGTGGCGTGGCGGGGGGAGGTGGAGGCCGCCCGCCGGGCCCGGGCCGACCTGGACGCCGACAGCCGCCACCCCAACCGCCTGGCCGGCTTCACCAAGGAGGCCCGCAGCGAGGTGGGCGCCGCCGGCTCCGCCGTCCTCGGGGCCAAGGCCGAGCGCCTCCGGGAGCAGTGGGTGGAGGACCGCCTGGTGGAGGCGGGCCGGGCCCGGGCCCAGGCCCTCGGGTGGCCCGACGCCTATGCCTTCACCAAGTCCTTGGCCGAGCGGGCGGTGCTGGAGGTCAAGGGCGACGTGCCCGTCACCATCCTGCGGCCCTCCATCATCGAGTCGGCGTGGTCCGACCCGGTGCCGGGGTGGATCCGCGGCTTCCGCATGGCCGAGCCGGTGATCATCGCCTACGGCCGGGGCCTTCTCCGGGACTTCCCCGGCATCCCGGAAGGGACCGTCGACGTCATCCCCGTGGACATGGTGGTGGCCGCCATCATCGCCCTCGCCGCCCGGGGCCACGACCCCGACGACGCCGTCTTCCATGTGGCCACCGGCTCCCGCAACCCGTTGAAGCTGCGCCAGCTGGTGGACCTGGTCAAGGAGTACTTCGTGGAGCACCCGCTCTACGACGCCGAGGGCCAACCCATCCTCACGCCGGACTGGAAGTTCCCCCGCCGGGGCCGGGCCCAGCGCCAGCTGGAGCGTGGTGTTACCGCCCTGCGCACGGCCGAAAAGGTGATCTCCGCCCTGCCCATCCGAGGCAAGCGGGCCGAGGTCACCGCCCGCCTGGGCCAGCGCCGGGACGACGGCGAGCGGGCCCTGGGCTACGTGCAGCTGTACGGCGCCTACGCGGAGACCGAGGCCATCTTCGACGACACCCGCCTGGCCGCCCTGTGGGCCGGCCTGGAGCCCGCCGACCAGGCCCAGCTCGGCTTCGACACGTCGGTCATCGACTGGCGGCGCTACGTGCTCGACGTGCACATGCCGTCCATCGTCCACCAGGCCCGGGTGCGGACCACCCCCGGGCGCAAGGGTGGCCCGAGCCGCTACGAACGGGGGCGGGCGGCAGTGCTGTCGCCCAACCGCCACCTGGCCGCCTTCGACCTGGAGAACACCCTCATCGCCTCCAACGTCGTGGACTCGTACTCGTGGCTGGCCACCCGGGGCATGGCAGACGACGACCGGGCCCGTTTCACGCTGCGCATGCTCAAGGCCGGCCCCGGGCTCCTGGCCCTCGACCGGCGGGACCGCGGCGACTTCCTCCGTCACTTCTACCGGCGCTACGAGGGAGCCCCGGTCGACCGCCTGCGGGTGGACGCCTGGGAGCTGTTCAGCAACCTGCTGCTCACCAAGTCGTTCCCCGCCGGGTTCCGCCGGGTGCGCGAGCACCGGGCCCTCGGCCACCGGACCGTGCTCATCACGGGCGCCCTGGACTTCGTGGTGGAGCCCCTCAGGCCCCTTTTCGACGATGTGGTGTGCGCCCGGCTGGGCGAGCGCGACGGTCGCCTCACCGGCGAGCTCGACACCGTCCCTCCCACCGGCGAGGCGCGGGCCCTGGTCCTGGCCGAGTACGCCAGGGCGGAGGGCCTGCGCCTCTCCGAGGCCGTGGCCTACGCCGACTCCACCAGTGACCTGCCCATGCTCGAGGCCGTCGGCCACCCGGTGGCCGTCAACGCCGAGCCCAAGCTGGCGGCCATCGCCCGCAAGCGGGGCTGGCACGTGGAGCACTGGACGAAGGCGGCGGGCGCCCCCCGGCCGCTGCTGCCGCTGTCGCCCCGACCCCACCTGCCGGGCGAGCCGGCGCCCCGCTCCCGGCGCGTGGTCGGCGCTCCCGCCGCCGCTACCGGGCCGGGGACGAACGGGGTGCCCCGGTGAGGGCCCTCGTCTTCGAGCGCTCGCTGCCCAGGTACGCGGCGGCGCGCCTGGCCGGCGCGGTGGCCCCCGGGCTCGGGAGCCGGGTGGGGCCCCTCTCCCTGTCCGACATCCACGAGCCGGACCTCCCGGGCCCGGGATGGCACCGGGTCCGGCCCCGGCTGGCCGGGATCTGCGGGTCCGACCTGGCCACCGTCGACGGGCACTCGTCGCGCTACTTCGAGCCGCTCGTGTCCTTCCCGTTCGTGCCCGGCCACGAGGTGGTCGGCGAGCTGGACGACGGCTCGCGCGTGGTGCTGGAGCCGGTCCTGGCCTGCGAGTCCCGGGGCGTGCTGCCGCCCTGCCCGGCCTGTGCCGGCGGCCACGTGGACCGCTGCGAACGGCTCGCCTTCGGCCACCTGGAGCCCGGCCTGCAGACGGGATACTGCTCCGACACCGGTGGCGGCTGGTCCACCGCCCTGGTGGCCCACGACAGCCAGCTCCACCCGGTGCCCGACGGCATGACCGACGAGGCGGCGGTCATGGTGGAACCGGCCGCCTGCGCGGTGCATGCGGCGCTGGCCGCCGGCGCCTACGGGCGCACGGTGCTGGTGCTGGGCGCGGGGACGCTGGGCCTGTGCACGGTGGCCGCCCTGCGCCGCTTCGCCCCGCCCTCCACCCTCATGGTGGTGGCCAAGCACCCGGAGCAGCGCCGGCTGGCCAGGGAGCTGGGCGCCGACCTGGTCGTGGGTGCCGAGGAGGTCCGGCGCGCGGTGCGGCGAACCACCGCGTCATTGCGGGTGGGCGACGGGTTGTCGGGCGGCGTGGACGTGGTGGTGGACTGCGTGGGCAGCCAGTCGTCGCTGGCCGACGACCTCGCCGTCAGCCGCCCCGGCGGCCGGGTGGTGATGCTCGGGATGCCGGCCACCGTGCTCGTGGACCTCACCCCCCTGTGGCAGCGCCAGATCGAGCTGGTGGGCTCGTACGCCTACGGCACCGAGGACGGCGCGGCGGCCGACGGCACCGGCACCGCCCCCCGGACCTTCGAACTGGCCTTCGACCTGGTGGCCGAGGCCGGGCTCGACCGCCTGGTCTCCGCCGCCTACCCCCTCGACCGCTACCGTGACGCCATCGACCACGCCGCCAACGCCGGCCGCCGGGGCGCCGTGAAGGTGGTCTTCGACCTCCGGTCCGAACGACACCGATCCGACCGGGTCGGATCCAAACGACAGCGATCCGACAGGGTCGGATCCGAACGACGGCAATCCGACCGGGTCGGATCCGAACGACAGCGATCCGACCGGGTCGGATCCGAACGAGACCGAGGGGAGAGCCGACGTTGAGCAGCCCCGCTCCCCGCCCGGGAGGGACGCGTCCCGGCCTGGTGCTGGAGGTCGAGCGCTCGACGCCGCCGGTCCTGTTCCACGCCGGCGAGGGCTTCCGGCTGGAGAAGCTGCCGGTGGGCTCGCGGGTCGTCTACCCCTCGGAGCCGGTGGCGCCCCTGGCCGATCCCGACGCCGCCGTCCGCCACGCCCTGGCCCACCCCGACGGCGATGCCGAGCCCCTCGCCGCCCTGCTCCACCCGGGCATGCGCCTGACCATTGCCTTCGACGACATCTCCCTCCCGCTGCCGCCCATGCGCGGTCCCGACAACCGCCAGCGGGTCATCGAGGCCGTCCTCGACCTGGCCGCCGAGGCGGGCGTGGACGACGTCGTGCTCATCTGCGCCCTGGCCCTGCACCGCCGCCTCACCGAGTCCGAGCTGCGCCACATGCTGGGCGACCGGGTGTACGACGCCTTCGCCGCCGCCGGCCGCCTGACCCAGCACGACGCCGAGGACCCCGACAACATGGTGGTGGTCGGCCACACCGCCGAGGGCGAGCTGGTGGAGATCAACAAGCGGGCCGCCACCAGCGACCTGATCGTGTACGTAAACATCAACCTGGTGGCCATGGACGGCGGCCACAAGAGCGTGGCCACCGGGCTGGCGTCCTACCGCAGCCTCCGCCACCACCACAACGTCCACACCATGCAGCACAGCCGGTCGTTCATGGACCAGCACCGCTCCGAGCTGCACAGCTCGAACTGGCGCATGGGCCGGCTGCTGGCGGCCGAGGGCGTGAAGATCTTCCAGATCGAGACCACCCTCAACACCGACACCTTCCCCAAGCAGTTCGGGTTCCTCCAGAAGCGGGAGTGGGAGTGGTCGGCCCGCGACCGGGCGTCCTACCTGGCCACGTCCAAGAGCTTGGAGCGCGTGCCGCCCCGACTGGCCCGCTCCATCTTCGCCGGCATCAAGTCGCCCCAGAAGATGACCAGCGTGCAGGCCGGCGAGGTGGAGGCAGTGCACGCCCTGACCACCGACACCGTCTACCGCCAGCAACTGGTGGCGGTGGAGGGCCAGGCCGACATCCTCACCATGGGCCTGCCGTTCATCTGCCCCTACAACGTCAACTCGGTGATGAACCCGATCCTGGTGATGTGCCTGGGGCTCGGGTACTTCTTCAACCTGTACCGGGGCAGGCCGCTGGTGCGGGCCGGGGGCGTGGTCATCATGTGCCACCCCACGCCGTGGGAGTTCCACCCCGTGCACCACCCGAGCTACATCGACTTCTTCGAGCAGGTCCTTCCCGAGACGACCGATCCCGCCGAGATCGAGGCCAAGTTCGAGGAGGACTTCGCCACCGACCCCTGGTACATCCACCTGTACCGGACAAGCTACGCCTACCACGGCGTCCACCCGTTCTACATGTGGTACTGGGGCGCCCACGCCCTCCAGCACGTGGACGGCAACGTGATCATCGTGGGGGGCAATGCCCGGGCGGTGCGGCGGATGGGTTTCAAGCCGGCGTCCACCCTCCGGGACGCCCTGGAGATGGCCGAGGACGTGGTGGGGCGCGACCCGTCGATCACCCACATCCACAACCCGCCGCTCCTGATGGCGGATGTCACCTAGCACCGAAGGGGCGGCCTCGGTCCCGACCCCCAGCGGGATGGGCCCTTGGCGCAGGCGGTCATCCCTGTGAGGCTGCCGCGAAGTGCCGGGTTCCCGTACTCGGCTCCCGTCTGGCCGTCGTCGGTCCCCCGGCCGGCACCGGCGAGGACCACCGGGGTGCACTACGACACCTCGTGGGCTCGTTCGTGGCCGGCTCGGCTTGCCCGGGCGGTCATCGTGGACGACGTCCTCCGTCCGCTCGTCGGGCTGCTGGCGTCGCCGCGGGTCGAGGGGGCCGACCGGCTGGACGGGTTGGAAGCGCCCGTCATCTTCGCCGCCAACCATCAGAGCCACCTGGACACGCCGCTGGTGTTGACGTCGCTGCCCTCCCGGTTCCGACATCACACGGTGGTGGCGGCGGCCGCCGACTACTTCTTCACCAGCCGGGCTCGCGGCGCGGTCTCGGCCTTGGCCATCGGCGCGGTGCCCATCGAGCGCCTCAAGGTGAACCGCCGGTCGTCGGACATCGCCGCCGACCTGCTGGGCGAGGGCTGGAGCCTCGTGGTCTTCCCCGAGGGCGGGCGCAGCCCCGACGGGTGGGGCCAGGACTTCCGGGGGGGCGCCGCCTATCTGTCGGTGCGCTGCGGCCGGCCGGTGGTCCCCGTCTACGTGGACGGGACACGGCGGGTCCTGCGCAAGGGCAAGACCCTGCCCACGCCGGTCGGCAGCCCCTTTGCCAAGGGCTCCGGCGTCCGGCTCACATTCGGGCGCCCCCTGCGCCCCGATGCCGGCGAGGACTCGCGACGGTTCGCGCTGCGGGTGGAGGCGGCGGTGGCCGAGGTGGGCGACGAGACCGCCACCGACTGGTGGACGGCTCGGCGCCGGGCGGCGGCCGGCGCCACTCCCCCGCTGACCGGTCCGGAGTCCGCCCCCTGGCGGCGGTCCTGGGCGCTGGGCGAAGGGCGCCGGCCGGCCGCCGGCCGCCGCGCCCCGGCCTGGCCCTGAGCGGCCCGACGACCCCCTTCCCGCGGCGGCCGCCGACGACCTGCTGCCCGCCCGGGCGTCCTTGTGGCAGCGGGCCGTCCATGCCACAGTGACGCCGCCTGCCCGTCGAGGCGGCCGACCGGTCCCCGAAGCGGCGGCCCCGAGGAAAGGCAGGCGGATGCGGCGACGGTGGGCCGCCGGTGCCCTCCCGCCCGACGGCCCCGACCAGCTCACGGCCCTGGGCGCCGAAGTCGTCACCGCCCTTTCGATCCCCGCCACCACCGCCATGGCGGCGGTGGGCGTGGTGGACGCCCGGGGGCCCTTCGCCAAGGTCGCCGACGCCGCCGCCCTGCCGTGGGTGGTGGCGGTGACCCTTCCGAGCACGCCCGCCGCCCGCTCCTGATCCGGGCCCGATCCCGGCGCGCCGGCTGCCCCGCCGGCGCTACCATTGCCGCTCGCAGCTCCCGGGGTAGCGGCAGCGACGCCCGCCTTCGACGGTGAAGCCCCCGGTCGCCCGCTTCCCCTCGTTGTCCCGCAGTTCTCTCCGCGATCGGGAGTGCACGCCCATGGGCAGGTCCACGCCAGAGCTCGACGCCTGCGGCATCGGCTTCGTGGCCGACGCCGGCGGCCGGGCGTCGCGCCGGGTGGTGGCCGCCGCCCTGGCCGGCCTCGCCTGCGTGAAGCACCGCGGCGCGCTGGCCGCCGACGCCCGGTCGTCCGACGGGTCGGGCCTGCTGGTGCCCATCCCCCCCGCCATCTTCGGCATCACCTCCGACGGCGCGAGCCACGGGCTGGCCATGCTGTTCGTGCGGGCCGAGGACCCTCGCCCGGCGGTGGAGGCGGCGGCCGCCGCCGAGGGTATCTCCGTGGTCGACTGGCGCACCCCGCCCACCGACGACGACCGCCTGGGGGACCAGGCCCGGGCGTCCCGGCCGGCGTCGCTCCAGGCGGTCCTGGCCCCGCCGGCGGGCGCCACCGACGACGAGGCCGAGCGGGCCGCCTTCCGCCTCCGCCGGCGCATCGCCGCCACCGCCCCCGGCGCCTACGTGGCGTCCTGCTCGTTCCGCACCGTCGTCTACAAGGGCCTGGTGGTGGCCGACGCCCTGGCCGGCTACTGGCTGGACCTGGCCGACGAGCGCTTCGCCGCCTCCTTCGCCGTCTTCCACCAGCGCTTCTCCACCAACACC
>JBHELO010000138.1:0-10817 GCA_046263055.1 Acidimicrobiales bacterium | reverse complement strand
TGACCTGCCCAAACACCGGTGGGCCGTAGAGGACTCGAACCTCTGACCCCTTGCGCGTCATGCAAGTGCGCTACCAACTGCGCCAACGGCCCGGTGGGTCGAGCCTAGCCCTCCTCGTCCTGGCCGGGAGCGAACCCCTGGCGGAGGGTGTTCTCCGATACCGCCCGGGGATCGACGAACTGGAGCAGGTAGTCGGGCCCGCCCGCCTTCGAGCCCACGCCCGACAGGCCGTAGCCCCCGAACGGGTGGCGGCCGACCACCGCCCCCGTGATCGTGCGGTTGACGTAAACGTTGCCGGCCCGCAGCCGGTCCACCGCGGCCCGGATGTGCGAGGGCGACCGGGAGACGACCCCGGCGGTCAGGGCGTAGTCGGTGTCGTTGGCCAGGGCCAGGGCATGGTCGAACGACTCGGCCCGCTGCACGGCCAGCACCGGACCGAAGATCTCCTCGGTGGCCAGGCGGGCCCCGGGGGCGACGTCGTCCACGATGGTCGGGCCCACGAACCACCCGCCTCCCGGTCGGTCGGCGCCGCTGCCGTCGAGCATCACCGTGCCCTCGGCAGCCGCCCCCGACGCGTAGGACCGCACCCGCTCATAGGCGTCGGCGTCGATCAGCGGCCCGACGTCCACCGCCATGTCCTGCGGGTGGCCGATGCGCAGCTCCCGGGCTGCGCCCACCAGGCGCTCCACGACCTGGTCGTGCACGGCGTCGACCACCACCAGGCGGGAGGCGGCCGAGCACTTCTGGCCCGAATAACCGAAGGCGGAGGCCACGGCGATGGGGACGGCCTGGTCGAGATCGGCGTCGGCGTCCACCACCAGGGCGTTCTTGCCGCCCATCTCGGCCACCACCCGCTTGACGTGGCGCTGGCCGGGCCGGTGCCGGGCGGCCGCCTCCACGATGCCCAGGCCCACGTCCTTGGAGCCGGTGAAAGCCACGAACGACACCTCGGGCGACGCCACCAGGTGGGCGCCCACCACCTCGCCCAGGCCGGGGAGGAAGGCCAGCACCCCGTCGGGCACGCCCCCCGCCCGCAGCGCCTCCACCAGGCGCAGGGCCACTGCCGGCGTCTGCTCGGCGGGCTTGAACAGCACGGCGTTGCCCGTCACGAGGGCGGCCGCCACCATGCCAGCGGGAATGGCCAGCGGGAAGTTCCAGGGGGCGATCACGACCCCCACCCCCCGGCCCACGTAGCGCAGGGCGTTGCGCTCGCCGGGGGGCGACTCCACGGCGCCGCCGGCGTCCAGGCGCAGGGCCTGGCGGCCGTAGTACTCGCAGAAGTCGACGGCCTCGCAGACGTCGGCGTCGGCCTCCTTCCACGGCTTGGCCGCCTCGAACACCTCCAGCGCGGCGATCTCGTCGCGCCGCGCCCGCAGCCACTCGGCAGCCCGGAACAGAACCGCCGCCCGGTCACCGGCGGGAGCCGCCTGCCAGGCCGGCCAGGCCCGGGCGGCGGCCGCCAGGGCGGCGTCCGCCTCCATCGGGCCGCACGACGCCGACACCGCCACCACGGTGGACGGGCAGGCCGGGTCGACCGAGGGCAGCGTCTCCGCGGTCATGACCTCCCGCCCGTCGATGATGGCCGGCACCCGCCCACCGATCGATCCTTCCGCCACCCGCTCCACGGCCGCCCCGAAGGCGGCGCGCACGCCCACCCGACGCCACTCGGCCAGGGGCTCGTGGCGGTAGGGGCCGGGGGCCGCCGGGTCGGTGGCCGGGCGGTGGGTCGGCGGCGCCAACGACGGCAGGGTGTCCACCGACGGCGGCAGCAGCACCTCGTCCAGCTCCCGCCCGTCGACGAACCGCTGGCGGACGAAGCTCTCGTTGGCGGTGTTCTCCAGGAGCCGGCGGACCAGGTACGACATGCCAGGCACCAGGTCGCCCACGGGGGCGTACACCCGCAGGCGCAGGCCCAGGCGGCGCACGGCGGCGTGCACGGTCTCGGCCATGCCGTGCAGCATCTGGACCTCGAAGCCGTCGTCGGGGATCCCCTTGGCCCGGGCGTACTCCACCGCGTACGCCACCGAGCGCAGGTTGTGGCTCCCGAAGGCGGCCCGCACCTCGCCGTGGTGATCGTGGAGCAGGCGGACGCAACGCTCGAAGCTGGCGTCGGTCTCCGCCTTGTGCTCGTAGACGGGAACGGGCCACCCCTCGGCCCGGGCCAGCACCGTCTCGGTGTCCCAGTAGGCGCCCTTGACCAGGCGAACGGTGAGCGGCCGGGGCCGGGCGGCGGAAAAGGCCACCACGTCGGCCAGGTCGTCGCCGGCGTCCCTCAGGTAGGCCTGGATGACCACGCCGGCGTCCAGGTCGGCCAGCTCGGGCTCGGCCAGCAGCTCCCGGAAGAGCTGGAGGGTGAGGTCCTTCACCTCGTAGTGCTCCATGTCGAAGTGGACGAAGGCCCCCAGCCCGGCGGCCTGGCGGAGCAACGGCCGCAGCCGGGACTTGGCCTGCTCGAGCCCATCGGCCCGGGTCAACGGCGAGTAGCGCGAGGCCAGGGCGGTGGGCTTTATGCTCACGTTGACCCTGGGCACGGGCCCGAGGTCGTCGGCCTCCAGGTGGGGGTCGGCGGGCCAGTGGCGGGCGGCCTCGGCCAGGGCGAGCAGCAGCTCCGACACCCGGGCTGCGTATCCGTCGGCCTCGGCCTCGGTGACCGTCTTCTCACCCAGGAGGTCGACGGTGAACGCGCTTCCCCGTCGCCACAGGCGCTCCAGGCCGGCCACCGCCTCGGTGGGCGTCGACCCCACGATGAACTGCTCGGCCACCCGGGCGATGTTGCGCCGGGCCAGGGTGGCGGCCGCCGCCGGGCCGAACGGGACGTGGTCGGCCACGCCCAGGCCGAGGTCGAGGACCTTGGGCACGTCGGGGCCCTCGAAGTACTCGTCCAGGTGGCGGAGCACGTCGGAGTCGTCGGTGGTGGCCGGGAAGACGTCGACGAAGCGGAACAGCTCGGTGCGGAACGAGGGGTGCGACATCGCCCACTCCAGCATCCGCTCGCTCCAGCGTGACGAGTGCACGACGGCCGAGCGCTGGCCGGCCAGCTCTGCCAGCCGCCGGGCCAGGGCGGTGACCTCGTCGTCCAGGGAGGCGACCACGCCATCAGGCTACGGCTCCCGCCCTGCCCACTGGGGAGCGTCCCGGTGCGCTCGGGCGCCTCAGGCGAACGCGCCCCACAAGCCGGCGGACCATGCCTCGGGGGTGGCCGGGGGACGGGTCGGCAGGTGGGAAGCAACGGGTCCCGTGCCGGCGCCTTCCAGGCCGGGAGCGATCGGGAGCGAGCCGGTCGGGCGGCCGTCGGCCACGGCGTGACCCCGGGCGTCGGTGACGCCGGCGAGGACGCGCCTGGCGGCCGGGTGGGCGGCCCGGGCCGCCCGTCGGGCCTCGTCGCCCGGCGGGCAGGGCCGCAGGTATCCCGCCGCCGGGCCGTCCTGCCACTCGCCGACCGCCCACTCGCCGACCGCCCACTCGCCGGCCGCCCACTCGCCGACCGCCCACTCGCCGACCGCCGCCGCCCTCACAGTTCGATCCCGGCGCTCAGGCAGCGGGCGCGCAGGGCGCGCAGGCAGCGCTGGCGGGTCGGGCCGATGGAGCCGATGGGGATGCCCAGACCGGCAGCCACCTCCAGGTAGGTGGCCGGCGGATCGGACATCAGGAGGCGGAGCATCGCCTGGGCCCGCTCGGGCATGGTGGCGACGACGGCCCACAGGGCGGCGGCCCGCTCGTCGTCCAGCAGTGCCGTGCCGGAGGCGTCCTGGTCGACGGCCGGCTCGACGCCGTCGAGCGCCTCGGGGTCGGCGGTGAGGGTCGTGCGCCGGCCCAGGCGGGAGACCCGGATGGCCTCGTGGCGGGTGGTGGCCGCCAGCCAGGCACCCACCCGGTCGGGGTCGCGCAGGCGGTCCACGTGGTCGGCCAGGCGCAGCCAGACGGTCTGGGACACGTCGGCCGCCTCCCAGCGGTCGAGGCCGTGGGCCCGGGCCACCGACCAGATCAGACCGCCGAAGCGCTCGACGAGCGCCGTCCACGCCGCCTGGTCGGAGGCGGCGGCCCGCCGGACCAGGTCGCCGGCAGCGTCTCCCTCACCGTTGGTCGGCGGTCGTCGCAAGGTCATCGTCTGCATGTCTGTCTCCCCCTAGGTGGTGTCGTGCCAGGTCGTCGGGTGGCCGTTCTGCTCACAGGTGGGCAAGCACGTCGCGGCCCGCAACGCCCACCACGCTGTCGAGGGCGCGCTCGTAGGTCCGGGTGGCGGCCGGTCCGGGGCGACAGGGGCCCGGCCGCGGTCGGGTCCCGTCGCCGGCAGGCGGTGCGGCGCGGTCGAGCAGGTCGGTCATCGGGATCCCCCCGGATCGAAGCGGTGTCTACGCCGAGGAGCGTCGCGTGGCGCCCACCGCCCGCCATCGGGCATGTGCCCTATTCGCGGCCCGGGGGTGCCTTATTTCCGGGGCTTCCCGCCGGAAGCGCCTTATGTCCGTCACCGCCCGGGCCGGCGGCCCGACCCCGTCCCGTCGGGACGGCCCGCGCCGGCGCTCAGCCCCCGGGGCGGACCGCGCCCAGGCGGTGAGCCACCGCGCTGGCCTGCACCCGGCTCTGGACGCCGAGCTTGGCCAGGATGTGGGAGACGTGGACGCTGGCCGTCTTCTCGCTGATGAACAGGGCGGCCGCCACCTCCCGGTTGCTGCGCCCCTCGGCCACCAGCACCAGGACGTCCCGCTCCCGCGGGGTCAGTTCGGCCAGCACGCCACCGGCGGCCGCTCCCGACCGGGAGGCGGAGGCGTCGTCCGGGTGGCCGCCGCCGGGGGCGGGCGACGGGTGGCCCCCGCCTGGGGCGGGCGTCGGGTAGCCGTGGTTCGTCGAGAGCGTCGTCGAGGGCGTCGACGGGGGCGACGAGGGCGACGAAGGGGCCGGGACGGCGGCACAGGGCCCGATCTCGGCCGCCGGGGCGGGGGGCGGATCGAGGGGGACGCGGCCCCGGACCGCCAGCTCCTCGATCTGGCGGCGGAAGGGCGCCGCCCCCAGGTCGGTGGCCACCCGGTGGGCGGACTGCAAGGCGGCCGTCGCCTCCGGGGAGCGGGCCCGCCGCCCGAGCAGGGCCTCGGCCTGGCGGTAGCGAGCGTAGGCGCCGGGGTAGGGCTGGCCCAGCTCGTCCCATCGGGCGGCGGCCACCCCCCACGCCTGGGGGGAGCTGATCGCCTCCACCCGGGACCACTCGGCCCGGCAGAGGGCCAGGTAGGCGGCCATCGCCTGGCGCACCGGCCGGGCGGCGTCGGCCGACTGCTCGGCCAGGCGCTGGACGCGAGCCAGGAGGGCGGCCCCCTCGGCCCGGGCGTGGTCGGCCTCGGTCGTGGCCCGAAGGGCCCGAGCCGTCTCCGCCCGATCGGCCTCGGCCCGCAGCCCGTGCCACACCAGGGGGGGCAGGAACCACGTGTCGTCGCTGTGGGCCAGGCCTGCCAGCCCGGTGGCCACCGCCCTCCGGGCGTCGTCCACCTCGCCCTCCCACAGGGCCAGTCCGGCCCGCAGGGTCAGCAGCGGTGCCGCGTAGCGGGCGTCGATGGCGTGGGCGATGAGCTCCTCGAGGACCGCAAGGTCGGCGCGCGCCGCCGCCACCTCCCCCCGGCCCACCGACAGCTTGGCCCGGGCCAGGTGGAGGTCGATGGCCGCCGCCCCGCCCGGGTGGCACCGCAGGGCGTCGTCGAGGAAGCGGTCCGCCTCGGCCCAGCGCCCGAGCCGGAACAGGGTGTTGCCGGCGATGGCCTGCAGCGACACGCCGTAGGAGCGCTCCAGGCCCAGGCGCCGGGCCCGCTCCACACCCTGCTCCGCCACCTCGGCGGCGGTGTGCAGGCGGTTGAGGGGACCGGACAGCAGCTCGGCCAGGTTGAGCCAGGCCCGACCGACGTCGTCGGGCGTCCCAACCTCCTCGGCGATGGCCCGGGCCTCCTCCAGCAGGCTCACTCCGGCACTGGGATGGCCAAGGAAGGCGAGGTCGAACCCGAGGGTGGCCAGCACGTGGCCCTCCTCGGCACGGGCCGAGGCCCGGCGGGCCACGTCCAGGGCCTCCTCGGCCCGCTGGCGGGACTCCCGGTACCGGCCGGCCAGCATCAGTGCCTGGGCCTGGGCGGCCACCACCCGGGCCCGCTCGGCGGTCGGCTCGTCGGGGGGCACGAGGCGGGCGGCCTCGTCATAGGCGCCGAGGGCGGCTTCGCTCTCGCCCCCGGCCCAAAGGTAGGCCCCCAGGCGCTCGTGCAGGAGGGCGGCCCGCAGCGGCTCCACCGCCTCCCCGGCGCTCAGGGCGGCCCGGGCCAGCGCCACCGCCCGGCGGTGGTCACCGGCCAGGTTGGCCGCCTCCGCGGCCCGCTCGTACAGGCCCAGGCGGTCGAGCCCGGCCCGGGCCTCGGCGTCGGCCACCCGCTCCCACAGCTCCAGGGCCCGCTCGTAGTGGCGCTGGGACTCGGCGAAGCCGTACACCCGCTCGGCCGCCCCCGCAGCCGCCACCGCCGCCGGCAGCGCCCGGCCGGCGTCGCCCGCCTGGTGCCAGTGATGGGCCAGGGCCGCCTCCGCGGACCCCGGCAGCAGGCCGGGATCGGCGGCCACCGCCCGCCCGTAGGCGGCGTGGAACCGGGACCGCTCGCCGGGGAGCAGCTCGCCGTAGACGACGTCCCGCATCAGGGCGTGGCGAAAGGTGTAGTCGCCCGTGTCGCGGTGGGCGAGGAGGACCTGGTGGTCCACGCACTCCCGCAGGGCGAGCAGCAGGCGGTCGTCGCCGTCGGGGGCGCTGGCGGCCAGGAGGGCGTGGGGAACGCGGGGGCCGCCGGCCGCCACCAGTCGCAGGACGTCCTGCGCTTCCGCCGACAGGCCGTCCACCCGGGCCAGGAGGATCTGGCGCAGGCTGGGGGGCAGGTCACCGGTACCGCTGTCGACGGCGGCCGCCACCAGTTCCTCGGCGAAGAAGGCGTTTCCGTCCGAACGGGACCAGATGGCGTCCGCCAGCTCGGGGCGGGGCTCCTCGCCCAGGATGGCGGCCAACTGTGCTCCCAGCTCCTCCCGCGTGAACCGGAGGACGTCCACCAGCTCGGCCCGGCGGTTGCGGCGCAGCTCGGCCAGGAGGGGCTGGAGGTGGTGGCCACCGAACACCGCGTCGCTGCGGTAGGTGGCCACCAGGAGCACCCGCTGCTCCCGCAGGTTGGCCAGCAGGAACGACAGCAGGTCGCGGGTGGACCGGTCGGCCCAGTGGAGGTCCTCCAGCACGAGCACCACCGGGGCCCGCCGGCCCAGGTGGTCGAGCACCCGTAGGACGCCCTCGAACAGCCGGGTCTGGGCGGTCGGGCCGTCGAAGCCCCGGGCGCCGCCGGGGGCGGCCGCGGCGAGGTCGGGCAGCAGGAGGGCCAGGTCGGCGCGGCGGTCGCCCAGAAGGTCGTCGGCCGCGTCCGGCCCCAGGCGGCGCGCCAGGCTGCGGAAGGCGTCCACCACCGGCCAGTACGGCAGCCCACCCTCGCCGAGGTCCACGCACCCGCCCACCGCCTCGATGGCCCCCCGGGCCCGGGCCAGGCCGCAGAGCTCGGCCACCAGGCGGGTCTTGCCCACCCCGCTCTCGCCTCCCACCACCACCGCCGCCGCCCGGCCCGCGGTGGCCCGCCCGAGCGCCGCCTCCAGGCCGGCGAGCTCGGCGGCGCGCCCCACGAACTCGGGACTCGACGCCAGTGCTGCCACGGGGGGATTATCGTCCGCGCCCGGCGGCCCCGGCCCCCCTGTTTTCGCGCCGCTCGCACCGGGTGGCGTCGGGAGGCGGCCCCGACGGGGTAGAAGGATGGGCGTGGGCACCGACGCGCCCCCCGAGAGCGGTCCCGCCCGCCGGGGCTCCAGCACTGGTCGGCGTGTGCGCCGCGTGGTCTCCCTGCTGGCTCTGCTGCTGGTGGTGGAGTACCTGGTGCTCCCCCAGCTGGCCGGTACCCGGGCCGCCCTCCACCTCCTGGGGCGGATCCGCGTGGCGTGGGTCGTCGCCGGGCTGTTCCTGGAGGCGGCGTCCCTGGCCGCCTATGCCCAGCTCACCCGGTCCCTCCTCCCCCGGCAGGGCCGCCCCCGCCTGGCCACCGTCTCCCGCATCCAGCTCTCGACCCTCGCCCTGAGCCACGTGGTGCCGGGCGGCGCGGCGGCCGGCACCGGCCTCGGCTATGACCTGCTCGTCCGGTCGGGGGTGAGCGGTCCCGACGCCGGCTTCGCCCTCGCCGCCCAGGGCCTGGGCTCGGCCATCGTCCTCAACCTCCTCCTGTGGGTCGGGCTGCTGGTCTCCATCCCGGGCCGGGGGTTCAACCCGCTCTACGCGGCGGCCGCCGCGGTGGGAGCGCTGCTCCTGGCCGCCTTCGCGGCCGCCGTCCTGTCTCTCACCAAGGGCGAGGAGCGCACCGTCACCGTGCTGCGGGCGGTGGCCCGCCACCTGCCGGTGGTGGAGGAGGAGGCGGCCCACCGCCTCGTCCACCAGTTGGCGGCCCGCCTGCGCTCGCTGGGGGCCGACCGGGCGCTGCTGGCCCGGGCCACCGGCTGGGCGGCCACCAACTGGCTGCTCGACCTGGCGTCGCTGTGGGTGTTCCTGGCCGCCTTCGGCCACCGCACGCCGGTGGACGGGATCCTGGTGGCCTACGGCCTGGCCAACGTCCTGGCCGCCATCCCCATCACCCCCGGAGGCCTCGGCATCGTGGAGGGCGTGCTCATCCCCACCCTCGTGGGTTTCGGCAGCCCCCGGGGCGTGGCCCTGCTGGGGGTGGCGGCCTGGCGGCTGGTCAACTTCTGGCTGCCGATCCCCGTGGGAGCGGTGTCCTACCTGTCGCTGCGCCGGCGGTCGCCGACGCCGGCCGAAAGCCTGGCCGAGGTGGCCGAGCGGGCGGCCGGCGAGGCCGAGCGGCCCCGGGAGTGGGCCGAGCGGGTCCGCCACCAGGGCCCCTGCCCGCCCGACCGCCGGGCGCCGAGGCTCGAGGCGGCGGCCGGGCCCGGTCCGTCGGACGGGGCTCCCCCCGACGCCGGCGCCCGCGTTCCGCCCGATCCGGCCGCTCCGCCCCCGCCCATGGCCGGCGCCCGCTGACCGGGTGCGGTCGGATCCCGGCCGACGCCGACGGCCGGGGCGACACCGATCGGTGCGCCCTTCCCCAAAGGTGGCCGCCGCCCGCTGCGGTGACCACGGGGGCACGCTCCGTCCCCCGCCGACCTCAGCGGACGCGCACCAGGCGCAAGGTGTCGGTGGCCGGCTCGGGGTCGGTGGGTGAGCCGGCCAGCACCGCCACCGTGTCGCCGGGGTGTACGAACCCCTGCTGGGCGGCGGCCTGGACCGAGAACCACACGATGTCGTCGGTGGTGGCGTGACGGCCCACCGGGACGGCGGTGATGCCCCAGGCCATCGACAACTGGCGAGCGGTGCGCAACGACGGCGTGGCCGCCAGAACCGGCACCGTGGGCCGGAACCGGGAGATGGCGCGGGCGGTGGCCCCGTTCTCCGTGCAGGCGATGATGGCGGTGACCTCGGCGTCGGTGGCGGCCCGCCAGGCGGCCGCCGAGATGGCGGCGGTGATCCGGGTCGGCGCCGGGGCGCGGGTGGCCTCGGCGCTCTGCTGGCGCCCGAGGTTGCGCCCCCACCGCTCGTAGTCGAACTCCCGCTCGGCCCGCAGCGCCACCCGGGCCATGGTGGCCACCGCCCCCGCCGGGTCGTGGCCCACCGCCGTCTCGCCCGACAGCATGAGGGCGCTGGTGCCGTCGAACACGGCGTTGGCCACGTCGCTCACCTCGGCCCGGGTCGGCACGGGGGCCCGCACCATCGACTCCAGCATCTGGGTGGCGGTGATCACCGGACGCCCGAAGGCCACCCCGGTGCGGATGATGCGCTTCTGGTAGTGGGGGACGTCCTCCAGGGCGCAGCGGATACCGAGGTCCCCACGGGCCACCATCACGGCGTCGGCCACCGAGATGATGGCCTCCAGGTCGTCGACCGCCTCCTGGGTCTCGATCTTGGCCACCAGCATGGGGCCGCCGGGGCCAACGGCGGCCCGGGCGGCGGTGATGTCGGCCGCCGAGCGCACGAAGGAGATGGCCACCGCGTCGATGCCGGCGTCGGCCAGGGCGGCCAGCAGGCGCAGGTCGTCGGGAGTGGGCGACGCGACGTTCAGCCGGTCGGCGGGGAGCGCCACGCCCGGGCGGCCCTGCACCCAGCCGCCGGTCACCACCTCGGCGGTGGCCACCTCGTCCCCGGCGGCGGTGACGTGCAACTCGACGGCGCCGTCGCCCAGGGCCACCCGGTCGCCCTCCCGCAGGGCGGCCACCGCGCCGGGGTGGTCGACGACGAGCCGGCGGTCCCCGCTGCCCTCACCGTCGGCGGCCGACACGAGGTCCACCACCGAACCGTCGGCCAGCTGCACGCCCCCGGGCGGGAAGGCGCCCAACCGCACCTTGGGCCCCGGCAGGTCGGCGAGCACCGCGGTCAGCCGGCCGGCCGCCTCGGTGGTGGCCCGGATCCGGGCCAGGCGGGCCAGGGCCTCGTCCAGGGAGCCGTGGGCCAGGGACAGCCGGGCGGCGTCCATGCCCGAGGCCAGCATTGCAGCCAGCACGCCCGGCGCCTCCGACGCCGGCCCGATGGTGGCCACGATCTTGGTCCGACGACCCATCGACGGCACAGTAGGGGCCGCACGGCGGCCCCTCGGCCCGCTCCGAGCCGCCGGGACGGACCGGCGGGCGCCGACGGCCGCTGCCCGCCGGGGGCCGGGGTGGCGACGGAGCCGGTGCGGCCGTCGGCGGCGCAGCCGGGCGGGGTCGGAGGCGGGCGGCGGCCGCTACCCGGCGTCGGGGGC
>JBHELO010000137.1:0-36434 GCA_046263055.1 Acidimicrobiales bacterium | reverse complement strand
GCCCCCCCCGCCGCCGGTCACGCCTCCGGTCACGCCTCCGGTCACGCCTCCGGTCACGCCTCCGGTCACGCCACCCCTACCCGTCACGCCTCCGGTGACGCCACCCTCGGTGAGGCTGTCCCTGGTCACGGCGCCGCTTCTCGCGCCGCCGGTTGCTACTCCATCGCCGATGACATCGACGAAGCTGGTTGTCGCTCAACTGCCCGGGCCGGTAGTGACGAACCAGGCCGCTGCACTGCCGGCTCAACCACGAGCGCTCGAGAACGAGTTGGCTCGTACCGGCTCGGATACCAGAGCGATGATGCTCCTGGCCTTGGTGGCCATGTTGCTCAGCAGCGTGCTGGTCCTACTCGCAGGGTGGCCGATCAGCTGGACCCCGCCGGGTGACTCTTAGATGGGCGTGCAAATCACTCCGCTTCCACCGGACCGGACCAAGCGGATCGCCCACTCCTTTTGAGCGTCCACTCCAGGGGACCAGCTCGGTTTGGGAATGACCGGCAGCCGCTCTCTCGGACTGTCGCCCGTCACTGGCATGGGACCACCCCCGCGCCAGGGGGATGATGCCACGGCCAGCGATCAGCACCGGGCTCCTGATCATCCGGGCGCGGACGGAACCCCGGATCGTCTGAGCTCCTTCGGGCCCAGGTCCGCCTGACTTCCGACGTCTCCACGGGTGGCCGTCTACCGAGGTGAGGCGGTCTGTGACGGGGTCCGAGTGTGGCTGGCCGACATCTGGAGCGAGGCACCGCTGGCTGACTGAAGATGGCCCCTCCGGGACCCAAGAAGTAGCCCGTGCCCCGCCGGGTGTGGATCAGGTGAGGCTGACAGACGGGGTTCGGCTCGCACGAGCGGTGTCGCCGACAACATCCAGTTGCGGCGCCTCCCTCGAGGTGCGTAACACTTGAGCCGTCTAGCCAAGGAGAGCCGCCCATGGACATCGTCCGGAACGCCGATGGCACCCTCGTCGTGCCCGTGACGCCAGAACGGCACCACGAGGGGGACGAGAATGCCGACACGTCCTCCGTCGACGGCGACGGGGAGCCGATCACGGAGGGCCCGCCCGAGACCCGGCTCCTACACCCGGGCGAAGGCGGCTACGACGAGGCGCTCGCCGAGTGGGACGTGCAACAGAATCCCGATCGTGCACCGGCGGTTTCCACGGCTACCGGCCGGCAGGAGGCCATGGCCATCGTGCACGCGGTGGCCACGTCTCCCGATCATGCGGTAGCCGAGGCAGTCGAGGCCGCGGACGATCCCGAAATGAGCGGCGAGGCTCTGCGCCACGTCCTCGTTGGCGGTGTCCATTCCGTCGAGGACTTCGCCGCCGAGGTCGCAGAAGCGGAAGGCGGCGACCCGCTCCCCGCCCACGAGACGACGAAAATCATCGGCGAGGTCCTCTCGGAGCTCGACCAGTGATCAAATGGCGCCACCGCGTGAAGGCCGATTCGATGGCGGCCGCCAACACCGCCACCCACCTGTAGGGCGTGAAGGCGCACCGGGTAGCCGAGCAGTAAGTGCTGCGCTGACAGAGCGCCGGGCGCGCAGCCGCTTTGGCGTGGCGCGGTTGGAGGTCTTCGGGTCCACCGGGCGCGGGGGGCTGAGGCCGACGGCGATGTCGACCTCCTCTACGAGCTACAGCCCGGAGCGCGCTTGGGATGGCGCATCGAGGACCCGGCCGACCAGCCCTCCACCGTCCTTGGCCGACGCGCCGACCTCGTGTCGCGAAACACTCTCAACGAGCGAGTGCGCGACAAGGTGCTCACTGAGGCGCGTCTGCTGCAGGCGGCGTGAGCTTATGCTGATTGCGGGAAAGGCGCAGGTCACAGGCCATGTGGCCCTGCCAGCGAGCGGCCCCCTGTCTGTCAGCCCGAGCGCCCCCAATTACTGTGCCGGCCGATGAGTCATCGAGGGCCCCTCCAGAACGCCGCGCAGATCGCTGACCGGGTCGGCGAGCTGACCGAAGCTGCGTGGATGCTGAGCGCCATGGCCTCCGTCCTATCGCGCGGCGTCGACGTGCCGTTGAGCCACGACGACCCCGCCGGGCGCGTGATGGTGTCGTGCGGATTCTTCGAGGAGACGGCGGACGGGCTCGTGCCGACGCCGGTCTGCGCGCAGGTCCTCGGTGACCGCGCCAGGCCGTTCGCGGACGGCATCCGTAGCACGCTCGGCCAAGCCGCCACCGCCGCCTTCCGGGGGGCGTCAGACGCCGGCTGGCGAGCGTTGGACGAGGAGATCCTGCTGGCGCAAGGGCGCGCCTCGGCGATGGGGGGTCTCATCGTCGCGGCCTTCGCCATTCCGGTGCTCGAGGGCCTCGCCGAGCGGTTTGGCGCGGCGTCGGGAGGATCGTTCCTCGATGTCGGCGTCGGGGTGGGCGAGCTGGCGTGCGCATTCTGCGAGGCAGTGCCACGGGCCCGCGTGGTGGGGCTCGACCCGCTGCCGCAGGCCATCGAGCTCGCCACCCGGACCGTTGCCGCCCACGGCCTCGCCGATCGGGTCGAGTTGCGCCGCCAGAGCGTGGAGGAGCTGGACGACGAGGCGGCCTTCGACCTGGCATGGCTGCCGATGCCGTTCATCCCGCCGGCCGCGGTGGCCGAGGGAATGGGAAGGGTCCGGCGGGCGCTGAAACCGGGCGGGTGGCTGCTCCTCCCTGGGTCGACGCTGGAGCCGAGCGTCGGCGGGGACGTCCAGACCTGGCACGTGCACCTGACCGGCGGCACGCTGCTCTCGGACGACGAACGGGCGCGAGTGGTCGAGCACGCGGGGTTCACGTCGCCGGTACGCCTGGACGGCCCCCCCGGGGCCCCCACCATGCTCGCCGTCCGCCGGCCGCCGAGCCGCTAGGTCATCGCCGGGCCCCGCAGGGAAGGCACCGGCTCGCTGCTCGAGCCGAACCAACGACCAGCGGATGTCGCGCCCCTCCTGCGGCCCCCACAGATGGACGGCAATGTGCGGGGACCTGTCTCGCCCAGATCACCAACGTCCGCGAGCAGCAACACCTCGTCGCCGAGCCCGCCCGGGTGTCAGGCCTCGCCGCGCCCGACCGCTCGTAGCGCCCTTCGGGGGTTCGGCCGGCTACCCCCCGGCGACCGGGCCTGACGAGGATGAGCGGGTGAGCAGTGCCTCACCGACCAGGGCGTCGATACCCGCCGCCCTTCAGCCGCCGGCGCAGAGGCCGGCCAGGGTGACGGCCACCAGGCGGCGGACGGCGGCACGCGACGGCAGCGTGGCGGCGGCCGCGAGCGCGTGCAGGCAGTAGCTGGCCAGCTCCCGGGGGGGGACGTCGGTGCGGATCGCGCCGTCAGCGGCGGCGGCGCCGAGCAGGTCGCTGACCATGGCATGGAGGTGGTGCTCGCCCCGGGCGACGTGGGGGCTGCGGTGCAGGAGCGCAGCCAGGTCGCCGTCGGCGTGCCCCTGGGACTGGTGCACGATGACGCCGTAAGCGCTGAGCACCGTCTCCAGCCGTTCGCCCGGCGTCCCAGGGCGGTCGCGGACAGCCGCCAGGCGGCCGAGGTGGCCGGCGATCTGGCGCTCGTGCCAGGCCAGCAGGATCGACTCCACGTCGGGGAAGTACTTGTACAGCGTCGCTCGCCCGATACCGCTGGCCTCGGCGATCCGCGACATCGTCACCGCCAGCAGCCCGTCGCGGGCGACGAGTGCGGACGTCGTGTCCACGACGGCGTCGCGCACTGCCTGGCGGTGGGTTTCCACGGTGTCGGTCCACAGTCTGGGCACGGCGTCGAGGTTAGGCGACGCCGGTACCCGAACAGGCTGACTTGACCGGGACAGTCTGTATCCTACAAAGTGGGCCCATGAGGGACCATGGCGCTCACTGGAGACGGGGTCGGGGCCTGGAGTCCCGCCTCGAGAAGATGGTTGCCGCGGGGCGCGTCACCGAGGCCGAGGCCGCCGCGGTACGGGCCGCCGATGCGGCTGGTGACGCCGAGCCGGCCATTCGCCGGATCCAGGCTCGCCACGCCACCGAGTGGATCAACGCGGCGGTGGACAAAGGGCGGCTGAGCCGGGTGGAGGCCGACGAGGCCCTTGCCCGCCTGGACCGGGGCGAGGACCCGGCCCTGCTGCGCGGGCTCCGCCACCGACGGAGCTGATCGTCGGGCGAGGGACGCCGCCCGGGCGCCTGGGGGTGGCGTCACGCGGGGTGGCGGGCCACCGCGCCCACCCGGCCCGACCGACGGCGCCGGTGGACTCAGACGTCGTCGAGGCGGTCGCCGCGACCGTCCGCCCGACGTTAACCCCGGGGGCCGGATGACGGCTCGCCGGCGGCCGCCAAGGCCCGTTGGATGGCGGCCACCAGTCCGTGGGCGGCGGTTGTCGTCAGCTCCACCGCCACCCGGGCGGAGGGCCCGGCGCAACGGTCGAGGAAGTCGAGGTTCAGGGTGTGCTCGGCTTGGGCGCGCACGGGATGGTCCACGTAGACCATCGCCTCCCGGACGTCGAACCACCCGGCCGGGCCCTTGGCGGCGCCGGTGACCTCCACCATCTCCGTCTGGTACGTGCACATCGGGATCTCCGTCTCCTCGCTGGGCCCGGCGGGCGGTGGCGCCGTCAGGCCGACAGGTAGCGCTCGAACCAGGCCATCACCCTCCGCCAGCCGTCGGTGGCCGCCTCCGGCCGGTAGCTCGGCCGGTCGACGGCGAAGAACCCGTGACCCGCGCCGCCGTAGGTGTGGAACTCGTGGGGCTTGCCGGCCGCCGTCAGCACGCGGTCGATCTCGGCCACCTCGTCGGGGCCGGGCCGGGTGTCCTCGGCACCGAACAACCCCAGGAGTGGGCACGACAGGTCGCCGGCCAGGCCGATCACCGGCTCCACCCGCAGCGGCAGGCCCTCGGGCCGGGAGGCGACGAAGGCGCCGTAGCAGTCCACGGCGGCGTCCAGCGGGAGCCGGCAGGCGGCCAGGAACGACTGGCGGCCGCCCGAGCAGTACCCGATGACACCCACTTTCCCGTTGGCCGGGGCCAGGCCGCGCAGGACGGCGGCCGCCCCCGCCACGTCGCCTACCAGGCGGTCGTCGGGGACACCGCCTGCCGCCCGTACCGCGGCGGCGGCGTCGTCGGGCGCTGCGCCGGGCGCCGCCCGCCAGTGGAGGTCGGGGCACAGCGCCTGGAAGCCGGCAGCCGCGAACCGCCGGACGATCTCCTTGGTGGCCACGTCGTAGCCCGGCATGTGGTGGATGACGACGACGCTCCCGAACGGCCCCGGGGCCAGGGGCCGAGCCAGGTAGCCCTCGATCACGTCGTCGCCGTGGCCTCGGATGCTCACCGTCTCGGCGAGGATGGCGTCGTAGCGCATCAAGGACCTCCGGATGGGGGGCGTGGGCCGGCCCCGGCCGGGGCACCGGCCGGAGCGGGGCATCGTGCGGGCGCCGGGCCCGGTGCCGGCCTGGGCTCGGCGGGCGTGGCGGCGGGCCGCTCGGGGGCCGCCACCACGGTGTCGAGCAGCCGCACGGCCCCCGCCAGCAGGCGCCGGTCGTCGGCGGTGAGGGCCTCCAACCGCTGGGTCAGGAACGCCGTCCGGGCCCGGCGCAGGTCGCCCAGGGCCCGCCGGCCACCGGCCGTCACCTCCACCAGGGCGGCCCGCCCGTCGGCCGGGTCGGGGCGGCGCCGGAGCAGGCCCGAGTCCTCCAGGCGGGCGACCGCCCGGGAGAGGGTGGGCGGGGCGACCGATTCCACCCTGGCCAGGTCGCCCAGGTGGAGGGGGCCGAGCCGGTCCACGCTGGCCAGGGCCGACAGCTGGGAGGGCGTCAGACCGGCGGTCCCTTCCTGACGGAGGCGTCGGGCCAGGCGACCGCTGAGGAGCCTGATCTCGGCCGCCAGCTCAGCCGTCTCGGGTTCGTCCATGGTGCCAATATACTTAGCAGATGGTAACTACGCAGATGGCAACGACGCATTTGGCAACGACGTCGAGGCCGTCGACGGCCTCGTGACCGCGGGCCGCGTCCGAGCCGGTGTGAGGGGCCGGTTCCGCGCCCTGCGGACGCGGAACTTCCGGCTGTTCTTCATCGGCCAGTTGATATCCAACTCGGGCAACTGGCTCACCATGGTGGCCCTGACCCTGCTGGTGTTGCACCTGACGGGCAGCGGCGTGGCCGTCGGCGCCCTCGCGGCGTGCCAGTTCGGGCCCATCCTGGTGCTCTCGCCGTTCGCCGGCCTGGTGGCCGACCGGTCCAACAAGCTCCGTCTCCTCAAGACCACCCAGATCGGCGAGATGTGCCAGTCCGTCGTGCTGGCCGCCCTCGCCTTCATGCACCACCCGCCGCTGGCCGCACTGTTCGCCACCGCCCTGGCCGGCGGTTGCCTCCTGGCCTTCGACAACCCGGTCCGGCGGTCGTTCGTAACCGAGATGGTGCCGCAGGAGGACGTGGGCAACGCCGTCACCCTGTACAGCGCCCTGGTCAACAGCTCCCGCATCTTCGGGCCGACGGTGGCGGGGGTGCTGGTCATCACCGCCGGCTTCGGATGGGCCTTCGCCCTCGACGCCGCCAGCTACGTGGCGGTGCTGGTGGCCCTGGGGATGATGCGCACCGGCGAGTTGCGGGTGGCCGAGGCCACACCCCGGGGGAAGGGCCAGGTGCGGGCCGGCATTCGCTACGTCCGGTCAGTCCCCGATCTGTGGCTCCCCTTCGTCATGCTCGCCATGGTGGGGACCCTCAGTTACAACTTCACCGTCGTCTTCCCCCTCTTTGTCGAGCGCACCCTCCACGGGAACGACGCCAGCTACACCCTCGTCTACGCCGTCTTCAGCGCGGGGGCGCTGGTGGGAGCGCTCCTTGTGGCCGACCGCAGGACGGTCCGGGTCCACGACGTGGTGGTGGGCGCCGCCGCCTTCGGCGTGACCATGCTCCTGCTGGCAGCGGCGCCCAGCGTTGCCGTCAGCCTGCCTCTCGTCGCCCTCCTGGGCGTGGCCAGCATCGCCTTCATGACCGCCACGACCACCATCGCCCAGGTGCGCGCCGACCCCCGCATGCACGGCCGGGTGCTGGCGTTGCAGACCGTCCTCCTGGTCGGCACCACCCCGATCGGGGGGCCGATCATGGGGGCGGTGGCCGACGCCGCCGGCGCCCGGGTCCCGGTGGTCATCGGCGGGGTGGCCGCCCTGCTGGCCGCCTTGTTCGGCCTGATCGCCGGGCGCACGGTGATGTCGGGCGACGACGACCAGCACCTGTCCGCGGGCGGGGCGGCGACCGCCGAGGTCGCCCTTGGTTCGACCTGAGGTCGAGCCACCAGGCGACACCCTGGACGGGTCGGGCGACGACGAGCGACGGCCGCCCCCCTCGGGCTGCCGGGTACTACGACCAATGGCCAATGGTGGCTTCGACCGGTGCGCACCGACACTCTCAGTACGCCACCGAGAGGAGCATCATGCGCAAGCCCATTCTGGCCGTCGGACTCGCCGCCTTCGCGGCGGCGTCGCTGACCGGCATCACCGTCGCCGCCGCCAACGCCGTCAGGACCCAGCCGGCCCCGGCCGTGGTGTCGCGGGACGGCCGGATCGGCAGTGCCCATGACGTCGGCGACGACCGGGGCCGGGACGCCACCACCACCGTGCCGGCCGGCGGGACCACGGTGACCACGGTCGACGACCACGGCGCCGACGACCCGGCCACCCACGAGGTGGGTGACGACCGGGGCCGGGACGCCACCACCACCGTGCCGGCAGGCGGGACCACGGTCGACGACCACGGCGCCGACGACCCGGCCACCCACGAGGTGGGTGACGACCACGGCGACGACCACGGCGCCGACGACCCGGCCACCCACGAGGTGGGAGACGACCACGGCGCCGGCACGAGCGGCGGCTCGAACCGGGGGCCCGGTGGTGGTGGCGGGAGCCAGAGCGCGCGGGGCGGCAGCCGCTGATTCGCCGACCCTGGACTGCAAGGTCGGTGCCGCCCGCGTGCCCGGGCGGCACCGGCGCGTCAGGCCCCCCGCACGCCGGGAAGGTGCTCGGCCGCCCACAACGCCGCCTGGGTGCGATCGCTGACGCCGAGGCGCTGGAAGACGCTGGTGAGGTGCGCCTTGACCGTGCCCTCGCTGATCCCGAGGCGGCGGGCGATCTGCTTGTTGGCCAGGCCGGCGGCCACCAGCCGGAGAACCTGGTCCTCCCGCTTCGACAGCGCGGCGGCCGCATGGTGGGGCCGCCGCTGGTCGAGAAGGACGCGAGCGGCCTTGGGGTCGAGCGGCGCGCCGCCCCCGGCCGCGGCTCGGATGGCGCCGAGGAGCTCGTCGGGGCGGGCTTGCTTGAGGAGGTAGCCGCGGGCGCCAGCGACGAGGGCGTCGGAGATGCGGCGGTCGTCGGCGAAGGAGGTCAGCACGATGACGCACGCCTCGGGCCGGGCGGCGACGATCTGGCGGGTGGCCTCGATCCCGTCGACCACCGGCATGGACAGGTCCATCAGGATGACGTCGGGCCGCAGGTGGGCGGCCTCGGCCACCGCCTCGGCGCCGTCGGCGGCGGTACCGGCCATCTCCATGTCGGGCGCGGTGGCCACCAGCTGCTCCAGCCCGCTGCGCACCACCGCATGGTCGTCGACCACCAGCACGGTGGTCATGCGGTAGGCACCTCCACCGCCACGCTGGTGCCGGCACCGGGTGACGACAGGAGCTCCATCCGCCCGCCGCCGTCGGCGACCAACCCTTCGAGCCCCCGGAGGCCGAGATGGCCGTCGGCGGCCCGGGTACGCGCCCCCTCCACGTCGAAGCCCTGGCCGTCGTCGTCCACCTGGAGGCGGGCGATGTTGTCGACGGTGACAGCCATGACCCGCACCGACCGGGCCCGGGCGTGGCGGACGACGTTGCGCAGCGCCTCCTGGGCGGCCCGGTACAGGAGCTGGGCAGCCGCCGGTGGAACGGCGGGGTCGAGCCCGTCCAGGTCCAGCTCCACCGCCAGCCCCCGGGACCGGGCGGCGTTCACCAGGTCGGACAGGGCGGAGTGGATGCCTTCGTCGGCCAGGTTGGGGGGATAGATCTCCACCAGCAGGGATCGCAGGGCGCCGATACTGCTCCGGACGTGATCGGCGGACACCTCCAACAGGTCGGTGGACGCCGGGTCGTCCATGCGACGGGCCGAGGCGGACAGGGAGTAGGCGACGCCGACGAGGTCCTGCACGACGCCGTCGTGGAGGTCGCTGGCGATCCGCCGCCGTTCCAGCTCAGAGGCGTCGAGCGCCCGCAGCAGGAGCCGCTCGCGCTCCCGCAGCCGCTGGCGGAGGCGCCCGGCGAGCGACCCGGCCAGGGGCAGCTGCACCAGCTCCAGCAGGACCAGGGCTCCCAGGGCGATCGGGGCGAAGCTGCGCCACAGGCGCGACCCGGCCGACGACACCGCGTCGTAACGGAAGTAGGCCTCGAACAGCAGCGGGCGGTCCGACGGCGTGAAGACGGGCAGGTACACCTCGAGGAGCCGCCCGAACGGGCGCTCGAACTGGTTCTCGGGACGGCTGAGGTTGGAGACGTCGGCCTCGATGGTGCCCGTGCGCAGCGCCGCCAGCTCGCCGGAGTCGAGGGAGAACCGGGTGCCGACCAGGCGAGGCTCGTCGGAGTAGACGATCCGGCCCTCAGGCGTCCACAGCTTGACCCGGACCAGGGAAGCGTCGAGGACCCCCACGGTGACCACGTCGGCCACGGCCTGGCGGGCGGCGTCGTCGCCGTCCACCAAGGCGTCCGCCAGGACGGGGCGGACCAGGCCTTCGGCCTTGGTGGCGGCCGTGGCCCGCACCTCGGTGATCGCCTCCCGCTCGCCGACCCGCCGAGCGGCGATGGAGGTTCCCAGCCCGACCAGGGCCAGGCTGACGACCCCGGCGAGGGCGAACTCGCCGACCTGGAGCGCCACCGTCGACCGGCCGGTGCCGGGCGACGGGGCCGGCGCCGCTCGGTGCCGCCGGCGTCGACCAGCCCGACCGGACCCCATGTTCGGCGAGCATACCGACGGCTCGTCGGCTGGCAACCGGAAAATGGGGGTCCTACGACCAAGGTCCTATACAGTATTGGACCAGGGGAGGGAGCGGGGAAATTGCCGTCTCATCCGCCCGCGGAGACCTTTTGTACGCTCTGTCGCGCCCGCGGTGGACTGCTAAATGCGATCCTGCCGGTGTCCACCAGGCACGACGGCCGGCAGTGCCTCGGGCTGCCCCTGACGCCAGCCGGCGGTGGCCAGGACCTCGGAGGTGTCGGTGACGACCATGGCCTCGTAGCCGTCGAGGCCGCCCAGCCAGTCCACCGACTCCCGGCCCCCGGCCACCATCGCGGTGGCGTACACGTCGGCCCACATGAGCGACGGGCCCACCACGGTGGCCGACTGCAGGCCGGTGGCGGGGGCGCCGGAGCGCGGGTCGACGATGTGCAGCCCCCGCCGGGCGCGGCCCGACGTGGCCACGCCGCCGGCCCACGCCTCGACCACCGCGAGCACCCGGGACACGTCACCCGGGTCCTCGATGCCGACCCTCCACGGCCCGGCGTCGGCGGTGGCGATCCCCACCACCACGTCGCCGCCGGCGTTGAGGCAGAAGTCGGCGTCGTCGACGTCGGCCAGCCATCGGGACGCAGCCTCCACCGACCATCCCTTGACCAGGCCCGAGGGGTCGAACCAGGTGCCTCCGCCGGGGGCCGGCAGCCGGGCGTCGAACCATCCGCCGGTCCGGGCGGTGGCCTCGGCGCACAGCGTCACCACCTCGCCCACCCACGGGTGGCAGGCGTCCAGGCGGACGTCGCCCCGGTTCAGGCGGGTGACGTCGCTCTCGGGCCGGTAGGTGCTGAACACGGCGTCCACGTGGCGGAGGTGGTCGAAGACGGCAGCCACCAAGCCGGCTGCGGTGTCACCGAGGGCCGCCGGCCCCCGCAGGTGGACGCTCACCGGCATCCCCATGATCTGCTCCACCCACGCCCGGCGGGGGGGCGACGGTGCGTGCGCCGGGGCTGCCCCCGCCGTCACCGGCCTCACCCGCCCAGGTGGGCGGCGTCGAGCGCCGCCTGGAGTGAGGAGATGTAGCCCCGGCTGGTGACGGTGGCCCCGCTGACGGTGTCGATCTTGGCGCTCTGGGCCGACAGCGCCTCCTGGCGGAGGACGGGCACCGCCCGGCCGTTGATGGAGAAGTCCCGGTTGCTGCTGTCGGGCAGCGACAGGGCCGCCACGTCCACCAGGCGCCCACCCGACACCCGCACCTGGACCTGGACGGTGCTCCACCGCGTGGCCACGGCCGTGCCGTTCACGGTGGTGGCGGCGCCGCCCGACGAGGCCGAGCCGCCGCCCGCGGCGGTGGTCGGGGTGGTGGGCGATGCCGACGGGCTGTCCGCGCCGGTGCTGCTCCCGGCGCCGGTCCACGGGCGGGCCGCCGCCGCGCCGGTCGGGGACGGGACCGGCCCCGGCGGGGCGGTAGCGGCCGACGGGCGGGCCGCCGCCCCCATGGTGCTGGTGCGGTAGCTGAACAGGGCCACCACCCCGCACACGGTGGACGCCACGGCGACGAGGATGCGGCGCACGGTGCTACCAGGTGAACCGTTCGAGGTGGAGGTGCTCGGCGGGCACACCGGCGGCCAGCGCCGCGTCGCGGACGGCGTCCATCCACTCGTCGGGCCCGCACACGTAGACGTCCGACCAGGCGACGGCGGGGGCGAGCCGGCTCAGCGCCTCGTCGTCGGGGACGTGGGCCAGCTCGGCCGGCAGCCATGACCGGCGGGCGGCCCGGTGGCCCGGGAGGTAGACCACCCGCACGCCCCGGTTGGCCGCGAACCAATCGAGCTCCCGGCGGAACACGAAGTCGTCGGGGGTGCTGGCCCGGTACAGCAGGGTGGCCTGCCCGGGCTCCACGTCCAGCTCCTCGAGCACGGCCCGCAGCGGGGTGATGCCGATGCCCGACCCGATCAGGGTGACGCCCCCCGGCGCCCGCCGGGCGTCGGCGGTGAGCCGCCCGAACGGCCCCTCCACCAGGGCCCGGGACCCCGGACGCAGCCCGGCCAGGGCCCGGCTGTCGTCACCCAGCTCCTTGACGGTGATGCGCATGCGGTCCGGGCGGGGGGCGGCGGACAACGAGTAGGGGTGGGCCCGGGACCAGCCGGGCCCGTCCACGAACCGCCACAGGAAGAACTGCCCACCCTGGACGCCCATGCGGGCGACGTGGCGGCCCCGCAGGTGCACCGACACCACGCCCGGCCCCTCGGGAACGACCGCCTCCACCACCAAGCGGTGCCGGAGGTTGCGCCACACCGGCACGGCCAGCCGGAAGACCACCACCGCGGCCAGGGTGGCGCCGTAGAGCGTCCACCAGTAGGCCCGGGCCAGCGGCGAGCCCACGAAGGCGCTGCCCGTCCACACCTGGTGGGGGAGGGCCAGGCCCACGCCCAGGTAGGCGTACAGGTGGAGGAGGTGCCACGACTCGTAGCGCAGCTTCCGCCGGGCCGCCCGCATCGAGGTGACGGCCACCATCACCAACAGGGCGGTGGCGGCGGTGGCCAGGAGCATTCCCGGGTAGCTGGTGACCAGGTCCCACGCCTGGGCGAGGACGCCGGTGCGCGCCTCCGCCGCGTAGCCCAGGATGATGAGCACGACGTGGGCCATCATCAGGTCGAACGACGTGAACCCCACCAGGCGGTGCCAGCGGGCCAGCGTGTCCTGGCCCACCACCCGCTCCAGCCACGGGATGCGGGCCATGAGCAGGACCTGCACGAGCAGCAGGTCGGCGGCCAGCAGCCCGAGGAGTCGGCCGAGCGACGTCAGCCTCGACACCCCGGCCAGGTCCCCGATACCGCTGTTGGCCGCCCACAGGGCGGTGACCACGGCCAGGGAGCCGGCCACGGTCCACGTCGCCGCCGTCCCCCACCACGCCTCCGGCGCCGGGCGCCAGGGCGGGCCGGCGGGCACCCGGGGGGTGGCGGCGCGCGCCGTCGGGATGGTGGTCCTCGCTGGCGCCGCGGCCTGGGGGTACTCGAAGGACGGTCTCATGGTGGTGGCCGATGCTTGTCCCCCGACATTGGCCCTACCTGGGAAGCCGCTAAGAAGTTCCTGAAGCCACGCCCTGCCGGTCGGCTCAGCCGGACGGGGTCCGGGCCGGGGCCACGGCTACCGGCTCCTCGCCGCCCAGGACGGCCTGGAAGCAGGGCGGGCACAGGTCGCGCCCATCGAGGCGGCGGATGCGGGTCTCCATGGCCCCCTCGCCGCAGCGTTGGCACACCACCGTGGCGTGGATCCGGGCCTTGTGGGGCGGGGGCCCGGCGATCTCCGAGACCGTGAAGAGGGCGTCGGGGTCGAGGTCCAGCACGGCCCGGGACGACGCCTGGTGCAGCTCCGAGAAGCGGGCCCGCTCGGCCTCGGTGGCCTGGCCGGTGCGCACCTTGGCGAACAGCTCCTGGTGCTCGGGGTCGCGCTGCCAGGCGTCGGGGCGGCCGGCGATGCGCACGGCCCGGCCGTCGGAGCGGCGGTAGAAGCTGTAGGCGTTCTTGCCCCAGTCCCGGTGGACGAGGTTGCCCTTGCCGAAGGTGCAGCCGGTGAGGAACTGGATGGCGTCAACGCCGCACATGTCGGTCTCGACCACCGCCACCACCTCCTCGTCCTTGGCGTGGGGACCGATCTCCCGGAGGGCGATCTGGGCGGCCTGGACGCCCATGGCCAGGCCGGGGCACATGTGGCCGTGGAACTCCACCACCCGCTCGAGGGTCTGTTCGTCGATCATGAGGCTCCTTCCGTGGTCGTGATGGGCTGCCGCACCCGGGCGGGCGGGGCGGCGGTGTCGGCGTCGGTGCCGGCGAAGAGCAGGTCGCGCCCCGACGCCGCCAGCAGCGCCCGGGTGGCAGGGTGGCGGGGGGACACCAGGAGCGTCCCGCCCGACCCCTCCTCCACGATACGGCCCCCGTCGAGCACCAGCACCCGGTCGGCCACCCGCAGGACCACGGCTATGTCGTGGGAGACGAAGATCATCGACATCCCCCGCTCCACCTGCAGGTGCTTGAGCAGCTGGAGCATCTTGGCCTGCTCGCTGGGATCGAGCATGGACACCGCCTCGTCGGCCACCAGCAGGGTCGGCTCCAGCACGAGGGCCCGGGCCAGTGCCACCCGCTGGAGTTGGCCGCCCGACAGCTCGTGGGTGTGGCGGCCCAGGAAGGCGTCATCGGCCGGCAGCCGGCACTCGGCGATCGTCCGGCGCACCAGGACGGTGCGGGTGGTGGCGTCGCCCACGTCCTGGACGTCGAGCGGCTCCCTCACGACCTGGCCGACGGTCAGCCGCGGCGACAGCGCCTCGAACGGGTCCTGGAAGAGCAGCTGCAGGCGGGCCCTGAGGGCCTTGAGCGCCCGGCCCTCGGCGGCCAGGAGGTCGATGCCGTCGAAGCACACGGACCCGCCGTCGGCATCCAGCAGGCGGACGGACAGCATGCCCAGAGTGGACTTGCCGGCGCCCGTGGAGCCCACCAGGCCGACCACTTCGCCCTCGCGCACGTCGAAGCTCACGTCGTCGATCACGGTGGCACGCCGGGGTCGCAGCACCGACCCCCCGGTCGGGAAGGACTTGCGCAGCCCCCGGACCGACAGCAGCGCCACCGTCCCGCCCCGGGCGCAGGCCACCGCCCGGGGACCCCGCTCGCCGGTGGGCGGGATGAGCGGCGGCCGGGAGGCGGTGCACACCTGGGGCCGGCCCTGGTGGCAGCGCCCGAAGAAGGGGCAGCCGGAAGCGGTCTCGGTGGGGTCGGGCGGCGCGCCCCGGATGCCGCGCAGGTCCTTCACCGACGCCAGGGTCGGGCGGGCGTTGAGCAGGGCCCACGAGTACGGGTTGCGGGGATCGCCCAGCACGTCGGCCCCGGGGCCGATCTCGGCCAGCCACCCCGGGTACAGCACGGCCACCCGGTCGGCCACCGCCTCCAGGGCGTCGGCGTCGTGGCTCATCAGCACCAGGGCGGTGCCGCGCTCGTCCCGGACCCGCTGGAGCAGCCGGAGCACGTGGTTGCGGGTGGCGGGGTCCAGGCCGGCCGTGGGCTCGTCGAGCACCACCACCTGGGGCCGGCAGGCCAGGGCCATGGCGACGAGCACCAACCGGCGCTGGCCGCCCGACAGCTCCCGGGGGTAGCGGGCCGCGGCCCACTCGCCCAGGCCGACATCGCCCAGCAGGCCGACGGCATTCCGGTCGGCCTGACCCTGGTCCATCCCCAGGTGGACGCGCAGGGGCTCGGCCAGCTGGAGGCCCACCCGCAGCACCGGGTTAAGGGCGGCGGTGGACTGGAACGACAGGGCGATGCGCGACCACCGCACCCGCTGCCACCCGGCCTCGTCCAGCGAGAGCAGGTCGACGTCACCCAGGCGGATGGCGCCCTCGACGCGGGCGCCGGTGGCCAGCCCCAGCGTGGCCCGGGCGAAGGTGGACTTGCCCGACCCCGACTCCCCGAGGATCCCGAGGCACTCGCCCCGGGCCACCGAGAAGGAGATGCCGTCCACCGCACGGACGGCGGGCGGCCCGTCGTAGGTGACGGCCAGGTCGGCGACGTCGAGCACCGGCGGCCCACGACGGGCCGGGGGCCGGAGATCCTCGGGCCCGGCCGCCTCGGTGGCCACGTCAGGTGGCGAAGAGCACCGACTGGGGCCGGTTCCGGACGTCCACCGGTGCCTCGTCCACCGCGAACCCCGCCTGGCCCAGCCACGCCCGGTACTCGTCCTCGCCGTGGGTGTCGCCGCCGTTGGCGTTGGCCAGCATCTGCACCGCGAACACGTCGGCCAGGGGGTGGCGGTGGCGCAGCATGGTGACCACTGCGACGCCCCCGCCCGGTGCCACCACCGGCCGCAGGCGCCGGTACAGGGCCTGGTTGTGGGCGCCGTCGAAGGTGTGGGTGATGCCGGCGCAGAAGGCGAGGTCGAAGGGACCGTCGGGGACGGCGTCGAAGAAGCTGCCCGCCACCAGCTCCACACCGGCCTCGGCCAGGACGCCCCGGCGGGCCACGATCTCCGCCATGGTGGGCAGGTCCTGCATCGTGGCCTGCAGGCCCCGGCGGGCGAACTCCAGGGAGTACTCGCCATGGCCGCCGCCCAGGTCGAGGACGCTGCGGGCGGCGGGAAACCGGGCCAGGCACAGGTCCACCACCGCGGGGGCCGCCCGGCGGGCGCCGACGGCCAGGCCGTCGAGGAACAGCTCGGGGTCGGGCATGCCGGGGCGCACCTCGGGAGGCGCCCCCCGCAGGCGGTGGTCCACCGTGGCCGCCCACTGCCGGAGGGCCCGGGCATGGTGGCGCAGGGCGGCGGCCTCGGACGCGTCGGGCGCCTCCGGCCCGGGCCGGTAGTGGTCGTCGCCCTCCCGGGCCACGACACCCCAGGCGGCCAGGGCGTCCAAGGTGACGCGCAGGCCGTGGCGGTCGAGGCCGAGGTCGGCGGCCAGCTCGTCGAGCGTCGCCGGCAGGGCGGCCAGGGCCCCCGAGGCGGCTACGGCGTCGAACAGCAGGACCAGGCGCCAGTCGGCCACCTCGCCGGGCGGGGCCAGGAAGGTGAGGTCGGCGGGCGCCGCCACCTAGGAGCCCAGAGCCGGGTTGGCGTTGCCGGTGACGAGCATCCGCTTGTTGAGGGCGACGCCGCACGGGGGGCAGCCGGGCGTGTAGGCCCACCCGCTGAAGACCTTGGTGTTCACGAAGGCGATCTGCTCGGGGACGTAGAGCGAGAGCTGGGGCAGGTCGTCGGCCAGCAGGGCCTGCATCTGATCGGTGAGCTGGCGGCGCTTGGCGGGGTCGAGGGTGGTGGCCTGTTGGGCCGCCGCCTGGTCAAAGGCGGGGTCCTTGTAGCCCTGGACCCGGGTGAAGGAGCTGCTCTTGGAGGTGGAGGCGAACCGGGAGACGAGGCCGTTGGGGTCGCCCGACAGCCCGCCGAAGTGGACGAGGGCCATCTGGTAGTCGCCCTTGGTGTCGCGGGCGTCGGAGGTGGGCTGGTCGACGGCGGTGATGTCCACCTTGAGGCCGACGTCGCGCAGGTTCTCGCTCACCAGCTGGGCCGTCTGGCTGTCGGACGACGAAGTGAGCAGGGGGATGGAGAAGGGCGACCCGTCGGGCTTGTCCCGCACACCGTCGCCGTTGGCGTCCTTCAGACCGACCTGGTCGAGCAGGGCCTTGGACTTGGCCACGTCGTGGGGGTAGTCGGGGAGGCTGTTATCCAGGAAGGGGTTGGCCGGGCCGAGGGCGCCGGCGCTCCCGGGGACGCCCTTGCCGTTGAGGAGGCGCTGGATCATGTCCTGGCGGTCAAGGCCGTAGGCGACGGCCTGGCGGAACGCCTTCTGGTCGAAGGGGAAGCCGGCCGCTGCGTTGAAGAACAGGGCGACGTTGAACTCGCCGGGTGCCGTCAGCTCCTTGAAGCTCTTGGTGAGGGCGTCGATCTGGGACTGGGGCACGGCACCGGTGCCCGCCTGGCCGTTGCCGGTGGTGGCCGAGTCGAGCTGGTTCTGCTGCAGCGCCACGAGCGGGTCGCCGGCCTGGATGATCTGCACCTCCTTCACCTTGGGCGGGCCGAGGTAGAAGTCGTCGTTGGCCACCAGGTCGTAGGTGTTGTTGCTGAGGTCGAACTTGGCCATCTTGTAGGGCCCCGAGCCGATGAGCGCCTGAGGGCCCTGGAAGTGGGCCGGGTCGGTCACCGACGACCAGATGTGCTTGGGGATGATGCCGAGCCCGGCGAAGTTGCCCACCACGTCGGTCAGGAACGTCGGGCGCACGGAGCTCAGCTGGACGACCACCGTGGCTGGGTCGGGGGCGGTCACGCCGTCTATGTAGTTGACGCTCGGGAGCAGGCCGAGGGACGCCCCGGGGCCCTTGAGGTCGTAGTCGAAGGTGAAGGCCACGTCGTCGGCGGTGACCGGCTGCCCGTCGGTCCAGCGGGCGTTGGGCTGGAGGTGGAAGGTCCACGTCTTGCCGTCGGCCGACGTCTCCCAGGACCTGGCCAGCCACGGCTTGGGGGTGCCGGTCACGTCGGGGAAGGCCAACTGGTCGAACATGAACGTGGTCATGAGGACGCCCGGGCCCCGGACGGCGCCGAACGGCGTAGGGTACCCGGCGCCCTGGGAGCTGGCCGCCAGGCGGATCGTCGCCCGGGACGACCCGGTGCCCGAGGTGGACTTGGCGGTGGACGTACGGCACGACGCCACCCCGAGCGACGCCACGCACGCCGCGGCCGCCATGACCCATCGTCGACCCGCCACCCAGTCACCTCCGTGGACGCGTACCCGCCGTGAGCGGGTGCAGGGTACACGGGTGTCCGGGGCCCCCATGCCTACGGCTGGTCGGGGACCGGTCCTGACCCTCAGGGCCGGTGGCGTCCCAGGCGGGGGCTGAGGCGCCGTTCGGCCGCGGTGCCGACCAGGGTTATGCCGGTGACCAGGACGATCACCGCCACCACCGGTGGCAGCAACCACCACTGCCAGGCCCGGGTGACGAACAGGCCGTTGTACCTGATGGCGTCGCGGGTCATGGCCCCCCAGCTGGGCTGGGTGACGCTCCCCACCCCGAGGAAGGCGAGGCCGGCCTGGAGCACGACGGCACGGGCGGCGGCGGGGATGAGCTGCGCCAGCCCCAGGAGGGCGAGATCCGGGAGCACGTGGCTCCTGAGCTGGTGCCAGGAGCCGGCCCCGAACCCGGTGGCGGCGGTGACGTACGCCCGGGAGCGCAGGCTGAGCACCTGGGACCGCAGCACACGGGCCGTCACCGGCCAGAAGGTCAGGGAGATGACGACCCCGAGGCTGGCCGCCGACCCGCCCACCAGGGCGCCGACGAGGAGGAGCAGCGGCAGCCGGGGCAGGACGAGCACCAGGTCGGTGAGGCGCATGAGCACGACGTCGGTGGTCCCCCGGAACCAGCCGGCGGTGACGCCCACGAGCCCGCCCAGGGCCACGCTGCCCAGGCCGGCGAGCACGGCCACCACCACCGAGATCCGGGCGCCCACGATGAGCTGGCTGAGGACGTCCTGGCCCAACAGGTTGGTGCCCAGCAGGTGGCGCCATCCGGGCGGCTGCAGCGACGGTCCCGAGAGGGCGCCCGCCCGGTAGGGCGCCAGCCGGTTGCCGAGGACGGCCAGCAGGACGACGCCGGCGACGAACGCACCACCGGCCAGGCCCGCGGCCCGGGCGCGCCGGCGCGACGGCGGCGACGGCCGCTCGACGGGGAGCACGACCGACGTGAGGCTCACTGCCCCACCCTCGGGTCGAGCCGGCTGTAGGCCAGGTCCATGGCCAGGTTTACGGCCAGCACCACCACGGCCAGGCCGAGGAAGCCGCCCTGGAGCACCGGGTAGTCGCGTGCGGTGACGGCGCCGCTGAGCAGCGATCCCATGCCGGGGTAGGCGAACACCACCTCGACGAACAGCGAGGGGCCCACCGCCAGGCCGGCCTGGGCCCCGACCGAGGTGAGGAACGGCAGCAGGGTGTTGCGGCCCGAATGGCGGTACTCCAGGAGCCGCCGGGGCAGGCCCTTGGCGCGGGCCAGGACCATGTAGTCCTGGCCCAGGGTGGACACCGCGGCGGCCCTGACGATCAGGAACTGGTTGGCGACCAGGCCCAGGCTGAGGGCGGCCAGGGGCAGGGCCAGGTGGCGGAGCACGTCGCCGACGGCGTCGAACGGCGTGGGGTAGTGGGCGAAGGCGGTGCTGGCACCGGCCTGGGGGAACACGGGTACCAGTACCGCGAAGCAGACGAGGAGCAGGCTGGCCATCGCGTACTCGGGCACGGCCTGGGCCGCCGACAGGGCGACGATCAGGCTGCGGTCCACCACCCCGCCGCGCCGCCAGGCGGCCGCCATGCCGGCCACGAAGCCGAGAGCCGACGAGATGGCGAGGGCACCGCCCACCAGCAGCAGCGTCCACGGCAGGCGGGCGGCCAGCAGGGTGCTGACCGGCCGGTTCTGGGAGATGGACCACCCCAGGTCGCCGTGGGCCAGCCCCGACAGGTAGGACCGGTACTGGGCCGCCAGCGGCTTGTCGAGGCCGTAGTAAGCCGCCACCTTGGCCCGGACCACCGGGTCGTAGACGAAGGTGGCGCTGTCCGGTTGGTCGAGGGCCTGGAGGGGGTCGCCGGGCAGCAACCGGGGGAGCAGGAAGACCACCGTGGCCACCGCCCACAGCGTCAGCGCGTACAGGGCGACCGTGCGCGCCGGCGTCGACCGGCCCCGTCGGAGGGCAGCCGGCTCGGGCCCCACCGGGAGGACCCCGTTCCCCGGCGGTGCCGCCACCGCCGGCGGGATGGTCGTTTCCGCCATCGCCACCAGTATCGCCCGCCGGGCCACCGCGCCCCCGGGCCGATAGACATGGGTGATGCTGGTGGCCGACGACGCCGCGTTCTCGTCCCTGGTCGCCGAGCTGGCGGAGGTCGATGCCTACGCCCTCGACGTGGAGTTCCACGGCGAGAGCACGTACTTCCCGCGCCTGGCGGTGTTGCAGCTGGCCACGCCCGACCGGGTGGCGGTGGTCGACGCCACGACCGTCGACGTCCGGGCCTTGGCCGCGGTGCTCGACGGCCCGGGCCTGCTGGTGGCCCACGCCGGCGGCCAGGACCTCCAGGTGCTCCACCGCGCCACCGGCACCATCCCGAGGCGCATGCTCGACACCCAGATCGCCGCCGGCTTCCTCGGCCTGGGGTCGCCATCGCTGGTGAAGCTGGTCCGCGAGCTACTCGGCGCCCGCCTGGAGAAGGCCGCCCGCATGACCGACTGGTTCTCCCGCCCGCTCACCGACGAGCAGGTCGCCTACGCGGCGGGTGACGTCGCCCACCTGCTCCCGCTGCGGTCGGTGATGGACGAGCGGCTGGCGGCCGCCGGTCGCCGGGAGTGGGCCTACCAGGAGAGCGAGCGCCACCGCCGGGTGCGGGAGGTGGACGTGTCCACCGCCTGGTGGCGCCTGAAGGGAGCGCGCCAGCTCCGGGGCCGGGCTCGGGGCGTGGCTCAGGAGGTGGCGGCCTGGCGGGAGGCCACGGCCATGGCCACCGACCGCCCCGCCCGCCGGGTGCTGGGCGACGAGGCGGTGTTGCTGCTGGCCGAGCGGCCACCCCACTCGGCCCGTGACCTCCCGCGGTCCCGGTTGGTGGACTGGCGGCGCACGCCGGCGCCGGCCGTGCAGGAGGTTCTGGCGGCGGTGGCCCGGGGGGTCGACCTCCCCGCCACCGACCTGCGCCTCCCTCCCGACCACGACCTGCCCGGCCACCTCCAGCCCCTCGCCACCCTGCTCACCGCCTGGGTGAGCCAGCAGTCCCGGGACCTCGGGATTGACGCCGCGCTCCTCGCCACCCGGGCCGACGTGGAGGGATTCCTCCGCCGGGTGCCGGGCGCCTCGTTGGAGCGGGGCTGGCGCGCCGGGTTGGTGGGATCGGCCATGGGTCGCATCGTGGCCGGGCAGGCGGCGGTGGCAGCCGACGGGATGGGCCGCCTGGTGCTCGTCGACAGTCCCCCGGGTCCGGCGTCGGTCCCGGGGTCGTAAGGGAAAGGGGCGGCCTGTCGGCCCCTCGGGTCAGAGGCGGCGGCGGTTGCCCATCCGCCAGCCCACGCCGGCCACCAGTGCGATCAGAAAGATGATGATCAACAGGATCACGAGCCCCACGGGCCCTCCTTTGTCCGGGCTACCGGCGGGGACGCCGGCGGTCGGCGTGGTACGTACCCCGACAGCCGCCGGTCAAGCGCGCGGCCTCAGATGGTGACCGGGCGGCCGCCAGGGCGTACCCTGTCGGCGTGGCCTACGACATGTCCATCGAGGTGCTTGACGGCGGCTACCCGGCCAGCCTGTGGGCCGAGGCGCACATCGACGTCCTGATCGAGACGGCGGTCCTGGCCGGAGCGCTCGACTGGAACCTCCACCATCTGCGCTGGGGCGTCGTGCTCGAGCTGTCGTTCGCCGACGAGGAGACGTGGGACCGCTTCCGGGCCCACCCGGCGGTCGGCGCCGCCCTCGACGTGGTTCCCAACCCGGTGCACGGGCTGTTGGTCTACCGGGGCTGGGGCGGCTCGTCCTCGCCTCGGGAGCCCCGCCGGCCCCGGCCGCTCTCCGGTGCCGGGGCGGCCGCCCTGCCGCTCCCCCTCGACGACCTCGTCGTCGTCGAGCCGGTCCGGCCCCGGGAGCTCCTCTTCCGCTGAGGGTCGGGGGAGCCTGACCGTCGCCGGAGGCGGGCCCGCCCGCCCGGCTTCACCCGCCCGCATGCTGGCGCGCGGCCTGGCCAAGCGGTGCCCCGTGTGCGGGAGCGGTGGCCTCTACGAGGGGTGGTTCCGCATGCGCGACCGCTGCCCCGGCTGCGGCTACCGGTTCGAGCGCGAGGAGGGCTTCTTCCTCGGTGCCTACCTCGTCAACCTGGCCGTGACCGAGGGGCTGCTCCTCGTGGCCGGGATCATCCCCACCATCGTGTTCCTGGCCCGCAACCCCGATGCCAGCATTCTGCCCATCATGGCCGTAGGCCTGGTGGTGGCGGTGGTGGCCCCCATCGCCTTCTACCCCTTGGCCCGCACCGTCTGGTCGGCCATCGACCTCATCCTGCGCCCCGCCGACGCCCGGGAGCCCACCGACCGGGACTGAGGCCCGTCCCGCCCAGCGGGCCGTCAGCCCAGGCCGCCCGCACCTTCGCACAGGCCCGGCCCCGCCCCGGACCAGTCGGCGCGCCAGCTGGGGCTCGAGCGTTCAGGCGGTCAGGCGGTCAGGCGGTCAAGACCCGCAGGCCGAGCACCAGGACCACCGCCCACAGGGCGATCCAGACCGCCACCGCGGCGATGACCGCCACCAGGCAGCCCGAGGGGGCGTCGGCAATGCGCTCGCTGAGGGCGCCGCCCCGCCGGCTCTCCCAGTTACCGAAGCGGGTGGTGGCCCCGCCCCCCGACGTGTAGGGCGTGCCCGAGGACGGCGTGGAGTACTGCATGGCGACGTAGGCACCCACACCGCCGATGGCGGCCACGACCAGGATGATGAGGAGGGCGATCACGGGAAGAGTGTGGTGGTCGTGTGGGGCTGCGTGAACGGCACCGTGGTGCGGGGCGTGGTGGGAGGGACGGTGCTGGCCGGCGTGGTGTAGGGCGGCACGCTCAGCGGCGGCGGGATGGTTGACGACTCGTCACCGGGAAGGGCGGTGTCGGTCGGGCCGGCCACCACCGTCCCGGGCGGCTGGGTCCCGAAGGACGGCACCGTCGTCGGGGGCGCCGGGGCGTTGGGCAGAGCACCGGGCGCCACGAAGGGGATGTCGGGCGCGCTGCCCAGGGCGGGGGCCATGAAGGCCTTCCACGTCATGGCCGGCAGCGTCCCCCCGTACACCTTGTCCACGCCCTTGATGTTGACGAGCGGCTTTTGCCCGCTGGAGTACCCCATCCATACGGCGGTGGACAGCTGCTGCGTGTAACCCACGAACCAGGCGTCGTGGTAGTCCTCGCCCGTCCCCGTCTTGCCGGCGCTCCCCAGCGGCCGGCCGAGGTCGGCGTTGGGGTAGCCGGTGCCGTGGGCGATCACGCCCTTGAGCACGTCGTTCACGGTGTCGGCCACCGCCTCGGGGATGACCCGACGACCCTTGCGGGCGGTGTTGTCCTCGAGGACCTTCCCCTTGGGGTCGGTGACCTTGGTGACCGGGGTCGGGGGGACCTGCTGGCCCCGGTTGGCGAAGACGCTGTAGGCGCCGGCCATGTCGAGCGGGGAGACCTCGGCCGCGCCCAGGGTGAGGCTGGGCCCGAAGGGCTGGCCCGACGGGGTCTTGCCGTCGGGGCGGACCATGGTGATGCCCAGGCGGTGGGCCATCTCGGCGGTGTCCTTCACGCCCACGTCCAGGATGAGCTGGGCGAAGACGGTGTTGACCGACTCGGCCGCCGCCTCCCGTACCGACAGGGCCCCGAAGCCGGCGGGCTCGGCGTTGTGGATCGTGCACCCGCTGTTGGGCCCCGAGCTCACGCAGTGCGGGATGGTGTAGCTGGCCGGTGCGTTGTAAACCTTGTTGGGGGTGATGCCCTCCTCGAACGCCTTGGCCAGGGTGAAGGCCTTGAACGACGAGCCGGGCTGGCGCCCCGACCCGCCGCCGTCGATGCAGATGGGCCCGCCGGGATCGGGCTTGGGCGCGCCGGTGCAGTTCCCGAGGGCGAGGTTGACCTGGGACTGGGTGAAGTCCCGGCCTCCGACGAGGGCCTTGACGTGACCGGTGGAGGGCTCGACCGACACCAGCGCCATGTCGAGCGGCGGGGACGTCCCCGACAGGGTGCCGTTGACCGCCGCCTCGGCCAGCCCCTGCAACCGGGAATCGATGGTGGTCTCCACCTTGAGGCCGCCCTGGTAGACGGCGTCCTCGCCGTACTTGGCGATCAGGTACCGGCGCACGTAGTCGACGAAGTACGGGTACTGGGACTGCACCTCCGCGGGCGGGTACACGAGGGTGGCGGCGAAGGACGGCTTCGGGTCGTCGACGGCCAGCACCAGGCGCTGGGAGAGGGCGGTGTCGTAGTCGGCCGAGGTGATGCGGCCCTGGTCCACCATGGCCTTGAGGACGGTCTCCCGCCGGGCCTCGGCGGCGCCGGTGTTGGATCGGGGCTCGTCGTTGGAGGGCGACTGGATGAGCCCCGCCAGGGTGGCCGCCTCCGACACCGTGAGCTGGTTGACGGGCTTGCGGAAGTAGGTCTCGGCCGCCGCCCCCACGCCGTAGGCGCCGCTGCCCAGGTATACGTCGGACAGGTAGCGGTAGATGATCACGTCCTTGGAGAGCTGGTGGTCCACCCGCCCGGCCAGCACCGCCTCGCGGATCTTGCGGGAGAGGCTCTTCTGGGGACCGGTGTAGATCCGCTTCACGTACTGCTGGGTGATGGTGGAGCCGCCCTGCTGGTAGTTGCCGCCCTGGAGGTCGGCCCACAGGGCCCGGACGACGGACTGGAGGTCGATGCCCTTGTGGGAGTAGAAGCGCTTGTCCTCGATGGAGACGACGGCGTCCTTGAGGACCTGGGGGACGTCGGCCTGGGTGATCGGGATGTGGGTGTCGAAGCGGTGCAGGGTGCCGATCTGGTTCCCGGCGCCGTCGTAGATCCGGGTGATCTGCGAGTCGATGCCGGGGCGGGGCGTGGGCAGGTCCCGGGTGGGCGGATTGTAGAGCGTCTCCACCAGCACGCCGGTGGTCAGCAGCGGCATGAGCATCCCGACGATGACCACGCCGATGGTGGTCCACCACAGGGAGCCGGGGGCGCCCCGCTCGGTGACGACCCATCCGCCCGGCGGGCGAGACGGGGGTGGTTGTGTGGTCGGACGGGTGGTCAGCGCCATCTCGTCACACCATCTCACTTTTTGCGGTGGCGGCTGTTCGGCCCGGTCGCTCGAGCCCCTCCAGTATGGCCGGTTGGAGCGCTCGGGCGCCGGGCCCGGCTACCGACAGGCCGATTGTGACCAGGGACGGCGGGGTAGGTAGATGTTGACCGACACTAGGAGGCCGACGTGAGCGAGCAAGCGGACCCGAAGTTCCGAGACCCCAACCTGGTGGTGGGCCAGAGTGACACCGACACCCACCGGGCCCCGGAAGGCGAAGGCGTACGAGCCCCTCTGGCCCAGCACGGCGCCGATCACCCCGAGTTCTCAGTGTTCGACGGTGCCGGCAACGAGACGGTCGTGGCCGTGACCACCAACGACGACGGCAAGGTCGTGCAGTCCACCGGCGCCACCTCGGCCGAGGCCATGAAGGCGGCCGGCAAGCAGGACGAGCGGCTCGGCAAGGGCTTCGGCCCCGTCGACGACCACCGGTAGGCGGCCAAACCGGTAGTCGACCACCGGTAGTCGCCCACCGGTAGGCGGCCACCGGTAGGCGGCCGGTCGCACCTTCAGTTCGACTGCAGCGGATGACGCGCTCCTGAACGTCGGGGGCGCGTCGGCGCGTCGGGCGCCGACGCTGGCCGAGGGCCCCCGCTAGCCCAGGTTGACGAGGCGGGACAGGCCGACCGAGCGCAAGGCGCCCTGCACCTCCGACGTGACCCAGGTCAGGCGGTTGAGGGTGAGCAGGACCCCGAAGAAGGCCATGGAGAGGGCCGAGGCCATGGTGAGCCCGGTGAAGTGCCGCTTCACCCACTGGAACGCCCCCGCCAGCCGCCCGAAGGCCAGGCCGGTGGCCAGGAAGGGGACGCCGAGGCCGGCCGAGTAGACGGCCAGGAGTAGCCCGCCCCGCCAGGCCCGGCCCTCGGCGCCCGCCACCGCCAGCACCGAGGCCAGTACCGGCCCGAAGCAGGGCGTCCACCCGAAGCCGAACGCCACCCCGGCCACCGGGGCGGCCAGCGGCCCGAAGCGCGACGGGTTGGGGTGGAAGCGCTTCTCGGTGTACAGCCACGGCGCCCGCAGCACCAGTGACCCGGCCAGGAACAGGGCCATGGCCAGCACCACCCCGCCCGACACCCGGGTCAGGAGGACGTGGTTGCGGAACACGGTCCGCCCGACGGTGGTGGCCGACAGCCCCAGGAGGATGAACACCGCCGCGAACCCGCCGATGAACAGTGCGGTGTCCCGGGCGATGCGGGAGAAGTGGCGGCCGGGCTCGTCGCGCAACTCGGCCACGTCCAGGCCCGTCACCATCGACAGGTAGCCGGGGACGATGGGCAGGACGCAGGGCGACAGGAACGACACCAGCCCGCCGGCAAAGGCGGCCACGTAGGTGACGTTGTCGGACACGGGACGAGTATGGACCCGGTGGCCCGGTCAGGACCGGCGGGGAGCCATCCGAGCTTCCGCTACTTGAGGAGCTCCGAGACCACGACCGGCTCCAGGCCGGCGGCCCGGACGGCGGCCACCACGGGCTCGAAGGCGTCCACCGTGCCCTGGTGGCCGGTGTGGAGGCTGACGATGGCGCCGGCATGGAGCTTGGCCCGGGTGCGGCTGAGCACGGCGGCGGCACCGGGGTCGGTGTAGTCGAGGGGGTCGATGTCGTAGCCCACGACAGTGCCGTAACCGGCCGACCCCGCCTCCTCCAGCATCAGCGAGGTGGGCACGTCCACGCCCGACGGCCGGAACCACCGCCCCCCTGATCCCGACAGCCGGGCCAGGACGTCGCGGCACCGGGTGATCTCCGACGCAACCCCGGCCCGGTCCACGCTGGCCAGCGCCGGGTGGGTGTAGGTGTGGTTGGCCAGCTCGTGGCCGTCGGCCCGCAGGCGGTCGGCCATGGCCGGGTTCGCCTCCAGCCACTGGCCCACCGCGAACACGGTGATGGGCGCCCGCACCCGTCGGGCCACGTCGAGCAGGGCGGTGACCACCCCCACGTCGCCCGAGCCGTGGAAGGTGAGCGCCATCTGGCCGCCGGTGGTGGGGCCGGAGTGCACGAAGCGGGCGGGGCCACGGGCAACGGGCACCGTGGCCGGCGGGGTGGACGTGGGGACCGGCCCGGCTGCTGCCGGGCCGCCGGCGGAGGCGGATGGCGGCGAGGCGGTGTGGCGGCCGGTGCGGGCACAGGCGGCCAATGCGGCCGCCGAGCCGGCGGCGAGGAGGAAGCGGCGGCGGGAGAGGGCCACGTCAGGCGGTGGGCGGCAGATCGGGAGGCGGCACCGGCGGAGGCTCAGGGGCGACGGCCGAAACGCTCCCGGATCAGGTTCAGGGCGCTGCCGGCCCGGAACCACGCCACGTGCTCGGCCGACATGGTGTGGGTTGCGGTGAACGTCTCCGCGGTCCCGTCGGGGTGGCGGAGGACGCACTCCACCGGGCGGTCGGGCGCCAGATCGGCCAGGCCGTGCACGGAGATCCGGTCGCCCTCGCCCACCGCGTCCCAGGTGGCGGGGTTGTCGAAGACGAGGGGCAGCAGGCCCTGCTTCTTGAGGTTGGTCTCGTGGATCCGGGCGAACGACCGGGCGAACACCGCCCGGGCGCCGAGGAAGCGCGGCTCCATGGCCGCGTGCTCGCGCGACGACCCCTCGCCGTAGTTCTCGTCGCCCACCGCCACCCACGACAGCCCCGCCTCCCGGCAGTGGAAGGCGGCGTCGGGCAGGGGCTCAACCTCGCCATGCACCAGGCAGCGGGTGGTGCCCGTCTCGCCGGTGAAGGCGTTGGCCGCGCCCAGCCACAGGTTGCGGCTGATGTTCTCGAGGTGGCCGCGGTAGCGCAGCCATGGCCCGGCCGCCGAGATGTGGTCGGTGGTGCACTTGCCCCGGGCCTTGAGCAGCACGGGCAGGTCCACCAGGTCCTGGCCGTCCCACTCCGGGAACGGCTCCAGGCGCTGGAGCCGGGAGCTGTCGGGGCGGATCTCCACGTCCACGCCGCCGCCGGGAATGGGAGCCAGGTAGCCGCTGGCCGGCGCCGCGAAGCCGGTGCCGGGGAGCTCGTCGCCCGCCGGCTCGCCCAGGCGGATGCCGTCGAGGTCGTCGGAGAGGGGGTTGAAGTCCAGCGTGCCGGCCAGGGCGTAGGCGACGGTGGTCTCCGGCGAGGCGATGAACGCCAGGGTCCTGGCGTTGCCGTCGTTGCGCTTGGGGAAGTTGCGGTTGAACGAGGTGACGATGGAGTTCAGCTCACCGTCGGCCACGTCGGAGCGGGCCCACTGGCCGATGCAGGGGCCGCAGGCGTTGGCCAGCACGGTGGCGCCGATGGCCTCCAGGTCGGCCAACAGCCCGTCCCGCTCGATGGTGGCCCGTACCTGCTCGGAGCCGGGCGTGACCAGGAGCGGCGTGCGGGCCTTGAGGCCCCGTGCCGCGGCCTGGCGCGCCACGCTGGCGGCCCGCCCGATGTCCTCGTAGGAGGAGTTGGTGCAGGACCCCACGCACGCCGCTGAGAGCTCGAGCGGCCAGCCATGGGCCCGGGCCTCGGCGGCCAGGGCCGACACGGGCCGGGCCAGGTCGGGGGTGTGCGGCCCGACCACGTGGGGTTCCAGGGCCGACAGGTCCACGTTTACGACCGAGTCGAAGAAGCGCTCCGGGTCGGCGTCCACATCGGGGTCGGCGGCCAGGTCGGCGGCCACCGCGGCGGCGGCGTCGGCGACCGCCTCCCGCCCGGTGGCCTTGAGGTAGGCGACGGTGCGCTCGTCGAAGGGGAACACCGACGTGGTGGCGCCGATCTCGGCGCCCATGTTGCAGATGGTGGACTTGCCGGTGGCGCTGATGGCGGCGGTGCCCGGCCCGAAGTACTCGAGGATGGCGCCGGTACCCCCCTTGACGGTGAGGAGCTGGGCCACCTTGAGGATGACGTCTTTGGGCGAGGTCCAGCCCGAGAGCGTGCCCGTGAGGCGGACGCCGATGAGGCGGGGCCAGCGCAGGCCGTAGGAGCCACCGGTCAGCACGTCGACCGCTTCGGCGCCGCCCACACCCACCGCCACCATGGCCAGCCCGCCGGCGTTGGGCGTGTGGCTGTCGGTGCCGATCATCATCCCGCCCGGGAAGGCGTAGTGCTCGAGGACGACCTGGTGGATGATCCCTGACCCGGGCTGCCAGAAGCCGATCCCGTACCGGGCTGAGGCGGTGCGGAGGAAGTCGTAGACCTCGGCGTTGGCCCCTTCGGCGGCGCTCAGGTCGGCGGCCGCCCCCTGGCGGGCCTGGATGAGGTGGTCGCAGTGCACGGTCGTGGGGACCGCCACCCGCGGCAGGTCGGCGGTCATGAACTGCAGGATCGCCATCTGGGCGGTGGCGTCCTGCATGGCCACCCGGTCGGGGGCGAACTCGGCGTAGGAGTGCCCCCGATCGAGGTCCTGGCCCTCGGGGTCGCACAGGTGGTTGAACAGGATCTTCTCGGCCAGGGTCAGGGGCCGAGCCAGCCGCCGCCGACCGGTGGCCACCCGCTCGCCCAGCCGGGCGTACAGCTCGGCGGTGGGGTCGGCGTCGGGGTCGGAACGAGCGGGGATTGCCGTGCTCCTCGGGCGGGGGGAGCACCCAGCCTAGGCGGGCGGGAAGGCGTTCTTCGCGCCGGTTGCCCGGCCGATTTGCCCGGGTTCGCGCCGGGGCGTGCATGATGGGGCCGTGGCGGAAGACCAGGGGCCCCGGCCCGCGCGCCGCTCCACCAGGCCGAGGCCTCGCCCGGCCCCTCCGGCGCGCCCAGGGGCCAACGGGGCGCCGGCCAAGAGGGCGGCGGCGGCCCGGGCAGGCTCGGCGCCTCGTGCCGCCAGCGCGCCGGCGTCCAAGGCCCCGGCGTCCAAGGCCCCGGGGTCCAAGACGCCGACGACGAAGGCAGCACCGACGAAGGCCCCGGCGTCGAAGACGCCGACGACGAAGTCCCGACCGACGAAATCCGCGGCGTCGAAGGCCGCGGCGTCGAAGGCGGCGGCGTCGAAGGCGGCGGCGACGAAAACCGCGGCGACGAAACCGGCGGCGACGAAAACCGCGGCGACGAAACCGGCGGGGACGAAGTCCCCGGCGTCGAAGGCCCCGGCGTCCAGAGCGGCTGCACCCAAGGACCCGGCGTCCAAGGTCGGGGGAGCCGAGCCGAGAAGGACGAGGGCGGCGGCGCGAGCGGCCCCACGATCGGCTTCGGCGGCAGTGCCGGCGAAGGCGGCCGGGGCCACCAAGGGCACCCGCCGGCGCCGACCCACGGGGGCGGCGGCCACGGTGATGGGCACACCTGTGGCCAAGGGCCGGGGATCGGGAGCCGGGGCAGGACGCACCAAGAAGGCGGCAGCCACCCGGGTGCCCGGCCCGCGCTCGCGGACGGGCTCCCCGGGGGGGCGGGGCCGGTCGGCCACCGCCGCCGATTCGGCGCCCGAGACCGCCGCCGCCGACGCCGCGCCCGAGACCGCCGCCGCCGCCGCCGCCGCCGACGCCGCCGCGCCCGAGACCGCCGCTGCCGACGCCATCGGGACCCCCGTCCCGGCCCCGGTCGATCCCTCCGCCGGCTCGGACACCGACTCGGTCGGGGCCGCATCGGGCCCCGACTCGGGCCCCGTTCCGCCGCTTCCCCCGCCACCCACCGACTCGTCCTCGTCCGCCAGGCGGGCCGGGCCCCGCCGCCGGCGGCGTGGGACGAAGGTGCTGGCCGTCGTCATCGCACTGGTCGTGGTGGCGGCGGCCGTGGCCATCTTGGCCGGCCGGTCCTCCCGGGGCGTCAGCTACGCCGACCTGCGCCCCGGCGACTGCATCCAGAAGCCCAAGGACACCTTCCTGCGGGCCAACCGGGTGCCCTGCGCGTCCGAGCACGATCTCGAGGTGTTCGCCCTGATCGACGATCCCGCAGGCCGGGGCGCCAAGTTCCCCGGCCAGGACATCCTCGAGCGGGAGGCGAACGTCGCCTGCCCACCCCAGTTCCAGTCCTACGTCGGCGTTCCCTTCGACCGCTCGTCGCTCACCGTGGTGTTCTACGTGCCGACCAGCCGCAACTGGGACGGCGGCAACCGACGCCTCCTGTGCACGGTGGCGGCGCGGACGGGCAAGCTGAAGGGGTCGGTCAAGGGGACCTCCCGCTGACGGGGCCTGCCCAGCCGACGCTCACACGACCCTCAGCCGTTCCTCAGGCGGGCAGGTCATCATGGTCGGGAGTGGGTGCCGTGCGACGTACGACGAGGCGAGGCGGGTGACCGACCAGACGGGCACGGGTCCGGCGGGTGGGCCTCCCCCGCCTGCCGACCCGGTTCGACCGCCGGGCTCGGCCTCCCAGCCAGTGGCCACCGGCCATCCGGCGCCCGGCGAGCGGCGGCCGGCGGGCTGGTACCAGGACCCGTGGAGCGCGAGCCGGCGGCGGTGGTGGACCGGGGAGGCGTGGACCTTCTGGACCACCGAGGGATCCTCGGCGCCCGTCATCTCCCCCGTGCCGGCGGCCGCCTCCGGCCCGGCCGAGCCGCCCCCCCCGCCGCCCCCCCGGTCGTTCCTGGAGCGCCGCTGGCCGGTGCTGGTGGTAGCCGCCCTGGTGGTCGGCATGGTGGCTGGCGCCCTCGTCCTGCGCCGGAGCCCGTCGCACACCATCAACGGGGCCTCGGGTACCACCATCCCGTCGGAGGTCCCGACGCTCGGGCCGTCCACCTCGGTGGAGCCCCGGGACCCCTCGGCCTCGGTCCTGTCCTCGCTGGTCGTCAGGCAGACGGACGTGCCGTCGTCGTTCTCGGTCCAGCAGCTGGCCAACGGCAACTCGGTCAGCGACCCCACCCTGGACCTGTGCAACGGCACCTTCCCCAGCGAGGCCATGCGCACCGCCCGACTGCAGGTGGTGGTGCTCGACGGCCAGGGCGACGGCAGCCTGAGCACCGAGGCGGTGCTGTACGGCAAGCCCGCCAACGCCGACCAGGCGTTCGCCGAACTGCAGTCGGTGGCGGCCAAGTGCCCCGCCACCCCGGTGACCAGCCCGGTGGGCGAGCCGTCGGTGACCACCCACTTCAACACCGCCCCCGACGGCTCCTGGCCCCAGACCCCCACCGTCGACCGCCTCGCCTTCGATTTCACCACCGTCGACGCCCTGGGCCAGTCCGGGCACTCGATCGCCGTCTACCTCAAGCGTGGCCGGGTCCTGATGGGCGTCTACTTCCCCCAGCCCGACGGCGACCAGACGCCGGTGGCCGGCAAGACCGCCATCCCCGACATCGTCGGCATCTTCGCCACCCGCATCGCCGGCCTTCCCGCCTCCGTCGTCAACGGCTGACGCCGCCCGTCTCACCTCCCCGCTGGCGGTGCCGGGACGAAGCGCCGGGCCTCGGCCGCCGCCCGCTCGGAGGCGTCGTACGGGAGGATCCTCCGGCCCGGATCGGTCGCGCCGTCCTGACCTCAAGGTGGCCTGCCGACGGGGTGAGCGAGCGGCGTCGTTCAGGCGCTGGCCGCCACTCGGCCGGCGCGCTGGGCCTCCATGCGCCGCACCCGGTCGATGGGGGCCACCACCCACACGTGGGACACGGTGGTGGCCCAGTCGGCGAGTAGGGCGGCGGCCCGGGGTGAGCCGGTGAGCTCGAAGTGGCGCTCCACCAGCCACCGCAGCTCCTCCAGGAGCTCGGCGTCGGGCCGGGCCGCCTCCACCAGGGACGTGTTGAGGCGGGTGGCCAGCGCCGAGTCGGGGTCCCATACGTAGGCCTGGCCCCCTGTCATCCCGGCGCCGAGGTTGTAGCCCACCGGCCCCAGGACCACCACCGTGCCGCCCGTCATGTACTCGCAGGCGTGGTCGCCGACGCCCTCCACCACCGCGGTGGCGCCGGAGTTGCGCACCGCGAAGCGTTCGCCCGCCGACCCGGCCAGCCACAGCTCGCCGCCGGTGGCGCCGTACAGGCAGGTGTTGCCGGCCAGCACCGGCTCGCTGCCCACCTCGCTGATGCCGGCCGGCACGACCGTGTCCTCCGACGGCCGGACGACGACCCGGCCGCCGCCCATGCCCTTGCCCACGTAGTCGTTGGCCTCGCCGACCAGCTCGAACTCGATGCCGTGGGTGAGGAAGGCGCCGAAGCTCTGCCCGGCCGAGCCGTCGAAGCGCACGATGGCGGTGCCCATGGGAGGGCGGTCGCCCCACTCCAGGGCGATGGCGCCTCCCAGGGCGGCCCCCACGGTGCGGTCGGCGTTGACGATGGGGTAGCGCAGCTCCACGTCGTCGCCGTCGAACACGCGGAGGAGGGCGTCGTCCAGCAAACGGTCGCCGAGGGACGAGCGGGGGCGCTGAATGGCCACCCGGCGCACGAACCGCCGGGGGGCGGCGGGGTCGGGGGGCGGGGTGATGAGGGGCGTCAGGTCCATGGCCGCCGCCCGGGGGTCGTCGGTGGCCTGAGGCCGGAGGCACTCCACCCGGCCGATGGCCTCGTCCAGGGTGCGCAGACCGAGAGCCGCCAGGCCCCGGCGCACCTCCTCGGCCACGAACAGCAGGTAGGCGGCCACCCCTTCGGCCGTGCCCCCGAACTTGGCCCGCAGGTGGGGGCGCTGGGTGGCGATGCCGGTGGGACAGGTGTCCTTGTGGCAGGCGCGGGCCATGATGCAGCCCTCGGCGATCATGGCCGCAGTGCCGAACGAGTACTCGTCGGCGCCGAGCAGGGCGGCCACCAGCACGTCCCGCCCGGTGAGCAGGCCGCCGTCCACCCGGACCTTGATGCGGTCGCGCAGGCCGTTGTCGATGAGGGCGGTCTGGGTGTCGGCCAGGCCCAGCTCCCAGGGCAGGCCGGCGTGCTTGATGGACATGAGGGGCGACGCCCCGGTGCCCCCGTTGCACCCGCTGATGTGCACGACCTCGGCCAATGCCTTGGCCACGCCGGCGGCGATGGTACCCACGCCGTCCTCGGCCACCAGCTTCACCGACACGTCGGCCAGGCGGTTGACCTGCTTCAGGTCGAAGATGAGCTGGGCCAGGTCCTCGATGGAGTAGATGTCGTGGTGGGGAGGCGGGGAGATGAGCCCGATCCCGGGCTGGGTGTGGCGCAGGGTGGCGATCTCCTCGGAGACCTTGGCTCCGGGGATCTGGCCTCCCTCGCCCGGCTTGGAGCCCTGGGCGATCTTGATGTTGAGCTCGTCGGCGAAGGCGCAGTACTCCGGCGTGACGCCGAAGCGCCCGGAGGCGATCTGCTTGATGCGGCTGTTCTTGTCGCCCTTGGGCCGGCCTCGCGTGAGGAAGCGGGCCCGGCTCTCGCCGCACTCGCCGCAGTTGGACTTTCCCCCGATGAGGTTCATGGCCTCGGCCAGGGTCTCGTGGGCTTCCCGGGAGAGCGAGCCGTGGGACATGGCCCCGGTGGAGAACCGCCGGGTGATCTCGGTGGCCGGCTCGACCTCGCCCAGGGGCACGGGCGCCCCGGCCGCCACAAACTCCAGCAGGTCGTGCAGCTCGGTGGCCGGGCGGCCGTTGACCAGGGCCGCGAAGCGCTCGTAGGTGTCGTCGGAGCCGTCGCGCAGGGCGGCCTGGAGGAGGTGGGCGGCCTTCATCTCGTTGAGGGCCTTGGTGACGTCGTCGTTGTGGGTGTGGTACTCCGAGCCTGTCCGCTTGAGGGAGCGGTAGTAGCCCCCGTCGCCCAGGCGGCCGGTGCCGTGGCGGGCCAGCACGTCGGCGCCCAGGGCCTCCCACCCGATGCCACCCACCACCGACGGGGTGCCGGCGAAGCACACGTCCACCACCTCGGGACCGAGGCCGACGACCTCGAAGATCTGGGCGCCCCGGTAGGAGTCGACGGTGGAGATGCCCATCTTGGACATCACCTTGAGCACGCCGTCCTCCATGGCCGACTGCAGGCGGTTCTGGGCCTCGGGCCCGGTGAGCTCGGACTCCTCGTTGCGGTCGGCCTCGTGGGCCACAGTCTCCAGGGCCAGTCCCGGGCAGATGGCGTCGGCGCCGTACCCCAGCAGGCAGGCGACGTAGTGGACGTCGCGCGCCTCGTCGGCGGCCACCACCAGGCTGGTGGTCGAGCGCAGGCCGCGGGCCACCAGGCGGTGGTGGACGGCACCCGTGGCCAGCAGGGCGGGCACCGGGGCCCGGTCCTCGGCCACGTTGCCGTCGTCGATCACGAGGATGCCGGTGCCGTCCGCCGCCAGCTGCTCGGCGGCGTCGCACAGGCGCTCGACGGCCTCCCGCAGCCCGACCGGACCGTCCGCCACCGGGAAGGTGGCGTCCAGGTGGGCGCACCCGAAGCCGTTCGAGGCCGCCCCCGAGAGGAGGTCCACGATGAGCGACGGGTAGACGAAGAACGTCTTGAGCACCAGCAGCTCGGCCGCCCGGTCGCTGGCGGTGAGGAGCGGGTGGCGCGGCCCCAGCAGGGTGCGCAGGCTCATGACCAGGCGCTCGCGGAGGTGGTCGATGGGGGGGTTGGTGACCTGGGCGAAGCGCTGCTTGAGGTAGTGGTGCACGGACCGGGGACGGCCGGCCAGGTTGGGCAGCGGGGAGTCGTCGCCCATGGAGTAGGTGGGCTCCTTGGCCTCGCTGGCCATGTACCGCAGGACCATGGCCAGCTCCTCGCGGCTGTAGCCGAACATGGCCTGACGGCGCTCCAGGGCGTCGGGGTCGGGGGTGCGCTCGATGGGCCGGCCCCGGCTGACGTTGCGCAGGCCGTCGGCCGCCCAGCGAGCGTAGGGGCCGGTGGCGGCGATCTCGGCCTTGCACCCGGCGTCGAGGACCAGGCCCCGCTCGGGGTGCACGAACAGCATCTGGCCGGGGCCCAGGCGTCCCCGGCGCACCATGCCGTGGCCGGATACGTCGATGGCGCCCGCCTCGGAGCCGCAGGCCACCAGGCCGTCCTCGCACACCGCGTAGCGCAGGGGCCGCAGGCCGTTGCGGTCGAGGGCGGCGCCCACGCCCCGGCCGTCGGTGAAGACCACGCCGGCGGGGCCGTCCCACGGCTCCATCAATGACGCGTGGTAGCGGTAGAAGCCGCGCACCGCGGGGTCGAGGTCGCGCTCGCCCTCCCACGCCTCGGGGACGGACATGGCCACCGCGTGGCGGATGTCGCGCCCGCCCCGGGTGAGCAGCTCGATGACCGAGTCGAGCTGGCCGGAGTCCGAGTCCGACGGGTCCACGACCGGGTGGAACAGCTCCTCGGGGCCCAGGCCGGCAGCCTCGGTCCCGAGGGAGGCCCGGGCCCGCATGCGGTTGACGTTGCCGGCCAGGGCGTTGATCTCGCCGTTGTGGCACAGCATGCGGAAGGGCTGGGCCCGCTCCCACGTGGGCAGGGTGTTGGTGGA
>JBHELO010000136.1:0-6208 GCA_046263055.1 Acidimicrobiales bacterium | reverse complement strand
GGCCACCACCGCGCCCACCACCGAGGCGCCGACCACGTCGTCGTCCACCACCACCACCGCAACCACCAGCACCGTCCCGACCACGGGTCGCACGACCCCGCCCACCACCTCGGTCACGCCGTCCACCTGACAGCCCGGGGGGCGCTCAAGCGCGGGGAGCCGGTTGCCGTTGTTCGGAGATGGCGGGGGGTGCCCCCCGACCGGTCCGGGAGAGTGACATGGAACCCGAGCATCTGGAGACGTTCCTGGAGATCGCCCTCGGCCGCAAGACGGCTCGGGCCGTGTGCCGCGAGTGCGCCGACGACCCGTACCGGGCGGTCGACAGCCTGAACCGGAGGGCGGCCGCCCTGCAGGCGCCATTCCGCTCCCAGCGCCTGTTCGACGACGCCGGCTTCGGCCGTACGGCCAAGGAGGTCACTCGCCTCCACCTGGTGGCCCGTCTCATCGACGAGCTGAACTACGAGCTGGACGAGGACCTGGGCGTGGAGCTGGTCCGCAACTGACCCGTCCCGCCCGCCTGACCCCCGCGGCGCCGGGTGACGCCTACGGTGGTGGCATGTCGGGCTCGCAGGCGGTGCTGGTCACAGGGCGTTCGTCGGGCATCGAGCGGGCCACCGCCATGCGCCGGTGACACCGTCGGCTCGGGCCGCCATGGTCCGCCACCCGGTGCTCCCCGACCGACGGTGGGACGCCGGGCCCACGCCGGTCCTCCCCCAACCCGGCCGCCGCCGAGGGGCCGGTCGCCCGGCGGACGCCGGGCGCCGGAGCGGAACGCGCTGAGCCCCGGCCCCGGCCCCGCCTTGCCCGGTCTGGCCGGCATCGTGCTGGGCGACGCCCGTACCGGCGAGCCCGTGGACCTGGGGACAGGCCCCCCGCTGGCCCTGCTGGTGATCACCCGCCACCGCCACTGACTGCCCTGCCAGGAGCACCTCGGGGAGGTGCGGGACCACCGGGACGCTCTGGAGGCGGCAGGCGCCACCGCCATGGCGGTGGGCTTCAGCCCGGCCGAGGCGCTGGCCGCCCTGGCCCAGCAGCTCGGGTGGCCCTGGCCGTTCCTCGCCGACCCCCAACGCGTGCTCTACGCCCGGCTGGGACTGGACCGGGCGCCCCTGCACCGGGTGTTCACGCCCGGCGCCGTCCGCCGTTACCGGGAGGCGGCGGCCGCCGGTACCGAGGTCCACCGACCGGTGGAGGACGCCCGCCAGCTGGGCGCCGACGCGGTGGTGGCCGCCGGCCGGGTGCTATGGCTGCGGCGCCAGGCCGGTCCCGACGACCGTCCCGCGCCGGGCGAGCTGTTGGCCGCGGTGGCCGCCGCCCGGGACGCGCTCGGCGGCGCCGGGTAGGCATGGCGGCGACGCCCACCGCCAGAGGAGCCGACGTGACGACCACCGACCCCCCGCCTCCCCCGCCGGCCCCTCCCGACGGTTCGACGACCGCTCCCGGGCCCCTCGGCCCGGAGGAGCTGGCCGGGCTGCACGCCTGGTGGCGGGCCGCGAACTACCTCTCGGTGGGCCAGATCTACCTCATGGCCAACCCGCTCCTTCGGGAGCCGCTGCGCCCCGAGCACACCAAGCCCCGCCTGCTCGGGCACTGGGGTACCACGCCCGGCCTGACCTTCGTCTACGCCCACCTCAACCGGGCGATCCGCCGGCGGGACCTGGACATGATCTACGTGTGCGGGCCGGGCCACGGCGGCCCCGGCATGGTGGCCGCCACCTGGCTGGAGGGCACCTACAGCGAGGTGTACCCGGGGGTGAGCCGGGACGGCGCCGGCATGAGACGGCTCTTCACCCAGTTCTCGTTCCCCGGTGGGATCCCGAGCCACGCCGCCCCGGAGACGCCCGGCTCCATCAACGAGGGCGGGGAGCTGGGCTACTCCCTCTCCCATGCCTATGGGGCGGCGTTGGACAACCCGGGCCTGGTGGTGGCCTGCGTGATCGGCGACGGCGAGGCGGAGACCGGGGCGCTGGCCACCAGCTGGCACGCCAACAAGTTCCTCGACCCGGTGGGCGACGGGGCGGTGCTGCCCATCCTCCACCTCAACGGCTGGAAGATCGCCAACCCGACGGTGCTGGCCCGGATCGGCCGGGACGAGCTGGCCAGCCTGCTGGTGGGCTACGGCCACGCCCCCCGCTTCGTGGAAGGCGACGATCCCCCGGCCATGCACCAGGCCATGGCCGCGGCGGTGGACGACTGCCTGGACGAGATCGCCGCCATCCAGGCCGAGGCCCGGGCCGCCGGCGCCGGCGGGGCCCGGCGCCGCCCCCGCTGGCCGATGATCGTGCTGGCCACGCCCAAGGGGTGGACGGGCCCCGCCGAGGTGGACGGGCTGGCCGTGGAGGGGACGTGGCGGGCCCACCAGGTCCCCTTGGGCGAGGTGCGCACCAACCCCGACCACCTGTCCGCCCTCCAGGCGTGGATGCGCAGCTACCGGCCCGAGGAGCTGTTCGACGACGAGGGTCGCCCGGTGGCGGAGGTCGTCGCCCAGTCGCCTACCGGGAACCGGCGCATGGGCGCCAACCCCCACGCCAACGGCGGCTCGCTCCTGCGCGACCTCGACCTGCCCGACATGGCCGACCACGCGGTGGGCGTCTCCTCCCCCGGGTCCACGACGGCCGAGCCCACCCGGGTGTTCGGCGGGTACCTGCGGGAGGTCGTGCGCCACGACCAGGGCCGTCGCACGTTCCGCCTGTTCGGCCCCGACGAGACCGAGTCCAACCGCCTCGGCGCGGTGTACGAGGTGACCGACAAGGTGTGGGAGGCGGAGATCCGCCCGGGCGTCGACCTGAACCTCGCCGCCGCCGGCCGGGTCATGGAGGTCCTCTCCGAGCACACCTGCGAGGGCTGGCTGGAGGGCTACCTGCTCACCGGCCGCCACGGCCTGTTCTCCTGCTACGAGGCGTTCGTGCACATCGTGGACTCGATGTTCAACCAGCACGCCAAGTGGCTGAAGACGTCCCGCCGCCTCGGCTGGCGCCGCCCGGTGGCCTCCCTCAACTACCTGCTCACGTCCCACGTGTGGCGCCAGGACCACAACGGGTTCTCCCACCAGGACCCCGGCTTCATCGACCACGTCATGAACAAGAAGGCCGAGGTCGTGCGCGTCTACCTCCCGCCCGACGCCAACACCCTGCTCTCGGTCATGGACCACTGCCTCCGCAGCCGGGACTACGTGAACGTGGTGGTGGCCGGCAAGCAGCCCCAACCCACGTGGCTGTCCCTCGACGACGCCGTCCTGCACTGCGCCCGCGGCCTGGGCATCTGGGCGTGGGCCAGCACCGACGACGACGGCGATCCCGACGTGGTGCTGGCCTGTGCCGGCGACGTCCCCACCCTCGAGGTGCTGGCCGCCGCCGACATCTTGCGCACCCACCTGCCCGAGCTCAAGGTCCGGGTCGTCAACGTCGTGGACCTCATGCGCCTGCAGCCGGAGACCGAGCACCCCCACGGCCTGTCCGAGCGCGACTTCGACACCATCTTCACCGCCGACCGCCCGGTGGTGTTCGCCTACCACGGCTATCCGGCCCTCATCCACCGCCTGACCTACCGGCGCACCGGCCACGCCAACATCCACGTGCGGGGCTACAAGGAGGAGGGCACCACCACCACCCCGTTCGACATGGTCATGATGAACGACCTCGACCGCTTCCACCTGGTGATGGACGTGATCGACCGGGTGCCCGGCCTGGGATCGCGGGCCGCCCGCCTCCACCAGGACATGCTCGATCTGCGGGCCCGCCAGCGGGCGTGGACCCGGGCCCACGGTGAAGACCTGCCCGAGGTGCGGGACTGGGCCTGGCCGGCGTCCCCCTGAGCGGCCGGTCGTCCCCGCCGGTGCGGGTGCTGGTGGTCAACGCCGGCTCCAGCAGCCTCAAGCTGTCGGTGGTCGGCGCCGGCGATCGGGTGGAGGGCGCAGCGACGGTGGAAGCGTGGGACGGCCGGGCCGCGGAGGACGCGGTGGCCGCCTTCGTGGCCCGGGCCGGGCCGGTGGACGCCGTGGGCCACCGGGTGGTGCACGGAGGTGACCGCTTCCCCGGCCCGGCGGTGGTGGACGACGGCGTGATGGCCGGCTTGCAGGCCCTCGTGCCTCTGGCGCCTCTCCACCAGCCCCGGGCCCTGGCGGCTCTGGCCGCGGTGGGTCGCCTTTTTCCCGCCGTGCCCGCGGTGGCCTGCTTCGACACCGCCTTCCACACCACCCTGGCGGCGGCGGCCGCCACCTACGCGCTGCCTCGCGCGTGGCGCGAGCGGTGGGGGCTGCGGCGCCACGGGTTCCACGGCTTGTCCCACGCCTGGGCGGTGACGCGCGCCGCCGCCCTGGTCGAGCGGGAGGGCGACGCCGACCTGCGGGTGGTCAGCTGCCACCTGGGCGCAGGGGCGTCGCTGTGCGCGGCCCGGGGCGGGCGGTCGGTGGACACCACCATGGGCTTCACGCCCCTCGAGGGCCTGGTGATGGCCACCCGCTCGGGGTCGGTGGACCCGGGGCTGGTGCTGTGGCTCGTCACCGAGGCCGGGATCGGGGCCGCCGACGTGGCCCGGGCCCTGGACCAGGAATCGGGCCTGGCCGGCCTGGCCGGCGGCTCGGGCGACGTGCGCGACGTGGTGGCCCGGGCCCAGGCGGGGGAGCCGGAGGCCGTCCTGGCCCGGGACGTGTGGCTGCACCGGCTGGTGGGGGCAGTGGCGGCGATGGCCGCCGCCCTGGGCGGCCTGGACGTGCTGGCTTTCACCGGCGGGGTGGGGGAGCACCAGCCCGGGCTACGGGCGGCGGCCGCCGCCCGCCTCCGCTTCCTGGGGGTGGCCCTGGACGCCGGGACCAACGCCCGGGCCACCGCCGACGCCGACGTCGGCGCCGCCGGGGCGCCCGTGCGTACGGTGGTGGTGACCGCCCGAGAGGACCTTCAGATCGCCCGCGAGGTGCGGGCCACCCTGGCGCCGCGGCCCGGCGGCGGCGGTGGGGGGGAGGGCGATCGCCCGTCGGGGTAGGGCAGGGGCGTCGAGGGAGGTTCGTCGAGGGAGGTTCGCAGTGTTCGAGGGCGTCAGCCGGGACAGGGTGCGGGAGTTGACGGACGGCGGCGCCCAGGTGGTGGAGGTGCTGGAGGGGCGCCAGTACCGGCTGGCCCACCTGCCGGGGGCGGTGCACATCCCGGCGTGGGAGCTCACCCGGGACCGGGCGGCCGAGCTCGACCCCCACCGCCCGGTGGTCGTCTACTGCTTCGACACCCTCTGAGACCTCAGCCCCCGGGCAGCGTGTCTGCTCGACCTCTACGGCTTCGACGAGGTCTACGACTACGTGGACGGCAAGGCCGACTGGATGGCCTTCGGCCTACCGGTGGAAGGCGAGGACGGGCCCTTCCTCGGCAGCCGGATCGAGCCCGTGGCCACCTGCGAGGCGGGTGGCACGGTGGCCGACGCCCGTCGGGCGCTCGACGGCTCGGAGAACGGCGTGGTCGTCGTGGTGGCCGGTGACGGCCTGGCGGTGGGCCAGGTGGACGCCGGCGCCCTCGACGGATCCGACGCCGGCCGCCCCCTCCTCGACCTGCTGGCGCCGGTGCCCAGCACCGTCCGTCCCAGCGTGACGGTGGCCGCGCTGGCCGGAGGCGGGGGCGGCCGGCGGCTGGTCACCACCTCGGACGGCCGCCTGCTGGGCCAGGCGACGGCGGAGGCCGACGACCACGACGAGGGCCACGAGGGCCACGACCACGAGGGCCACGACGACGACGGCCACGACCATGTCGCCCTGGAGCGGGAGCTGACCGAGGTCATGGAGGCGGTGGCCGCCCACTTCGCCGGACGGGACCCGGGCGAGAGCGAGGTGCGCGCCTTCCTGGTGGACCGGCTGGTGGGCGAGGGCATGTCGGCCGAGGACGCCGAGCGCGCCCTCGACGACGCCGGTGGGGCGCCGGGCAGCTGAGCCGGGGCCGGCCGGGCACCGGGGCGGCCCCGGGGCGCGGCCGGGGTGCGAGCTCCCGGCGTGCGGGTCTTCGAGCGACCGGTGGGCCGGTGGGGCGGCTATGCCGCCGCCCGTCGGACGCTCTGGGAGCACCACCCTGGGGGCCCGGAACCTCTTCCAGGATGTGACGCACGGTGGCCGCCCCCGGCCCCGACCCCACGGGTGACGGCTGGACGTCGCCGGCCCCCGGCCCCGATCCGTCGGGGACGTGACGAGGCCCACGGCCCGGCGGGACGCGCGTCGGGGTCACCGACCCCGGCG
>JBHELO010000135.1:0-41999 GCA_046263055.1 Acidimicrobiales bacterium | reverse complement strand
AGAAGGCGAGGGTGGCCGCCATGTCGGAGACCACCAGCTCGATCAACGCAGGGCGCAGGTTCATGGTGGCGACCGTAGCCAGCCACTCTCGCCCGGTCTTGAACGTTTCGGACATTGCCGGGCGCACGTCCGCAGCGCCGGTGGCCGATCCGCAGAGGCTGCCAACGCGACGATCGAGCTCATCGAGGCGCCGGAGCAGGCCCACCGCCTCCACCCTACGCCGGGCGTCTCTGCGCCCCTCCGAGGGCGAGGGATCGCCGCCCCCCGCGAGGTGATGGGCGGATCCGTGACCAGGAGGCGGACGTCCTCCGCCCAGCCCGTGGAGCCGCTTAGGCGCCGAGGAGGCCCCGGAGGTAGGCCGCCTGGCCGGCGTGCTGGAGGCTGTCGTCGGCGATGCTGACCAGCCGCACGCCCAGCGTGACGGGCGGGTCCCACCTGCGGTCGACGACCCGGTCGAGGTCGGGCGCCGCCAGCCGGCCGATCCACGGGCGGGTGCGGGCGTCCACCGCCGCCAGGTACCCGGTGAGCACCGCCGCCCGCTCGGGGCGGACGCCGGCCACCTGCTGGGCCGAGTGGCCGTAGCCGGTGTTGGCGGGATCGGGCTCGAGGCCGACGCCCCGGGCCCACGCACCGCCCACCCAGACCTGGTCGACGCCCATCAGCTCGGACATGTGGTGGTCCTGGACCCGGGCCAGGTGCCACACCAGCCAGGCGATGGTGTTGGCCGCCGGCGACGGTCTCTCCGTCAGGCGGTGGGCGTCGAGCCCTTCGACGGCTGACGCCGCCAGAGGTGGGATGCGGCCGTACAGCTCGAGCAGCAACGACGGGACGTCCATCCGCTCAGCCTGTCATCCGCCGGCGGGCCCGTCGTCGTCCGTGCCCCCTTCGCTCCTCGTGCCGAGCCAGGGCGGTCTCCTGGCCGCGGCGGTCGGCGGGGGCAAGAATCCGCCTCGTGGCGACCGCTCCCGGCCCGTTCGAGGCCGCCTACCTGGCCGGTGTGCCCGACGAGGTCCCGGCCCGGGCGGAACGGCGGCCCGGCCTGGCGGCGCCCGACGGCTATGCCCTGGGCGGCTGCGTGCTCACGCCCGACGTCGCCCTCGACCCCGGCTTCGTGGTGGTGGGGCCCGACGGCCTCGTCGCCGACGTCACCGCCCGCCGACCCGACGCGGTGGCGGTGTGGGACACCGCGGGCGTCATCCTTCCCGGCCTCGTCGACCTCCACGGCCACCCCGAGTTCAACGTCTTCTCGCCCTGGGAGCCGCCCCGCCTGTACGCCAACCGGACGGAGTGGCGGGCCAGCCCCGAGTACGCGGCCCTCGTCCGCCAGCCCCAGGACCACCTCCTCACCGTGCTGGCCCCCGACACCGAGACCCGCTACGCCGAGGTCCGGGCCCTGGTGGCCGGCACCACCGCCATCCAGGGCGCCAGTGGCCGGGGCGTCGGACCCGAGGAGTCGCTGGTCCGCAACGTCGACCTGTTCGTGTTCGGCGCCCACCGGGCCCGGTCGCTGGTGGACGTGCCGGCCGACGACGACGCCGCCGGCATGGCCAGGCTGCGTACGATCCTCGGCGGCGTGGCCGCCGGCACCGTCGACCGGCTCTACCTGCATGTGGCCGAGGGTCACCCCGACGACCCCCAGGCGGCTGCCGAGTTCGACCGCATGGTGGCCCTCGGCGCCCTCTCGGCCGCCACCGTCGTCATCCACGGGACCGCCCTTTCGAGGGACCAGTTGGGTGCCGTCCGCGACGCCGGCGCCTCGCTGGTGTGGTCGCCCCAGTCCAACCTCCGCCTCTACGGGGCCACCACCCGGGTGGCCGACGCCCTGGACCTCGGCCTGCCCCTCGGGCTGGGGGCCGACTGGCTGCCCACCGGCAGCCCCAGCCTCCTGGGGGAGCTGAAGGTGGCCGGCCGGGTGCTGGCCGCCCAGGGGCGCCCACTCGAGCCACCGGCCCTGGTGGCCATGGTCACCGCCGGGGCGGCGGCCATCGCCGGCCTCGACGCCCACCTCGGCACGCTGGCCCCCGGGCGGCCGGCCGACCTGGTCGTGCTCGAACGCCACCACGACGACCCCTGGCGGTCGGTGGTGGAGGCCGAGGCGGCGTGGGTGGACCTGGTGGCCATCGGGGGCGACCTCACCTACGGGCGGCGGCCGTTGCTGGAGGCGCTGGCCCCCGGCGCCGGCGGGCGGGCGGAGGCGGTGGTGGCCTGGGGCAAGGAGATGCTCCTCGACACGAGCTGGTCGGCCGGGCCACCCCCGGCCCCGCCGGCCACCCTGGCCGAGCTGCGCGCCGCCCTGGTTGCCGCCTACCCCCCGGTCGGCCCCATCTTCGCCTGACCGCCGGGGCGGGTCGGCGGTGGCTACCAGCCGGCGTTGGCGATGCTGCCGCCGCTCCAGCCGGCGTTGGCCACCCGGCGGGAGGCGGCCGCCGGCCGGTTGCTGCCCTCTCCCATCAGCTCCTGGCGCATGGTGAAGGCCTGACGACCCACGTCCCAGTTACGGGCCAGCAGGTGGCTCTGGAGCTTGGGGATGATCGTGGCCTCCTCGTGGTCCACGTGCTCGGACACGGCCTGCTGGAGGTTGGCCATCAGGTCCCGCAGCTGGGGGTCGCCCGGCTCGAGCCCCTGGATCTGGGCGACCAGCTCCTTGGCCTGCTCGTGCTCGGCCTCGGCCGAGTCGGCCTCCCGGCCGTCGATCTCGTCGCGCAGGATCGGGTAGACGAGCTCCTCCTCGATGGCGGTGTGGACGTCGAGCTCGCTGCACACGGTGAGCGCCAACGGCAGGCTGTTGGGGTCACGGCCGTAGGCGTCGAAGGCCCGGAAGATCCGAGCGTGGTCCTGGAGCAGGAACCTGGTGAGGTGGGCCATTGGGGCACTCCTTCTGTGGGTCGACTGGCCTAGACCTCACAGATTGTGCCCGATGCCGGGGCCCTTCTGCATCCCGGCGGCCGGGCAGGAGCCGGGCCGGGGCGGCCGGCTAGGAGCCGGCGGGCCCCTTGGCCGCCTTGGCCGCCTTCTTGGCCGCCTTGGCCGGCCGGGGCTTCACCGGCTCGGCGTGGTCGTGGACGTGGGCCTCGCCCTCGTGCTCCTGGGCGAAGTCCTCGTGGGGGTGGTGGCTGTGGCGCAGGGCGGAATGGTCATGGTCGTGCTCGTGCCGGGAGCTGAGGTGCTCGAAGCCGCCGGTCATCTCCCGAAAGTTGTGGGTGACGTGGTAGTGGGGGTGGGAGTGCTGCATGGGCTCGTGCTCGTGCTCGTCCCATCGGTTGTCGCTGTTGGCCACGTTTGCTCCTCCGGGTGTCGACCGGCGGTGTGCAGGTCGCGTTCGCGCCTCCGGCCCACATCCGCCCGACCGGCGCCAGGAGTCGACGTTAGCCCCCGCCCGGGAGGGCGCCGGCCCCCTGGCCCCCCAGTGGATGCAGCCCACGGAAGCCGGCACTGGACATGACGGGCGACGGGAGGTTTCGGGAGGGCGCCCGGTGGAAACGCCTGCTCCCACGGGCACCCTCGCCCCGGGGTGGGGGTACCCTTGGGCTGGGCGACCTCCGAACCACGGCCCGGGGCAGGGGTGAATGGCAGCGACGCGACTTCGGGTCGAGGGGGAGGCCAGCGACCTTCCTGACGCGGCCCTCGTCGAGGCGGGGGGGGCCGGCGACCGCAGTGCCCTGGCCGAGCTGTACCGGCGCCACGCCGGTCCCGCCCACCGGGTGGCTCGCAGGGTCCTGTCCAACGACGACGACGCCGCCGACGCAGTGGCGGACGCCTTCACCCGCGTCTTCGATGCAGTGGCGTCCCGGCGGGCCCCGGCGGCGGCCTTCCGGCCCTACCTCCTGGCCGCGGCGCGCAATGCCGCCATCGACCACCTCCGGCGGTCCGACCGCCTCGCCCCCGCCGGCGACATGGCCGACCACGACCAGCCGGCGGCGGCGGCCGGGCCGCCCGAGCGGCTGGCCGCCGATGAGACCTCGTCGTTGGTGGCTGCCGCCTTCCGGGACCTCCCGGCCCGGTGGCAGTCGGTGCTGTGGCTGACCGAGGTCGAGGGCGTCCCCGCCCGCGAGGCGGCCGGCATGCTCGGCCTGAGCGCCAACAACGTGTCCCAGCTGGCGGTGCGAGCCCGGGCCCGCCTGCGGGAGCGCTACCTCCAGGCCCATGTTCGCAACCACGCCGAGGCCCGGTGCCAGCCCACCGTCGACCAGCTCGGCGCCTACGTGGCCGGCACCCTCCCCGGCGGCGCCCGCATCCGGGTGGACGACCATGTGGCCGGGTGCGGGTCCTGCCGGGACCGCCTCGACGAGGTTGCCGACCTGGGGACCACGCTGCGCCGGTCACTGGGCCCGGCCCCGCTGGCCGCCGCCCTGGCCGGAAGCCGCCTGCGCTGGCGGCGGGGGGCACGGTCCAACTCCGGTGGCGCCCGGCGGTGGCCCCTGCGGGCCTGTCCCAACCCGCCGCCGGCCGACGCCGGGCTCGACACCCTGGCGGGAGCGGCGGCCGCCACCGACCCGGCGCCCACCACCGTCCCGGCGGGCGCCGGCGCCGAACTCGGTGGCGGCGAGGCCACCGCCGTCCACGTCCGGGAGGCGGCCCAGCCCCTGGTCGACGCGGTGCGGTCCATCCCTGTCTCGGCCATGGCTTCGGTGGCGGCGGCCGGGCCGGCGGTCCGGCTGGCGGCCCGGTGGGTGGTCGCCGTGGTGGTGGCCGTGGTGCCGTCGCTCGGTGGGGGCACCGGCGGCGGTGGGCGGTCCCTGGCCGCTCCCCCGCCCAGCCTGGCCGTGGCCGCCACCTCGCCGGCGCCCGTCCCCACCACCACGACCACCGTCGCCCCGCCGGCGGACCCCGGGCCGGCCGAGCCGCCACCTCCCGCTCCCCCACCGCCCCTGCCCGCCACCGCCCATCCCCACACGGCCGTGGCCCAGGCGGTGGTGCCCACCGTGGCGGTGCACGACGCCCCCGACCCCCGGTCCCCGGCCCGGGGCCTGGGCAACCCGCAACCCTCGGGCGCGCCCCTGGTGTTCCTGGTCAACGCTCAGGCCGGCGACTGGGTCGACGTGCTCCTGCCCACCCGGCCCAACGGCAGCCGGGGCTGGGTGGCGGCCGCCGACGTCACCATCACCGAGCACGACTGGAGCATCGTGGTGGAGCTGGGCGCCCACCGTCTCACCCTGTTCTCGGGCCACGACGTCTCCCTGGTGGCCCCGGTGGGCGTGGGCACCTCGGACACACCGACCCCGGGGGGGCTGTACTACACCAAGGAGCTGATCCAGCCCACCGACGCCCGTGGGCGTCTCGATCCCTCCGGCCCCTATGGCCCCTACGCCTACGGCCTCTCGGGCTTCTCCGACGTGCTGACCAGCTTCGGCGGCGGCGACGGTGTGATCGGCATCCACGGCACCAACGACCCGTCCGCCCTGGGCCACGACGTCAGCCACGGCTGCATCCGGGTGAGCAACGCCGTCATCACCCGGATGGCCGGCATCCTCCCCCTCGGCGTCCCCGTGGAGATCCGGGCCTAAAGGGACGGCCGGGACCGGTCCGGGGCGGACCCGGGCGGCGCCCGGTGGGCCAGGAGCCAGCCGCCGGAGCGGGCCAGCCGCTGGCGACCAGGCGACCGGGGCGGGGAGGTGGCCCCGCCGGGCCGAGAGAAAGCCGGCGGACGGTCAGATCGGGCCCCCACCCTTTGACCGCCGCCGGCAGTGAGTTAACTTTACCCACATGGCCCCCTGCTGCAACACTGCCATCGTCTGCAACAGCGCCCACAGGCACCGCCGCACCACAGGAGCGCCATGACCTCGATCGACCAGGTGCGGGCTCGCGAGGTCCTCGACTCGCGCGGCAACCCCACCGTGGAGGTGGAGGTGGCCCTCGACTCCGGGGCCCGGGGCCGGGCCATCGCGCCCTCGGGGGCCTCCACCGGCCGCCACGAGGCGGTGGAGCGCCGCGACGGCGGCGCCCGCTTCGGGGGCGCGGGCGTGCAGGGCCCGGTGGCGGCCGTCAACGGCGAGATCGCCGACCGCCTGCGGGGGGCCGACCCCCTCGACCAGCGGGCCGTGGACCTGGCCCTGATCGACCTGGACGGCACCGAGGACAAGGGGCGCCTGGGGGCCAACGCCCTGGTGGCCACCTCCCTGGCCGTGGCCCGGGCGGCGGCCGACGAGCTGGATCTCCCCCTCTACCGGTGGCTGGGCGGGGCCAACGCCTCGGTGCTGCCCACGCCCATGTGCAACGTGATCAACGGCGGCGCCCACGCCTACAACACCATCGACGTGCAGGAGTTCATGCTCGTGCCGGTGGGGGCGGCGTCGTTCGCCGAGGGGCTGCGCTGGTGCGCGGAGACGTATCACGTGCTCAACCACCTGCTGCAGGCGCGCCGGATGGCCACCGGCGTGGGCGACGAGGGCGGCTTCACCCCCGACCTCGGTACCAACGAGGACGGCCTGCGCTTCCTCATGGAGGCCATCACCACCGCCGGCTACCAGCCGGGCCGCCAGTTGGCCCTGGCCCTGGACCTGGCCGCCACCGAGCTGTGGCGCCCGGACACGGCCGACTACCTCCTGGAGGGCGAGGGCCGGGCGCTGGGCCGGGACGAGATGGTGGGGTGGCTCGAGCACCTGGTGGCCACCTACCCGCTGGTCTCCATCGAGGACCCAATGGCCGAGGACGACTGGGAGGGATGGGCGGCGGTCACCGCCGCCCTGGGCGACCGGGTGCAGATCGTGGGCGACGACGTGTTCGTGACCAACGGCGTGCGTCTCGAGCGGGGCATCGCCGAGGCGTCGGCCACCGCCATCCTCATCAAGTTCAACCAGGTCGGCACCCTCACCGAGACGCTGGACACCGTCGCCCTCGGCAGCCGCTCGGGGTTCGGCGTGGTGGTCTCCCACCGCTCGGGCGAGACCGAGGACGCCACCATCGCCGACCTGGCGGTGGCCATCGGCTGCGGGCAGATCAAGGCCGGCGCCCCGGCCCGCACCGACCGGGTGGCCAAGTACAACCAGCTCCTGCGCATCGAGGAGGAGCTGGGTGAGTCGGCCGTGTACCGGGGTGGGGCGGCCATCAAGGCGTGGCGGGGCGAGCAGTGAGGACCCGCCTGTGGCTGACACTGTCGGTGCTGGCCCTGGTGGGGGTGCTCATGCTGGCCGTCTTCCCGGCCCGCACGTTGGCCGCCCAGCGCCGGGAGCGCACCGCCACTGCGGCTCGCGTCCGGAAGCTGGCCGCCGCCAACTCCGCCCTGGAGGACCAGGCCCGGCTGCTGCAGACCGACGCCGAGATCGAGCGACTGGCCCGGGAGAAGTACAACCTGGTCCGCCCCGGCGAGTCGGTGTTCGCCATCCTCCCGCCGGCCACCGCCGCGCCCTCTCCCGTCGAGCAGGTGGCGCCGACGTCGGCGGGAACCACCCGGACGGCGGCCCTGCCCTGGTGGCGTTCGGCGGTGGCCCGCCTCACCGACGTCTTCTGACGGGGCCGCCCCACCCGGGCGCCGGCCCCAGACGGGCCGGCCCTGATCGCAAATCGGGGAGAGGCGCCGGCTCGGGGGTCGCCGTTATGCTCGCCCGCCGTGCCGGCCCGGGTAGGGACGAGTGGATGGTCGTACGTCGAGTGGGTCGGGCGCTTCTATCCCAACGGCACGTCGCCTGCGCGGATGCTGCCGTTCTACGCCAAGCGGTTCCCGGCGGTCGAGGCCCACAGCACGTACCGGCGCCTGCCCGCACCCACCGCCCTGGAACGGTGGGCGGCCGAGGTCCCGCCCGACTTCCGCTTCGCCCCCAAGGCCCACCTGGGGATCACCCACCGCCGTGACCTGGACGGCGTGGAGGACAGGGTGGCCGCCTTCTTCGACGCCCTGGCGCCCCTCGGCGACCGCACCGGGCCGGTGCTGTTCGCCATCCCCCAGAAGCAGCCCGACCTGGACCGCCTGGACCGCATCCTCCATGCCCTCCCCGCCGGCCCCCGACCCCCCGTGGCGTTCGACATGGGCCCGGCCTGGGCCGTCCCCGAGGTGATCGACCGGCTGGAGGCCCACGACGCCACCCTGGCCCTGGTGGAGGCCGAGGGCCGCGACGCCCCCGACCTGGACGTCGGCCCCTTCACCTACCTCCGCCTCCGCCGCAGCCGCTACGACCGGGCCGAGCTGGACGCCTGGGCGGCCCGCATCCGGGCCATCGTCCACCGTGGACGGGACGTCTACGCCTTCCTCAAGCACGACGAGGTGGGCGACGGTCCTCGCTACGCTCGCCAGGTGATGGCCCGGCTCGACCACTCGTGAGGAACCGGCGGGAGCCTGCCTGGGCGCTCCTGGGCCACAGGGCGGTGGTGGAGGCGATGGACCGGCGCAAGTCGCTCCCGGACGCTCCGTGAGCCGGGTGCCGACCGTCGACGACGCCGACCGGGCGGCGGTGGCGGCCCTCCTGGGCCGGCCGCCGAGCGGCGACTTCGAGGTGGTCGTGCGCGACGCGGCCGGGAACCCGGTGGTCATCCGCAACGCCCCCCTGCTCCGCGACGGCACGCCCATGCCCACCCGGTGGTGGCTCGTCGACCCCGGCCTGCGCCGCCTGGTGAGCACCGTCGAGGCCGCCGGCGGGGTGCGGGCGGCGGCCGCCGAGGTGGACGCCGGCGAGTTGGGCCGGGCCCATGCCCGCTACGCGGCCGAGCGCGACGCCGCCCTGCCCCCCGACCACCCCGGCCCCCGCCCCTCGGGCGGGGTGGGCGGCACCGGCCAGGGCGTCAAATGCCTCCACGCCCACTACGCCTGGCACCTGGCGGGGGGTGACGACCCCGTCGGCCGCTGGGTGGCGCGCCGCCTGGCCGAGCAGGGCGCTCGATGAGCGCGGTGGCGGCCATCGACTGCGGCACCAACTCCACCCGCCTGCTGGTGGCCGACGAGTCGGGCGCCACCCTCGAGCGCCTCATGCGCATCACCCGGCTGGGCCAGGGCGTGGACGCCACTGGGGCCATGGCCGACGAGGCGGTGGAGCGCACGGTGGCGGTGCTGCGCGAGTACCGGGCGGTCATGGACACCCACGGCGTCGGGCGGGTGCGCATGACGGCCACCTCGGCCGCCCGCGACGCCGCCAACCGGGACGCCTTCTTCGCCGCCGCCGAGGCGGCGGTCGGCACCCGTCCGGAGCTCCTTCCCGGGGCCGAGGAAGCTCGGTTGTCGTTCCTGGGCGCCACCGCCGAGCTGGACCCCGCCGACGGCCCGTTCCTGGTGGTGGACATCGGTGGCGGGTCCACCGAGTTCGCGGTGGGCACCACCGAGCCGACGGGTGTGGTGTCCACCGACATGGGCTGCGTCCGCCTCACCGAGAAGTACCTGCACTCGGACCCACCGGCGCCCGAGGAGCTCTCCCAGGTCCTGTCGGTGGCCCGGGACTGGCTCGACGACGTGGCCCGGGACCTGCCGGAGGCGGCCGAGGCCCGCCGCCTGGTCGGGCTGGCGGGCACCGTCACCACCGTGGCCGCGGTGGAGATGGGCCTGGCCACATACGACCGCCACAGGGTCCACCACTTCACGCTCACCCGGGAGGCGGCCGAAGACGTGTTCCGCACCCTGGCCACCGAGACGCGCACCGCCCGGGCCGCCAACCCCGGACTGGAGGCGGGGCGGGTGGACGTCATCGTGGCCGGCACCGCCATCCTGGTGGCCATCCTGCGCTACTTCGACCACGACGACTGCCTGGTCAGCGAGTCCGACATCCTCGACGGCCTCGTGGCCAGCGTCCTCGGCGCGCCGTGACCGCCATCCCCGACGAGCTCCGGGGGCGCCGGGTCCTCCTCCGCCCGCTCGCCTCCACCGACTTCCGGGAGTGGCGGGAGGTGCGGCGCCGCAACGTGGGGTGGCTACTGAAGTGGGAGCCGGCTCCGCCGCCCGGGAACCCCGACGACACCTCCGACCTGGCCGCCTTCGGGGCCCGCTGCGGCGCCCGCCAGCGGGAGTGGCAGCTGGGCACGGGCTACGGCTTCGGCATCTTCGTGGACGGCCACCTGGCCGGGGAGATCAACGTCTCCGGTGTGCAGCGGGGACCGTTCCAGAACGCCTACATCGGCTACTGGATCGACCAGGCTCGCGCCGGGCAGGGCTACGTGCCCGAGGCCCTGATCACGGTGGCCCGCTTCGCCTTCGAGGACCTCCGCCTCCACCGCCTGCAGGTGGCGATCATCCCCCGCAACCGGGCCAGCCGGCGGGTGGTCGAGAAGCTCGGGCTGCGAGACGAGGGGGTGGCCGTGCGCTACCTGGCCATCAACGGCGTGTGGGAGGACCACATCCGCTTCGCCCTCACCGCCGAGGAGTGGTCGGAGCGCAGCGAGGAGCTCCTGTCCGCCTGGGTGCGCTGAGCGCGGGGCGTCCCGCCGGCGGCCCACAGCGGGCGGCCCCGTCAGACGTCGAGGAAGCGGCTGACGGCCACGGCCGAGCCGACCGTGCCCACCACCATCCCCACGACCACCAGCAGGATGCCGGTGCCCATCACGTCGCTGCCGGTGACGAGGAACTGCTTGAAGAGCTGGACATCGCTGTGCGACCCCTGGATCCAGCGCTGGAAGAAGCTGCGCAGGATCCACACGAGGGAGAAGGCACCCAGGGCCCCGATCACCCCCTGGACCATGCCCTCCAGCATGAAGGGGACCCGGATGAACCAGTTGGTGGCCCCCACCAGCTTCATGACCGCCACCTCCCGGCGGCGGGCGAAGATGGCCATGCGGATGGTGTTCAGGATCAGCAGGGCGGCCGCCCCCAGCAGCACCAGGGCCACACCCCACAGCATGATCTGGAGGAACTTGGTGATGGACACCAGCGCCTCCACCTCGTCCTTGGCGTAGCTCACCCGCAGCACCCCGGCGGTGTTGTTGAACCGGTCCCCGATGAGCTTGGTCTGCTCGGCCCGGCGGGGCACCACCCGGTACGAGGGTGGGATCTGGTCCACGGTGATGGCGTCGCGGACGTCGGGCTCGTTGGCGAAGATCTTCTTGAACTCGATGAAGGCGTCAGGCTTGGAGACGTAGTGGAACCGCTTGACCTCGGGCATGGCCAGGAGCTGGCGGTTCACGGCGTCGGACTCGGTGGGGGCGGCGTCGGGCTTCATGAAGATGGACAGCTCCACGTTGCCGCGCCACTGGATGGTGGCCCGGTCCACGCCCCGTTTCACCAGCAGGGCCCCGCCCGCCAGGGTCAGCGACACCGCCACCGTGATCAGGGCGGCCGACGCCATCGACAGGTTGCGCCGGAGGTTGGAGACCGTCTCCTTGGCGACGTAGTCGACCTTCATCGCCACGGCGCGCCCGCCTTCCCCGTCCCGGCCGTCCCGGCCTCGCCCCGTCCCACGCTCAGGTGAAGGCTCCGTACACCCCGCGAGCCTGGTCGCGCACGAGGGAGCCCCGGTCCAGCTCGATGACCCGGCGGCGCATGGTGTCCACGATGTTGTGGTCGTGGGTGGCCATGACCACGGTGGTGCCGGCGCGGTTGATGCGGTCGAGCAGGCGCATGATGCCCACCGACGTGGACGGGTCCAGGTTGCCGGTGGGCTCGTCGGCCAGCAGGATCAGCGGCCGGTTGACGAAGGCCCGGGCGATGGACACCCGCTGCTGCTCGCCACCCGACAGCTCGTGGGGCAGGTTGTCGTGCTTCTTGGACAGCCCCACGAGGTCGAGCACCTGGGGGACCTGGGCCCGGATGACGTGGGCCGGGCGGCCGATGACCTCCAGGGCGAAGGCCACGTTCTCGTAGGCCGTCTTGTTGACCAGGAGCTTGAAGTCCTGGAACACGCAGCCGATGTTCCGGCGCAGGAGGGGCACCTTCCACGAGCTGAGCTGGCCGATGTCCTTGCCCGCCACCCAGATGCGCCCGCCGTCGGGCTTGTCCTCCTTGATGAGAAGCCGGATGAGCGTGGACTTCCCCGAGCCGGTGGGGCCTACGAGGAACACGAACTCCTGCTTCTGGATGTCGAGGGAGACGCCTCGCAGGGCGGTGACGCCGCCCTTGTACGTCTTGGTGACGTTCTCGATCCGGATCATGAGGAGGGGGAGCCGGCGCAGGTCCCGACGGACGGCCGACAGGACACGTTAGCCAGGCACACCGTCGGTGGGCAACCACCCCCCGGCTGGGCGGAACCGCCCGCTCCGTCTGGGCGAGCTCGATTGCCTCCTCGAGCGCCCACGTCGGGCACCATCCAGACGGGGTGACGACCCGGACTCCGCGTAGAGGCTGCGGGCCGGTTCAGTGGCCCGCGGTGCGGCGGCGCCACCGGAGCCACGCCTCCATGAAGCCGTCCAGGTCCCCGTCGAGCACGGCGTTGACGTTGCCCGTCTCGTGGTCGGTGCGGAGATCCTTCACCAGCTGGTAGGGGGCCAGCACGTAGGAGCGGATCTGGCTTCCCCACGCCACGTCGCGCTGCTCGCCGGAGAGGGCCTCCAGCTCGGCCCGGCGCTCCTGGCGCGCCCGCTCGGCCAGCTTGGCGCCGAGGATCTGCATGGCCACCGCCTTGTTCTGGTGCTGGCTGCGCTGGTTCTGGCAGGACACCACGATGCCGGTGGGCAGGTGGGTGATGCGCACCGCCGAGTCGGTGACGTTCACGTGCTGGCCGCCGGCGCCCGACGACCGGTAGGTGTCGATGCGCAGGTCCTTCTCGTCGATGTCCACCTCGTCGCTGACGTCCGCCAGGAAGGGGACGGCGTCGAAGGAGGCGAAGGCGGTGTGGCGGCGGGACTGGGCGTCGAACGGCGAGATGCGCACCAGGCGGTGCACGCCCTTCTCGGCCGACAGCAGGCCGTAGGCGTAGCGGCCCCGCACGATGAAGGTGGCCGACGTGATGCCCGCCTCGCCTCCCGAGGACGCCTCGTCCAACTCCACCTCGAAGCCCCGCCGCTCCGCCCACCGCAGGTACATGCGCAGGAGCATCTCGGCCCAGTCCTGGGAGTCGGTGCCGCCGGCGCCGGAGTGCACCTCGCACACTGCGTCGCCCTCGTCGTGGTCGCCGGTGTACAGCGAGCGCAGCTCCAAGGCGTCGAAGTCGCGCCCCAGGGCGGCCACCGACGCCGCCAGCTCGGGCTCGACGGAATCGTCGCCCTCGTCACGGCCGAGCTGGAAGAGCACCTCGGCGTCGGATACGCGGGCCTCCAGGCCACCGACCAGATCGACGTCGTCCTTCACGCGCGACATCTCGGTGGTGACCGCGCGCGCCGCGTCGGGGTCGTCCCAGAGGCCGGGGTCGGAGGCCGCCGCCTCCAGCTCGGTCAGGCGCTTCCGCTTCCCGTCGACGTCGAGAGCGGTGGCCAGCTCTGACAGGCGCTTGCGCTCGGCCCGAAGCTCGTCGGAGAAGTCGTGCACCTACTTGCCGTGGCAGAGCTTGAACTTCTTGCCCGACCCGCACCAGCACGGCTGGTTACGGCCCAGCTTCTCGTGCTCGGACCGCACCACCTGGGCGGGGGCCGCCTCCACCGCCGCCGCCACCTCTTCGGGCACCGCCTCGCCGGTGGCCGCCGCCTCCCGCAACGCCGCCTGCTGCACGCCGGCGGTGCCCTGCACGGGGTCGTCGGCCGCCGTGTACTGCACGTTGCGAACGTCGGGCGAGGCGGGCTGGTCGACCACCACGTCGAGGTGCATGACGTACTTCACGAAGTCGTCGGCGATGGACTCCATCATGAGGGTGAACATGTCGTAGCCCTCGCGCTGCCACTCCACCAGGGGGTCCTTCTGGCCCATGGCCCGCAGGTTGATGCCCTCTTGGAGGTAGTCCATCTCGTAGAGGTGCTCCCGCCAGCGCTGGTCCACGATGGAGAGCATCACCTGGCGCTCGATCTCCCGCATCGTCTCGTGGCCCAGCTCCTCCTCCCGGGCCTCGTAGTAGCGGACGGCCTCGGCCGACAGGCCCTCCTCGATCTCCGCCGCGCTGGTGGCCCGGGCCAGCTCCTCGGCCGTGAACTTGGTGGGGAAGAAGGCGCCCACGTCGTGGAGCAGGCCGGGGAGGTCCCAGTCCTCGGCGAAGTCGTTGGGGCAGTGGACCGACACCACCCGGCCGAGAGCGTCGGCCAGCTGGGACATGGCCTCTTCCCGCAGGTCGGCGCCCTCGATGATGTCCTGGCGGCGCTTGTAGATGACCTTGCGCTGCTGGTTCATCACCTCGTCGTACTTGAGGACGTCCTTGCGGATCTCCCCGTTGCGGGCCTCCACCGTGCCCTGGGCCTTCTCGATGGCCCGGCTGACCATCCTGGCCTCGATGGGCACGTCGTCGGGGAGGGCCTTGCCCATCACCCAGTTCATGGCGCCGGTGGCGAACAGGCGCATGAGCTCGTCCTCCAGCGACAGGTAGAACCGGCTCTCGCCGGGGTCCCCCTGGCGGCCGGACCGGCCACGGAGCTGGTTGTCGATGCGGCGGCTCTCGTGGCGCTCGGTGCCCAGGACGTACAGCCCGCCCAGGGCCCGGACCTTCTCGCCCTCCACCCGGCACTCGTCGGCGTAGCGGGCGGTCAGCTCGGCCCGCCGGGCCTCGTAGGCCTCGGTCCCCGGGTACAGGTCGGGGTCGGCGGCCACGTCCAGCAGGGCCAGGCCCTCGGGGTTGCCGCCGAGGAGGATGTCCACGCCCCGGCCGGCCATGTTGGTGGCCACCGTGACGGTGTGCAGGCGGCCGGCCTGGGTGACGACCTGCGCCTCCCGGGTGTGGTGCTTGGCGTTGAGCACCGAGTGGGGGACGCCCCGCTTCTCCAGCAGCCGGGACAGGCGCTCGGACTTCTCCACCGACACCGTCCCCACCAGCACCGGCTGGCCCGACTCGTAGCGCCCCACCAGGTCCTCCACCACGGCGTCGAACTTGGCCTCCTCGGTCTTGTAGACGAGGTCGGGCTGGTCGAGGCGGATCATCGGCTTGTGGGTGGGTATGGGCACCACCGGCAGGTCGTACGTGTGGGCGAACTCGGCGGCCTCGGTGAGGGCGGTCCCGGTCATGCCCCCCAACTTCTCGTACATGCGGAAGTAGTTCTGGAGGGTGATGGTGGCGAGGGTCTGGTTCTCCTCCTTGATGCGGGTGCGCTCCTTCGCCTCCACCGCCTGGTGCAGGCCCTCCGACCAGCGCCGGCCCTCGAGGATGCGCCCGGTGAACTCGTCGACGATCTTCACCTCGCCGTGCTGCACGACGTAGTCCACGTCGCGCTTGTACAGCTCCTTGGCCTTGAGGGCGGCCTGCAGCTGGTGGACGTAGTTGGACGACAGCTCGTCGTAGAGGTTGTCCACGCCCAGGGCCCGCTCCACCTTGTCGATGCCGTCCTCGGTGGGGACGACGGTGCGCTTCTCCTCGTCGACCTCGTAGTCCTCGTCGCGGGCCAGCATGCGGACGATGCTGGCGAACTTGTAGTAGAGCGCCGCCGCGTCCTGGACCCGGCCGCTGATGATGAGGGGCGTGCGGGCCTCGTCCACCAGGATCGAGTCCACCTCGTCGACGATGGCGAAGACGTGGCCCCGCTGGGTCATCTGCTCCTTGGACATGGCCATGTTGTCGCGGAGGTAGTCGAAGCCGAACTCGTTGTTGGTGCCGTAGGTGATGTCGGCCGCGTACTGGCGGCCCTTGTACTGCGGATCTTCGTGGTCGGGGATGATCAGGCCGACCTCCAGGCCCATCCAGCGGTGGATGCGGCCCATCCACTCCGAGTCCCGGGTGGCCAGGTAGTCGTTGACGGTGATGATGTGCATGCCCCGCCCGGAGAGTCCGTTGAGGTAGGCGGGCAGGGTGGAGACGAGCGTCTTTCCCTCCCCCGTCTTCATCTCCGCGATCCAGCCGAAGTGCAGGGCGGCGCCGCCCATGAGCTGGACGTCGTAGTGGCGCTGGCCGATGACCCGATTGGCCGCCTCCCGCATCACCGCGAAGGCCTCGATGAGGAGCTCGTTGAGGGCCTCCTCCATCTCCTCGGGCTCCAGCCCGTCGAGGCGTTCGCGGAACTCCACGGTCTTGTGGCGCAGTGCGTCGTCGGACAGGGCGGAGATCTCGGGCTCCATGGCGTTGACGTCGGGCACCAACGACTGGAGGGCCTTGAGCTTCTTGCCCTCGCCGGCGCGGAGGACCTTGGACAGGACAGACATGGCCGCCAGTCTACCGGTGGGTGCCCGGGCGGCGGCCCGCACGGACCCGCCGGCGGATGGCCAGGGGCGAGTACTTGACGATGCACACCACCGAGCGGATGCCGTCCTTCCAACCGATCTTCTTGCCTTCCGCATACGTCCGCCCGGCGTAGGAGATGCCGACCTCGTACACCCGCCAGCGCCCGGCGGCGGCGATCTTCCCGGTCAGTTCGGGCTCGATGCCGAAGCGGTCCTCCTCCACGGTGATCGACGCCAGCACCTCGCGGCGGAACGCCTTGTACCCCACCTCCATGTCGGTGAGGTTCAGGTCGGTGAACATGTTGGAGAGCATGGTCAGCCCCTTGTTGCCCACCGAGTGCCAGAAGTGGAGCACCCGGTGGGGGGCTCCACCGACGAAGCGCGACCCGTACACCACGTCGGCCCGGTCGTCCAGGAGGGGCTGGACGAGGGCCGCCAAGTCGGCGGGGTCGTACTCCAGGTCGGCGTCATGGATGAGCACGAACGGGGCGGTGGCCGACGCCGCCACCCACTCGATGCCCCGGCGCACGGCCGCCCCCTTGCCCCGGTTGCGGTCCTGGGGGACCACCGCCACGCGAGGGTCGTCGAGGGCCCGGGCCGCGTCCAGGCTGCCGTCGGTGGAGCCGTCGTCGACGATCACCAGCTCGCGGGTGTAGGGGGATGCCAGCACCCGGGTGGCCGCCGCCGCCAGGGTGGCGACCTCGTTGTAGCAGGGCATGATCACGGCCAGGCAAGGATCCACCGGGAGCGCAGCACCGGGCGTCACGACCCGAGTCTCCGCCCACCGGCCGACGACGTGCCCCGGGCCGCCATCGGCGCCCGCCCCGCCTGCCCGGCCCGCCATGGGGCCACCCGAGTCCCGAAGGCGGGCTCTGCCAGAATCTCCAGGTGGTTCGCACTGAGGGGTCGGACGCGGCGCCCATCGAACAGGCAGCCGACCCCGACGCCGATGCTCCGCGGACGCGACACCGCGATGCCATCCCCTGGATCCTGGCTGGCGTGTGCCTGACGTGGTCGTTGGTGTTCATCCATCTCGGGCTCCAGCGCCACGACCGGTTCGGCACCTTCGGGTTCGACCTCGGCATCTACGACCAGGCCATCTGGCTCCTGTCCCGGTTCCACGAGCCTTTCATCACGATCCGCGGCCTCAACTTCTTCGGCCATCACGTCAACCCCATCCTGCTCCTCCTGGTGCCCTTCTACTGGTTCGGCGGCGGTCCCCACCTCCTCCTCGTGGTGCAGGTGGCGGCGCAGGCGTCGGGCGCGGTGGCCGTCTACCTGCTGGCTCGCGACCTGTTCGGTGGGGCCCGCTGGCCGGCGCTCGCCCTGGCCCCGGTCATCCTCCTTCATCCCAGCTACCAGTTCATGACCTGGGAGTTCTTCCACCCCGATGCGCTGGCAGTGGCGCCGGTGCTCTTCGCCTACTGGGCGGCCCGCACCCGTCGCTGGCGGTGGTTCGCCCTCAGCGCCCTGGTCGCGGTGGCGTGCAAGGAGGACGTGGCGCTGGCCATGGCCGTGATGGGCCTCCTCATCGCCGCCCGCGGCGACCGTCGGATCGGGCTCGTCGTCGCCGCCCTGTCGACCGCCTGGTTCTTCGTCGCCACTCGCGTGATCATCCCCGCCGCGAACGGGATCGGCCCGTTCTACGACACCTTCTTCGGTGAGTTCGGCAACTCGCCCGGCGCGGTGGCGACGAGGATGCTGACGCATCCCGGCCAAGTGCTCGATGTCGTCACTCGCCGGGACCGTCTGGACTACTACCGGATGATGCTGAGCCCGTTCGCCTTCCTGCCCCTGGTGGCCCTGCCCACCTTCCTCATCGGCGCCCCGATGCTTGCCATCAACACCGTCTCCTCCTTTCCGTACGTTCGGGAGATCAAATATCACTATGCGGCCCTCGTGCTGGCCGCCGCCGTCTTGGCCACTGTCGAAGCAATTGCCTTGCTCGGCCGCACGCCCACGATCCGGGCGTTCCTGATCGGGCTGGTGACCGCCACGTCGCTGGCCGCCACCGTGGCCTGGGGGCCGTCGCCGGTCAGCACGCAGTACCGCATGGGGTACTGGCCGCTTCAGCCCGACTCCCGCGCCGGGGCCAAGGCGGCCGCCGTCGCCCTGGTGCCCAAAGGGGCGGCCGCGACCGTCCACTATCAGTACGCGCCGCACATGACCCACCGTACAAAGATCTACGAATGGCCGGTTCCCTGGAAGGACGTCAACTGGGGCGTGCGCGGTGAGCACCTCGACGACCCGGCCGGAGTCCAGTGGATCCTCCTCGACCGCCGAATCCTGTCGCCCGAGGACACCGCCCTGCTGGACTCACTGCTCGCCGGCCAGTTCGCCGTCCGCTACGACCACCAGGACATCATGGTGGCCCAGCGCATCCGCCCGCCCGATGCCCCGCCGGCCGCCGCCGCACCCGGGACGGGCTGAGCCGACGGTTGTCCGGCCCGTCAGTCGCGGCGGAGGGCGGACTGGACCCGGGCCCGGAACTGCAGCTTGGCCAGGGAGTTGGCCACGTGGTTGCGCACGGTGGTCTCGGTGACCCCGAGGTCGGCGGCGATCTCCGCCTCGCCCGACCCCCGGGCGACCCGCCGCAGGACCTCCAGCTCCTGACCGGTCGGGCCGGTGGCCGGCCCAGGGACCGGTGCCGTCCCGAACTCGGCCAGCAGGGCGGCGGCCATGGCCGGCGACACCAGGCTGCGCCCGGCCATCACCGCCCGCACGGCGTCGGCCACCTCCTCGATGGAGACCTCCTTGAGGAGGTAGCCGTTGGCCCCCGCCTTGATGGCGGCGAAGAGGTCGTCGGCCTCGTCACTGACCGTCAGCACGATGATGCGGGTCATTGGAAAGGCGTTCCGGATCCGGCGGGTGGCCTCGATGCCGTCCAGGTGGGGCATGCGCAGGTCCATGAGCACCACGTCGGGGGCCAACTCGGCCACCTTGGCCACCGCCACCTCACCGTCGGGCGCCTCGCTCACCACCTGGATGTCACCCTCCGCCTCCAGCACCATCATGAGCCCGCGGCGGAACAGGGCGTGGTCGTCGGCCACCAGCACCCGGATGGGCTCGGCGGCGGGGGCGGGGTCGGTCATGTCCCTCGCCCGCTAGCCGCCGTCGATCAGGCCGAAGTCGCCGTCGTTGCGGCGGTAGACGACGGTGGCCAGGTCGGTGTCGGCGTTGACGAAGAAGTAGAAGTCGTGGCCCACCAGGTCCATCTGCAGCACCGCCTCCTCGGGCGTCATGGGCTTGGTGGAGAAGTGCTTGGACTTCACGAACCGGGGCCCGGTGTCGCCGCTGTCGTCGTCGGGCTCGAGGCCGTCGGCGGCCGCCGTGACCGGTGCGCCGGACCCGTTGGCGTGCACGGCGGCGTGGCGGGGGTGGGAGCGGCCGACCAGGCGGCTCTTGAGCCGGGCGACCTGGCGCTCGAGCTTCTCCACCGCCTTGTCCACGGCGGCCATGGCGTCGGGGGCGGCGGCGCGGGCCCGGACCACGTGGCCGTGGCCCCGCAGGGTGACCTCGCACACCTCCCGGTCGGCGATCCGGGGGTTGCGCTCCTCCGACAGGTGGATCTCGGCGGAGTCCCAGCCGTCGAGATGGCGGCTCACCCGGGTGACCTTCTCCCGGGCCGCCGCCCGCAGGCCCTTGGGCACCTCGGCGTTGCGGCACTGCATGGTCACGTCCATCGCACTCCCTTCAGCGTGCATCATCGGCACCGCGGGCTCGACACCTGCGGGCGAGCCGGGACTGCGGACCGCCCTCGGAGCCCTCGTGTCGGCCACCGTCTGGGCAGGACACCCTCCTCGCCGCTGTGGGCCGGTCGTCGGGTCACGGGCCACCGGCGCGACCGGCGGCGGCGACCCTTCCCGAGTGTACGTCCGGCGACGGGAGACGGGACGCCCGGCCGGGCGGCGTGCGGGCCGCCACCGCCAGCGTGACCGACACCGCCCCCGCCGCCCGCAGGGCGATGCCGGCGGCGGTAGCGGTGGCCCCCGTGGTGACCACGTCGTCAACCACCAGCACCCGGGCGCCGGCCATGGGTCGACGGGCCGCGAAGGCGGGGCCGGCGAAGCGCTCCGCCGCCGACCGCCCGGTCTGGGCCGCTGCGCCTCCGCCGCCTCCCGGCCGGCGGGCCGGGGGCCGGCGCCGGAGCAGGCACGAGCACGGCAGGCCCAGGCGGCGGGCCACCGCCCGAGCCAGCAGCTCGGCCTGGTCGAAGCCCCGCCGGCGCCGACGGGCGGCGGTGGTGGGCGCCCAGGTGACGACGTCGACGCCCTCGCCGCCGGCGGCGGCCGCCACTGCGGCGGCGAGGAAGGGCAGGGCGGCTCGGTCATTGCGGTACTTCAGGCGGGCCACCAGCTCCCGCCCCACACCGTCGTAGGCGACGGCGGCCACGCAGCGGTCCAGCCCGACCGGCGGCGGCAGGGCGGGCGGCGGTGCCAACCGGGAGCGGCAGCCGGCGCAGGGCGCCGCGCCGCGCGCCCCACACACCGGGCAGGTGACGGGCAGCAGCACGCCGCCACCCTACGGGCGGGGTGTGACAGGTCCCGGTGTCGGCAGGGCAGGGTGCCTCCCGTGCAGGAACTACGTGCCGACCGTCCAGGACGACAGGTACTCGGCCTGCTCGGGGGTGAGGACGTCGATGTCGATGCCCATGGTGTCGAGCTTGAGGCGGGCGATCTCGGCGTCGATGTCACGGGGGACGTCGTACACGCGGGGCTCCAGGGTGCCCCGGTTGGCCAGCACCCACTCGGCGCACAGGGCCTGGTTGGCGAAGCTAATGACCATGACGGCCGCCGGGTGGCCCTCGGCGGCGCCCAGGTTGACCAGGCGGCCCTCGGCGATCACCAGCAGGCGGCGGTCGTCCACGAGGAACTCCTCGACGAACGGCCGCACCTCGCGCCGGGCGCCCGCCGCCATCTCGCCCAGGCGGCCCAGGTCGATCTCGATGTCGAAGTGGCCGGAGTTGGCCAGGATGGCGCCGTCCTTCATGACCTCGAAGTGCTCCCCCCGCAGCACGTCGCGGTCGCCGGTCACGGTGATGAAGATGTCGCCCTCACGGGCGGCCACCGACATGGGCTCGACCCGGAAGCCGTCCATGACCGCCTCCAGGGCCCGCAGCGGGTCGACCTCGGTCACCACCACCTGGGAGCCCATGCCCCGGGCCCGGCTGGCCACGCCCTTGCCGCAGTATCCGTAGCCGGCCACCACCACGACCTTGCCGGCCAGCAGCACGTTGGTGGCCCGGATGACTCCGTCCAGGGTGGACTGGCCGGTGCCGTAGCGGTTGTCGAACATGTGCTTGGTGTCGGCGTCGTTGACGGCCACGATGGGGAAGCGCAGGGCGCCGTCGGCCTCCATGGCCCGCAGGCGGATGACGCCGGTGGTCGTCTCCTCGGTGCCGGCCAGGACCTCGGGCACCTGGTCGGCCCGCAGGGTGTGGAGGCGGGAGACCAGGTCGCAGCCGTCGTCCATGGTGACCTGGGGGTGCTCGTCGAGCACCGCGTCCATGTGGCGGAAGTAGGTCTCGGTGTCCTCGCCCTTGCGGGCGTAGGTGTCGATCCCCTCGTCCAGGGCGAGGGAGGCGGCCACGTCGTCCTGGGTTGACAGGGGGTTGGAGGCGCAGGCCACCACCCGGGCCCCGCCGGCGGCCAGGGTGCGCAGCAGGTTGGCCGTCTCGGTGGTGATGTGCAGGCACGCACCCATGGTCACGCCGTCGAGGGGACGCTCCTTGGCGAAGCGCTCGCGGATGCTGGTGAGCACGGGCATGTGGGTGTCGGCCCAGGCGATGCGCTGGCGCCCGAGGGCGGCGAGGTCGGGATCGGTGACGTCGTGGCTCATTCCGGCAGAGCTCCTTCGGTGTCGGCCGACCGCCGCCGCTCTCCTGCGGAGGTGGCCAGGGCCTGCTTGATGGTGTCGAGGGCGGGGACGGGACCGGGGTCGATCCCCTCTTGGAGGGCGAGGTGGACGGTGGTGAAGCCGCCGACGAGTATGAGGTCGAGGAGCTGGGCCAGCTCGCCGTCGCCCTCGGCCCGCACCTCCTCCACACCCGCCATCACCTCTTCGAGGAGCTGGTAGGTCAGCTCGAAGCGGTGCATCACCTGGGGGTGCTCGAAGTCGTGCCGGAGTCCGACGAGGGTCAGGGCCTGGCGGGTGACGTCTCCGTGCTGGCCCCACCCCGCCACCTCGTTGTGGCACAGCTCGGGCTGGGCGTTCCAGAAGGCGGGTGACTTGGCGTTCTCGTTGACGTCGGTCTTCCAGCGGTGGGCGGCCACCGCCCCCAGGCCGCCCCCGCCGTGGAACAGCGGGATGGTGCGGCCGATGCGGCGGGCCAGGTCGACGGCCAGGTTGTCGGGCCGGACGAGCTGGTCGCGCCGGGCGTGGAGCTGCTCGATGGCGCCATCCACCCAGTGTGACGCCCCCGGGAACAGGCCGATGTCCTCGAGGAGGAGCATCGGCGGCACGGCCATGGCCCCCAGGGCGGCCCGGGGCTGGGGGATCCCCTCGGGGACCCGGATGACGGGAACGCCCCACGACTCACCAAGGCGGCGCAGCTCCCCGCCGGCGGTGACCATCACAACCCGGGCGCCCTGGAGGGCGGCCTCGGTGGCCCCCTCCACCGTCTCCTCCGTGTCACCGGAGAAGGAGATGGCGAACACCAGGGTGCCCTCGCCGACGAAGGCGGGGACGTGGTAGCTGCGGAACACGAGGAGGGGCACGGGCAGGAACGGGCCGGCCGCGGCCTGCAGGACCTCGCCGGCCAGCGCGCTGCCGCCCATCCCCAGCACCACTACGTGCTCGACGTCGTCGCGCTCGGGCAGGGTGTCGTAGCTGCGGGGGACGGCCAGCGCCTCGGCCACCTGCTCGGGCAGGGAGGCGACGGCGTCGAGCATGCCCTGGGTGTCCACGGTGGCCCGGGTGCCCGTCACGATGCGCCCGTCACCCGCTGCCCGCGTCGGCCCCCGCCGGGGGGCCGGGGTCGAACGTGGGCCGGATCCCCTCCGCCTCCACCTTGGCCAGGATGCGGGCGTGCTCCTGGTCGTCCACGGTCTCGGCGTCCTCGATGATCATGTCGGGGATGCCGTCGCGTACCGCGTAGCGGCGGTGGAGGCGGGGGTTGTAGAGGGCGTCCTCGTCGGCCAGGTACAGCAGCGGGCCCTTGTCCTCCGGGCAGGCCAGGATCTCGAGCAGCAGCGGGTCGAGTGCCACGGTCACGCCCCCTCCTTGACGAGCCCGATCAGGCGGGCGGTGTGGTCCCGGCACGCCTCCACCGTGGGCGCCTCCACGTTGATGCGCAACACCGGCTCGGTATTGGAGGGGCGCAGGTTGAACCACCAGTCCCCCGAGTCCACCGTGAGCCCATCCGTGCGGTCCAGGGCGGCGGCCGGGAAGGCGGCGCCCACCCGGTCGATGACCGCCAGAGGGTCGGGCACCTCCACGTTGATCTCCCCCGAGTCGGCGTAGCGCTCCACCGGCTTGCGCAGGTCGGAGAGGGGGACGTCGTGCACCGAGAGCTGCTGGAGGACGACCATGGAGGCGATGAGGCCGGAGTCGGCCCGGTAGTTGTCCCGGAAGTAGTAGTGGCCGGAGTGCTCCCCGCCGAAGACCGCCCCCGTCTCGGCCATGACCGATTTGATGAACGAGTGACCCACCCGTGTGCGCACCGGGACGCCGCCGCTCTCGGCGATCACCTCGGGCACCGCCTTGGAGCAGATCAGGTTGTAGATGACCGAGTCCCCCGGGTTGACGGCCAGCAGGGCCTGGGCGACGAGCGACGTGGTGGTGGAGCCGGAGACGGGCTGGGCCAGGTCGTCCACCAGGAAGACGCGGTCGGCGTCGCCGTCGAAGGCCAGGCCCACGTCGGCGCCCGTCTCCAGCACCCGGGCCTGGAGGTCCTTGAGGTTCTCGGGCTGGATGGGGTCCGCCGGGTGGTTCGGGAACGACCCGTCCAGCTCTGGGTAGAGCACCTCCAACTCGAAGGGCAGGCCGGCGAAGGCCCGGGGCACGACCAGGCCGCCCATCCCGTTGGCGGTATCCGCCACCACCCGCAGGGGCCGCAGGAGGGACCGGTCCACGAACGAGTGGATGTGGCGGACGTACTCGTCGAGCAGGTCGAGCCCCGACACCGACCCGGGCGACGACCCGGCGCCGTCGTCGGGGCCGGCTTCGGCCAGGGCCTTGATCTCGGCCAGGCCGGTGTCCTGGCCCACCGGGCGGGCCCCCTCCAGGCACAGCTTGATGCCGTTGTACTTGGCCGGGTTGTGGGAGGCCGTGAACATGGCGGCCGGCGAGCCGAGGTGGCCGGCGGCGAAGTAGAGCAGGTCGGTGGAGGCCAGCCCCAGGTCCACCACGTCGGCCCCGGCGGCGGTGACGCCCTCGGTGAACGCCCGCACGAGGGCGGGTCCGGAGTCGCGCATGTCCCGGGCCACCAGCACCCGGGGGGCGCCGGTGAAGCGGGCGAAGGCGGCGCCCACCGACCGGGCGATCCCCGCGTCGAGCTGGTCGGGGACGGTGCCGCGGATGTCGTACGCCTTGAAGACGGTGCCGAGGGAGCCCACGCCGGTCACCCTACCGGCCGGGACGCGCCGGCCTCCATTGGCGCCCCGCACCCCTCGACCCGGTCGTAGCACCCCCGTCTGGCCCACCTGCGCATCCGCCAGAGATCCGACAGCATCCGCACCGCCTCCGGCCCCAAGCGCACCGTCGACCGGTCGCTGTCGGACAGGTCCACCGGGACCTCGCGGAGCGTCAGGCCGTAGTGCTCGACGAGATGGAAGAGCTCGACGTCGAAGGCGAAGCCGTCGACGTGGCCCCGGGAGAAGAGGAGGCGGGCGACATCCGACCGGAAGGCCTTGATGCCGCACTGCGTATCCCGGTACCGGCCCAGCAGGATGGCGAGGGTCAGCACGTTGAAGACCCGGCTGCTCAGGTTGCGCACCCTCCAACCCCGGGCGTCGGTGGTGGCTTCGGCGTGCTGGCGACTGCCCACCACGACGTCGAAGCCACCCTCGACCTCGGTCAGGAGCTTCAGGAGCTGCTCGGGCCGGTAGGACAGGTCGGCGTCGATGAACGCGATCGTGCGACCACGGGCGGCCAGAACGCCGGCTCGGACGGCGGCGCCCTTCCCCCGGTTGGCGGGGAGGACCAGCACCTGGTCGGCGGCGGCCGCCCGGGCCCGGTCCGCGGTGCCGTCGCCCGACCCGTCGTCGACGACCACCACCTCCACCGGTCCGCCGTCCTCGGCCACCGCCAGGGCTGCCTTGAGGCGGGCCACAGTGTCGGCGATCCGATTCGCCTCGTGGTAGGCGGGGACGACCACGCTGAGCCGGTAGGTGCCCGGTGCGCGGGGCCGGGGGCCGGCCGGGCGGCGGTCGACGGCCGTCCTCGAGCGCCGGGCCCGGCGGCGCATGGCGGCTCCCACCGCGGTGGCCCCCATGACCACCCAGCACCATCCGAAGAGGCGTTGACCGCCCCGGCGGCTCACGGGGCGAGGCTCGCGTATGTGCCGAGGGTGAAGCCCCGCTCCTCGATCGCCCGCCTTGCCTCGGTGCTGGTCAGCACGGCCAGCTCCTCGCCCCAGCGGTAGTCCCACCGGTAGCGGTCACGCTCGCCGTCGACATCCTCGCCCGGGTGGGCGTTGACCTCGGCGCTGGCCGCGCCGCTGGCCACGAAGCGGTCCAGGGCGGCGGCCAGGGCCGGCTGATCGAACCGGCCGGCCTCGTCCAGCCCGCTGGCGTCGGCCGGGTACCGCAGGGTGCTGGACCGGGCGGCGGCCGCCAACCGGCCGGCCAGGCGGTTGAGCCCCATCGACACGAGGCCCGCCCGGTGCGAGCGGGGGACCCGCACCGCGCCGATGCCCGTCCGCCGGGCGAGGTCGATGACGACCGAGGCGACACTCGGCCAAAGGTGGACGTGCTGATGGGTGTCCAGGTGCGAGACCTGGATGCCGTACCCCTGGGCCGCCTCCAATTGGGCCGTGAACTCGGACCTGAGGTCGTCGGGGTCCACCCGCCCGGCCAGCAGGCGGGGCAGCAGGACGCGCCACGAGGCGGGGAACCGGCCGGAGCGATCGACCAGGGTCGGGACCTCGGCCGCCGACAGCAACGGCGGGTCCTCCCCCACCGCCGCCAGGTGGACACCCACGCCGAGACGGCAATGGTCGGCCAGCCACGGCGCGGTCCGGGCGAAGGCAGGGGCGACCGCGAGCACGGAAGTGCTCGTCACCACACCCGCTCCATGGGCCCGCAGGATACCGGCCGACACTCCGGAGGTGAGCCCGTAGTCGTCGGCGTTCACGATCAGGATCGGCGCCCGCTGGGCCGTCGCCTCGTCGCTCATCGCCGCGACCGTCGCCATGATCCGGGCCGGCGCCGGCCCGGCCCGGAGCGGGCCTCCTGGTCGCGGAGCTCCCTCCTCAGGGCACCCATGTCGACGAGGATCTTGGCGATCACCGAGCCCGAGGAGAGGGTGGAGACACCCGATGAGCGGGGGAAGTAGTCGACCCCGAACTGGATGATCTTGAGGCCGTCCCGCTTGGCCCGCACCAGGAGCTCGGCGTCGATGAACGACCCCTCGCTGACCAGCGTGAGCTTGTCGACGGCCGAGCGCCGGCAGAGCTTGAAGGCGAAGTTGACGTCTCGCACATAGACCCGGAAGACGGCGGCGACGAGCCAGTTGTAGACCCACGAGTACACGGCTCGCCGCGGGCCCTCGCCGGTGCGGTCGTGGCGGTAGGCGCTGACGATGTCGGCGCCGTAGTAGCGCAACAGCCGGCACGCCTTCCGGAGCTCGACCATGTCACAGGGGAGGTCGGCGTCGGTGTACAGCACGAGGTCCCCACGAGCGTGGGCAAACCCCGTCTTGATGGACCCTCCGAGACCCCGGTTGACGTCGTGGGTCACGACGCGGATGCGAGCGTCGGCCGCCGCCAGCTCGGCCGCCAGTGACGGCGTGGCGTCGGTGGACGCGTCGTCCACGACCAGCACCTCGTAGTCGCCGATCTCGCGGTCGGCGACCAGCTGGTCGCACACCTCCTCGGTGGCCGCCACCGTGGCCGCGATGTAGTCCTCTTCGTTCCACATGGGAACGAACACCGTCAGCTTGGCGGCGCGGGGCTCCGGGGGGCTCACCGACGATCCGACGACCGGGTGGCGACCGCTCCTGCCCGCCCCGGCCGCTCATGGGGATCCCGGCCGGTGGCCCCGTCCGCGCCGAGGCGGTTGACGAGACCTCCCGGCACGACGCACGAGTGTACGGCACGCCGCCGGCGAGGTGGCCACCGACGGCGCCGGGGTGGCCACCTCAGTGACGGCGGCGGCCCCGGGGACGAGCCGGGAGCCGGCCGAGTCAGCGGTGCAGGCGGCTCAACAGGGGATCGGGAACTTCCACCACTCGCCCCCGAAGTACGAGGCGCAGGCAGTGGCGGTGGTCCCTAGCCCGACGTAGGCGCCCCCGTCGTAGCGCACGATGCCCATGTACACCGTCACCGGGCCGGCGTCGTTGATCGGCTCGAAGAAGCTGTCCACGGAGGCGATCAGACCGGCGACGCACTCACTGCCGAACTGGGTCTCCACGCCCGTGCTGCTGTCCAGCACGGCGGCTACGTAGCCGCACCCGGTCTGCCACAGCCGGAGTCGGTAGTCCACGCCGACCCTCCACGGATAGGACGCGAAGACCCGCCAGCCGGTCCCGCCGCTCTCGTTGAACGTGCCCGACTCGCAGTTGGCGAGGTTGTAGCACGACCCCGAGGTCGCTCCCCAGGTGGAGAAGATGATCTTGTGGGCACCGTTCACGGACTGCAGCCCGACATACCCGCCGACCCCGCCGCCGACGGTGCTGAACCAGTGGGTGGACGCCGCGAAGTACACGCCGGTGGCCGGCGGCTCGTTTCCCCAGAACACGTGGGTGTCGACGTTGTAATGGGAGATGTTCCCGGCCTGATCGGTCCAGTACAGGTAGGACGAGCGGGAGGAGGCATAGGCCGGCGCGGCAGCCATCCCGATCACCGCCGACACCGCGGCCACCGCCACGACCAGCTTGCTCTTCATGTGCCCCCCCTTTCACACCCGTTGTCCACGGGTGTGCGTCGGCATACGCAATGCGCGAGGTGGTGACTAGGCCCGAACGCCGGCGTCTCAACGGCAGCGCCCACGACCGAAATGCCGTCCACCGCCCTCCAGTCGAGGCCGCCCGAGTCCACCCGCTACAAGCGCGGACGGTACGCTCGTCGGCAAATAGGTGTCAATAGGTGTTCCCTGCCTTCAGCGCCCGCGCACCATCCGTTCCGGGCCGCTCACCCGAACAGCGTGAGTGGCCCGGGCTCCGGCTCCACGACGTCGAGGAGCTCGGGGCCGTCGTTGGCGGTGCTGTTGACCCGGCGGCCGATCGGGCGCACGGCCAGCGTGCCCGCCGGCGGAGGGCGCAGGAGCGCCAACAGCCGGTCCTCGTCGTGGTTGGAGGGATCGAGCCACTCGTCCCACTCGGCGGGCGCCACCAACGCCGGCATGCGGTCGTGCAGGGGCGCCACGTCGGGGTTGGCGGGCACCGTCACCAGGGCGCACGACAGCACCGGGCGGTCTTCGCCCTCCCCCGACCAGCGGTCCCACACCGCGGCCACGGCCAGCGGCGACCCGTCGGGCGCGGCGAGGAAGTGCGGCCGGCGGGCCCCCGACGGGCCGGTGGCCCACTCGTAGAACCCGTCGATGGGCACCAGGCATCGCCGGGCGGCCAGGGCGCCGGCGAAATGGGGCCGGCTCAACAGCGACTCCACCCGGGCGTTGACGGGCCGGGGCCCCGATGCGGGCGTGGGCGCCCACGACGGCAGCAGACCCCAGGTCATCAGCCCCAGCCGGCGGCCGGCCGACGCTTCCCCGGCGGGCCCGGCCTCGCCCGCGGGGCCGCCGGCGGCCACCCCCGCCACCGCGTAGACCGGGCCGCCGGGAGCCACGTTCCACCGGGGCCCCAGGTCGGGCGCCACCACCTGGGCGGCGCCCAGGATGGCAGCCAGGAGGTCGGGCGGCCGGGCCGCCACCACCCGCCCGCACATCACCGACCGCCGGCCGGCGCGCCGTAGCATCGCGGCGGCGCGCCGAAGGCCGGCGCCCCGGAAGGGTGAGCCATGGTCAAGCCAGCACCGGCACCCGAGGATCCCGGGCCGATGCCCGACAGGGTGGCCGCCGAGGTGGCGGGGCTGCGGGCCGCCCTCGACGCCCAGCTCCCCTCCAAGAACCTTGACCGCAACCTGGTCATCGGCACCTGGAACATCCGGGCCTTCGGCGACCTCACCGACAGCTGGTCGGCACCCCCCTCGGCCACCCCGTCGCGCGACCTCCGGGCCCTGGCCGTCATCACCGAGATCGTGTCCCACTTCGACGTGATCGCCATCCAGGAGGTCAAGGACAACCTGCGGGGTCTGCGCCACATGATGCACGACCTCGGCCCGGCCTGGAGCTTCATCCTCACCGACGTCACCCGGGGCCAGGCCGGCAACGACGAGCGCCTGGCCTTCGTGTTCGATACCCGCCGGGTCAAGCTCTCGGGCCTGGCCTGCGAGCTGGTCCTGTCCGACGAGGACACCAAGGTCAAGGGCACGACCACCCTCAGCCACCAGTTCGCCCGTACGCCCTACGCGGTGAGCTTCTTCTCGGGGGGCAAGACCTTCATCCTCGTCACCCTGCACGTCATGTGGGGCAGCATCGCCGCCGACCGGATCCCCGAGCTGGTGGGCATCGCCACCTTCATGCGCAACTGGGCCGCCGAGATCGCGTCGTGGGGCCAGAACCTCATCGCCCTGGGCGACTTCAACATCGACCGTTCGGGCAGCCCCGCCTACCAGGCGTTCACCTCCACCGGCCTGCACCCGCCCAACGAGCTCAACGGCGTGGCCCGGACCATCTTCGAGACCAACAAGGGGTTCTACGACCAGATCGCGTGGTTCGACGGCCCCGACGGCACTCCGCTGCTGACCCTGCGCTACACCGGCCGGGCCGGCGGCTTCGACTTCGTCCCTCTCGTGTACCCGGATCTGACCCGGGAGAAGGTGAGCTGGAAGGTCTCCGACCACATACCTCTGTGGTGCGAGTTCCTCGTCCTCGACGACGCCGCCCTCCCGGCCGCCACCCCGTCGCCGGCTCCGGCCACCGCCCGCCCGGCGCCCATCGGGCGGGCGGCGGGCCGGACGCGCCGGGCACCTGCTGCCACTGCCGGTCGCGCCAGCGGGACGCCCCGCTGATGGCCCCCGCGTTCCTCCTCGGCCGGTCCCGGGCGGCCGCCACCTTCGACGGCGTGGTCGCCACCATCAGGGGCGGTGGGCGCCCCGACGCGCTCCCGTGGTGCCTGCGCGGCCCGGACGGGGAGGTGGCCCGGTTCGGCACCGGCGACCCGATGTTCACGGTGGTGATCCGCACCCCTGCCGGCCTCGAGGCGGTGGCGTCGCTCTCCGAGCTGGCGGTGGCCGAGGCCTACATGCGCGACGACCTCGACTTCGAGGGTGACTTCTTCTCGGTCATGGAGCTGCGCCACCTCCTGGCCGACCGCCACTGGGCCATCACCGCCTGGGCCCAGGTGCAGCCGCTGCTGGTCGGGCGCACCCGGCTCAACCCGAAGTGGATCGCCAAGCACTACGACACCAAGAACGTGCAGACACTGGCCCTGGACCGGGACTGGTCGGTGTACACGCCGGGCATCTACGACGGCGACGACGACACCCTCGAGGCGGGGTCGGCCCGCAAGCTCGAGTACGCCTTCACCTGGTTGGGCCTCAAGGAGGGCGACTCGTTGCTCGACGTGGGGTGCGGCTGGGGCGGCTTCACCCGCTACTGCGCGGCCCGGGGCGTGCAGGTCACCGGCATCACCCTCTCTCGCGACCAGCTCGCCTACACGACGGCCCGGCTGGCCGAGGACGGCCTGGAGGCCACGGTGCTGTACCAGGACTTCTTCACCTTCGAGCCCGGCCGGCGCTTCGACGCGCTGAGCATGATGGGCGTGATCGAGGACCTCTCCGACTACGACCGGACGCTGGCCGGGGTCACCCGCCTGCTCACCCCTACCGGCCGCGTCTACTGCGACTTCGCCTCCTCGCGCAGCCGCTTCGGCATCGCCTCCACCATCACCCGCCACATCTGGCCCGGCACGTTCCGCATGGTCTACCTGCCGTCGTTCACCAAGGCGGTTGCCGGCAACGACTTCGAGATAGTTCGCATCGACAACGACCGCCACAACTACCACCTGTGGTGCCGCAAGGTGCACGAGCGCTGGGTGGCCCGCCACGAGGACGTACTGGAGGTGGTGGACGAGGCCACCTGGCGGCTTCATCGCATGCTCCAGTCCGGCGTCGCCCACGCCATGGGTCCGACCTCCATCGACGACACCGCCTACCGGGTCGTCCTCGGGCCGCGCGCCCCCACCGCTCCCCGGTAGGCCGCCGTCCGGCTGGCGCTAAGTGCCGGCGTCCTCTACTGACAGGCGGCACGGGGGGCGCGACGCTTGCCACTCGCAATTCGGGCGTCGTGGGGAGGGACCAGTGGGTCGTCGTCGGGTGTGGGGACCATCGGCGGTCGGGGGCGGCGCCGTCGCCGTCGGGCTGACCGCGCTGCTGGCCGGCGGGGCGGCGGCGGCCGCCGCCACGTCACCCCGGGTCGATGCCGCGGTGCAGGTCACCGCCGACCCCGGCGCCGGGCGGGGCCACGCCACACCGGCCCTGGCGGTGTCGCCCACCGACCCTCAGACCTTGGTGGAGGCCGACAGCGACGCCTACTCGTCGCGCTGCGGCGTGCACGTCTCCCGGGACGGTGGCCTCAGCTGGTCGGAGGCGGCCCAGCCCACCACGCCGCCCGACTGGCCGGGGTGCGGGTTCGCCGACACCGGCGTCATCGCCGACCTCGCCTTCGCCCCCGACGGCACCCTGTACTACGCCTTCAGCGGGTTCCAGCCCACCACCTACCAGCAGCGGATCTTCCTCGCCCGCTCGACGGACCTGGGCATCACGTGGGACACCACTGCCCTCCCCCGGATCGGGCCCGACCCCGCCGCCCACCAGTTCGGGGCCGACGCCATGCCCTCGATCGTGGTCGACCGCACCGACCCCCAGCGCGTGTACGTGTCGTGGTGGTCGAACAACGGCATCTGGAACATGCCCGAGGCCATCACCGGGTCGTCCACCTCGATCTGGTGCCGCCTGGTCGACAACCGGGCTCTGGCCCGGCCATGGCTGGCCGTCTCCGCCGACGGCGGCAAGACCTTCGGCGGCCCCGTCGACATGGCGCCCGGCGTGGACCAGTGCACCACCGAGCCCTACCTGGCCCAGGCCAAGGACGGCTCCCTCCTTGCCTTCTTCGGCCAGTCCACCCGGGGCACCGACCCGGGCAAGGCCCCGCCCGCCCACCTGTTCCTCTCCACGTCCCGGGATCACGGGCGCACGTTCACCGTGAACCCGATCCACACCCAGTCCGGGCCGGCCGACGGCAAGTCCGCCACCTCGACCTCCGACTGGCTGAGCGCCCCCTCCCCGGGAGTGGACCCCAAGACGGGGAACGTCTACGTGGCGTGGGAGGAGCTGGGCACCGGCGTGCCCCAGATCCTGTCCATGCGCTCCGGCGACGGCGGCCGCACCTGGTCGGCCCCGGTCAAGGTGAACGACGGCGACCCCAAGCGGGACTGGGACTTCCCCGAGGAGTTCCCCACCCTCGGGGTGGCGCCCGACGGGCGCGTGGACGTGGCCTGGTACGACTGGCGCAACGACCCGACGTACAAGGACGGCGCCACCGACGGCGGCCTGCAGGACGTGTACCACGCCTCGTCCACCGACGGCGGGCGCACCTGGTCGAAGAACGCCAAGCTCAACGACCGGGCCATCGACCGCACGTTCGGGCCCCGGCCGACGGGCTCCATCGACGGCCCCCTCGGCCTGGTCTCCACCGACCGGGCGGTGGACGTGGCCTGGGACGACACTCGCAACGGCAACCCCACCACCGCGGCCCAGGACATCTACTTCACCCGCGTCCGCTACGCCCCCGCCGCCGAGGCCTTCGGCGGGAAGCGGGCCGGGACGGGCACGTCTCCGTGGGCCGCCGGCCTGCTGGGGGCGGCGGCCGCCCTGTTCGTGGTCGGGCTCGTGTTCCTGATAGTCACCTCCGGGGAACGGCGACGCTCCTCGGGCGCGGCACCCACCGCCGCCCCCCCGGTGCGGACCCCGACTGCCACCTGACCCCGCCACTGGGGGAGCTCAGGGCACGTAGTACAGGAGGAAGGCGAGCAGGGCGTAGCCGGCCATCAGGGCGGCGCCCACGGTGAGGGCGGCCCGCTCGGCCCACGCCGGTGCGGTCAGCGACGCCAGGGCCAGGATCACCGGGAAGGCGCCGAACCCGTAGCGCTCGAACGATCCCAGGTTGCGGGCCGACAGGGCCAGCACCAGCGATGCCACCGCGTAGGCGCCGTAGGCCGCCGGCCATCGTCGGCAGGCCACCACCGTGAGGGCCACCACCACCGCCACCCAAGGCAGGTGCATGGCGTTGAGGCCGGGCGACCCCCGCAGGGCCCGGGCGGTGGAGCGCACGACCGACGACACGGGGTCCTCGAAGCCGCCCCGGAGGTAGCCCCGGTCCTGCACGTGCAAGGGCAGGAGGGCGTCGCCGAAGCGGACGCCCACCCAGACCAGGAACGAGCCGGCACCGACGAACGGCGCCACCACGGCCGCCGCCCGGGCCCCCCGCTCACGGGCGGGGGCGCGGCGGAGGCCCCTGGCCGCCTCCACCGCGGCCGGCACGGCCAACAGGATGCCGACCGGCCGGGTGAGCCCGGCGGCCAGGCCGGCCAATGCCGCCCACCCCCAGCGGCGGCGCCGGAGGGCCCAGACGCAGGCCACCGACAGGGCCATGGCCACCGGCTCGCTGTAGCCCATCACCATCACGAACGACGGCGGGACGAGGGCCACCAGCCACGCCGCCCGGACCGCCAGGCGGGCGTCGCCCGTCTCGACCAGGCACACGCGGTGCATCAGGGCGCCCAGGGCCAGGGCACCGGCATTGGCCAACACGAGCAGCGGCGCCCCGGTGTGCCCGCCGAACAGGACGGACAACCCTCGGGCGGCCAGGGGGTACAGCGGGAAGAAGCGCAGGCTCTCGTCGGGAAGGGCGCCGTAGCCCCGGTGGGCGATGTCCCAGTACCACCGGGCGTCCCACGAGAGCAGGCCCCGGTGGAGGCGGGCGGGGAAGCCGGGCACCCGGGTGCCGACCTTGGACGCCACCACGTGGGCCAGGACCAGGGCTCCGAGCACCACCAGCCGGGCCACCACCCAGGCGGGCAGGGCGGCCATGACGTCCCGCCGCACGCCGGCGCCACCCCCGGCGGTGGGCGGGCTGCCTCCCTCCGGGGGCGGCTCGCCCCCCGGGGCGGGCGAAGCGGCGCGTGTCCGCCCGGGGCGTCGTGAGGGGACCACGCGCCGGTCCGTGGCTCAGGTACCTGCGGGCGGCTGTCTTCCCGGCCGGTAGCGGATCAGCCCGGGGTGCTCGGAGTACCTCGTCTGGATCTTGAGCACCCGGTCGATGTCGGGCCGGGCCGCCTGGAGGCGGTCGCCCAGGGCCGTGCACTTGGTTCCGAACGTCCGGTAGTCGGGCGACCACACCAGCCAGATGGTGTGGTCGGGGCCAGCCCGTTCGAGCAGCATCGACGTGAACGGGGCGGTGGTGGCGGCGTGGTTGCGGGCCTGGTAGTCCACCCAGTCCACCCGATCGGGGGTGCCCGCGCCGGGGAAAGTGAGCTGTACCAGGCCGGTCTTCGGCCCCAGCAGGCGGCTCACCGCCGGCCCCAGCTGGTCGGGGCAGTAGGCCACCACGTCGCCCGGGCGGCCCTGGGCCCGGAGGATGGCCGCCACCTTGGGCGCGGTGGTGCGGTCGCCCACCACGTTGGGCACAATGGCGATGAAGCCCAGAACCACCGCCACCGCCACGGTGGCCCGGAACACCCGCACGTCGGCCAGTGCCTCGGTGCCGAGCGCCACCAGCAGGAGCAGGAACGGGAAGAGGACTGAGGCGTAGCGCACCGCGAAGGCGGACCGGGTGACCGCCCCGGCGACGACCGCCACCGCCAGGGTGCCGAAGCCGGCCAGGAAGAGGAGCCGCCCCTCGGGCCGGGTGCGGAGGTCGAGCTCGATGCGACGGCCGTCCACCGGCCGCCCGAAGAGGGCGAACACGATGAGCAGCCAGCTGAGCAGGCCGAGGACGAAGCCCGGGTCCCAGAACCCGCCGGCAAACTGGAAGACGGTGTCGAAGAGCACCCGGGGCGTGGCCGCTCCCGCCCACGGGGTGCCGGTGTGGCGCAGCTGGAAGAGGAAGGACGGGGCCCACGGCAGGAAGAGGGCGCCCCCCGCCGCCATCGCCCCCAGCGCCCGCCGGGCCTCGTCCCTCCTCGGCCCCTTGAAAGCCCGCCGGACCACTACCCCGGCCGCCACCGCCAGCAGGTAGATGGACCAGTAGTGCGTGTACAGGAGGGCGGCGGTGACCCCGGCCACGGCCAGCGCCCGGGACCACGAGAACCGCCGGAGCAGATCACCCATGGCCAACCAGCCTCCGAGGGCCAAGAGGGTGAGCAGCGAGTACATCCGGGTCTCGGTGCCGTACCGCACGGCGAAGGGGGAGGCCGCGAACAAAAGGGTGGCGGCGGCCGCCACCCGGCGCCCGCCGACGCGCCGGCCGGCGATCCAAACCAGCGGGAAGCTGGCCACCGAGAACACGCCGGACAGGGCCCGCACGGCGATGGTGCCGGTGCCGAACACCGACATCCAGGCGTGGAGCAGGACGTAGTAGAGGGGCGGGGCCCCGTCGTGGCGCAGGGCGGCCGGGATGCGCCCCAGGGGCAGCCGGGCGATGTTGACGGACAGGGCCTCGTCCAGCCACAGATGCGAGCGGGCGGTGAAGCGCACGGTGATGCCCGTCGCCACCACGACAGCGGCGGCGACCTGCCACCCCGACACCCGGCGGCGGGCGTCGACGCGGGCGGGCGACGCCGCCGCCGCCTCACCCCCGGCCCGTTCCTCGACCAGGCTGTCGTCGTCGGCCTGGCGACCGCCCCGGTACCCGAGATGCACGCCGGTACGGTAATCCCCGCCCCCGGTGCCTCCGGATCAGGGTGCGGCGCCCCGCCCGGGGTCGGCGGCGGGAGACGCCCGGCTGACGCCGGGCGGCACCGTCTCCAGCTCGTCGTCGGGGCGGGCGCCGTCCACCGGCTCGCCGGCCGGCGCCGGCTCGGGCAGCGGCCCCTCGCCCTCATCGCCACCGGCGGCGCCATCGTCCACCACCGCCGGGCCCTGGCGCACGACCAGGACCGCCGCCGCCACGCCGGCCAGGGTGAGCAACCACCCACCGACGTCCACCGGCGTGGTCCCGTAGTGGAGGCGCACATGGGTGGAGGTGGGAATGACGACCATGAGGTTGGGGCTCACCCGCCAGGGGCCCTTGGCGCCCGAGGCCTGCCAGTTGGGGAAGTACGACACCTTGACCAGCACGGGCGAACCGGGGCGGTCCACGTCGAAGGTCAGGTCGTCGTCGCCCTGGTGGATGTTGCGGATCTGCACCTGGGGGACGGCGGGGGACGCCGCTGCCCCCACGGACACAGTGGAGCCCACCACCGTGCTGGTGCCGCTGGGCGAGGTGCCGGCGTGGTAGGTGACGGGCACGCGGGGCCAGTCCTTGGGGCCGGAGGCGGCCAGCAGGGTGTCGCGGCGGGTGGGATCGGTGAACCAGTTGACGGCAACGTCGAGCCAGCCCCTGGCCCCGCCCTTCACCCCGGTCACCACGGTGGGCTGGAAGGCCAGCGGGGCCACCAGGTCGGCGCCCGCCACCTCGAACACGTGCCAGTCCCGGGTGCCGGTCCGGGACTCGGCCACCTCGTGCAGGTTGGGGTTGCCCCGGGCCTGGGCCACCGCGTCAGGGGAGAAGGCCATGTAGTACCGGGCGCCGAGGAGTTGGAGGTCGCGTACCCCGGCGGCCACGTCCAGGCTCTTGTAGGGCAGGTCCCGCATCGGGTTGGAGGGCGCCTTGGAGAGCTCGGCGGCGGAGAGGAAGTGGTACGGCACGGTGGCCGACGACTCGAAGTACAGGCCCTCCATGGAGTCGATGCAGCCCTTGGTCCAATACGGCAGCAGCATCAGGGCCATGGGCGTGCCGTAGCTGTCGAGGCTGGACTCGTACTCCCAGTTGGCCCGCCCACACCCATTGGTCTTCCCGACCTTGGCCATGGTGTCGACGATGGCCCTGTACTCGGGGTAGGCGGCCTTGCCCTCGTAGCCGCTGTAGTTCCACTTCGCCCACGAGGGCAGGAACCCGGACTCGGGGCTGGAGGGCGACGGCGCCCACGACGGCAGCACGCCGAGGGGGGCACCCACGAAGATCCAGGCGGCCAGCGCGGCCACCACCGGGGCGGCCAGGAGGACCTGGCGGGGCGGGCGGTCGACGTCGGCGGCCAGCAGCCGACCGAGCAGGAGGGCGGCCTCGCTCACCGCCACGCCCGCCAACAGGAACATGGTCAGGTACCAGAAGGGCAGGGCCCGGGCGTTCCACAGCCGGGACTGGGGGGCACCCACGAACACGGCGACGGAGACGGCGGCCAGCCCGACCAGCAGGAGGCCGGTGCGGCGGCGGTACACGATCGACGCCACCGCCCCCACCGCGGCCATGGCCACGATGCCCCGGATGTTGGGCGGGAACAGGTTCTTCTGGTACTCGGTGAGCTTCTCCCAGCCCATGTTGTTGCTGTAGGGGAGCCGGAGGAGGAACGGGACCGTCCAGAAGGCGGCCAGCAGGCCTCCGATGGCCAGGACCGTGAGCCACAGCTTGGCCCGAGCCCGGCTGGGCCGCAGCAACAGGAGCAGGCCCGCCCCGACCAGGGCGAACACCGTCGGCAGCATGTGGCTCAGGCCGGTGGCGGCCAGCAGGACGGCCGCAAGGGCGCGATGGCGACCGGTGTCGAGGCTGCGGGCCAGAACGCCGAGGAACACGAGCGCCAACGACAGGCTGATGGAGAAGAAGAACTCGCCGGCCAACGTGGAGGCGATGTTGCCGCCGTAGATGGTGAAGCTGAACGAGCCACCGGCCTGGGAGAAGCCCGAGTAGAACATGAACGGCACGGTGGCCACGGCCAACAGGGCGGGGCCGGGGAAGCGCATGCCGGAGAGGCGGCCGAAGGCCCAGGCCGCCACCGGGAGGGTGAGCAGGCCGAGCACGGTGACGAACTTGAACGCCACGCCGTAGGGCAGCAGGTAGCTCAGCACGGCGATCATGAACGCCGGCAGGGGGAAGTAGAAGACGTAGGCCGGGAAACCGGCGTACCACGACGGCGCCCACCCGGTGATCCGGAGGTGGGTGAACAGATGGTGGCGCATGAAGTCGGGGCCCCACACGTGGGCCCCGGTGTCGCCACCCGCCGGCGTGGTGTTCTTGATGAGCAGCGACGGCTGCAGCTGCATGAGGGTGAAGACCACCGCTGCCGCCACCACCACCAAGGTGATCCACGCCTCCAGCGGGACCTGGCGCGCCCCGCCGGCGCCGTCACCGTCCGGGCGGCTCCACCATTTGGGCCTGCGGGCCCGAGCCGTCATGGTTTCCATGGTGGCTATGTTGGCATCCCGGGAGCGGCCCGGCCGGTCAGACCGCTCAGCGGCCCCGTTCAGTCGGGCGACACCAGGTGGAGCACGTGGCGCAGGGCCACCTTCTCCCCCTGCTCGTCCCACCACCGTGTCTCGCAGCGCGAGCACGAGTGCATGGTGACGTGGTTTCCGCGAAGCGTGAGGCTGATCTCGGTGAGGTCAGACACGCGGCAGGTAGGACACCTCATGGCGACTCCCCTTCCCTTGGCCCTCCTGGGCTCCTCTCCGTATCGGCACGTTGGGCCGCCAGCTTGAGGCCCAATATCGGAAACGACCGCCGGGCACCGCTGGCATCGCGGGCGTGGGCTCAGCGGACGACCAGGAACCACACCGTGTAGGCGTTGAAGGCGGCGTGGGCCACCATGCCGGGGCCGAGGCGGCCGGTGCGCGCCGCCAACAGGGCGAGCACCACCCCCAGGGCGGTGAGGCTGGCCACCACCACCAGCAGGCCCCCGGCGGACAAGGCTTGCAGGTGGGCCAGCCCGAAGATCACCGCCGACACCGGGACGGCCACCGCGTCGGGGAAGCGCCGCTGCAGGGACCGCAGCACCAGACCCCGGAAGAACAGCTCCTCGACCATGGGCGCGCCCAGCACCACGAACGCCACCACGCCGGCCAGGCCCACCCCGTGGGCCCCCGACACCAGGTCGTTGACCGGGCCCGACGTGTCGGGGTGACCGACCAGGGGTGACACGAGGAAGGCCACCACCGGCACCAGCAGGGCCTGCCCGAGCACCCCCACCACCACCCCCACCGCCAGGTCGGGCGCCCGCAGGCGCAACCCGAAGTCCTCGGACAGCCGCCCTGCGCCCTTGCGCCAGGAGGCCCACAGGGGGGCGCCCACCAGGCCCACCCACAACCCGATCTCACTCAGCGCCTGGCCGCCCAGGCTGAGGTCCGTGCCGCCGCTGGCCGCCAGCCAGGCGCTGGCCACCACGCTCGAGAGCAGCACCCCCACGACGATGCCGAGGGCGGCGTCGCCCATCCCCCATCGGGGGCGCTCGGCACTGGGCGCGCTCACGGGCCGAGCGTACGGCCCGGGGACGCGACGGCCGGATCAGCCGGCGAGCGGCTCGCTGACCACCGGGGGCACGGCCCGGCGATCCTCACCGGACCACCCGACAGGCACGCTCACCCGGTCGGCGTGGAAGGTGCAGAGCTCGATCATGGACGGGTCGGGGTCGGCCGGGAGGTCGTCGAGCCAGACCCGCCGGTTGGCGTACTGGAAGGTGAGGGCGACCGTGGCCGTCGCCCCACACGCCGTACGATCACAGAGGCGGGGGCGGTCCATACCCGAACGCTAGCCACCGGTCCGCCACCCGTGGAGGACCGAACGCCTGCGGGCGGCAGCCGGGGTCCCGGTAGGCGACCGCCGCCGCCTACCATTGCCCCGTGAGCCCGCAGACCCCAGCGCCTCGCGGCGCGCGCAAGGACCGGACCGGCCCGGCCGGCGTGTCCGGGCGCCCGGGCTGGCCCCGGCCGCTGGTGTGGGCCCTGGTGGCCCTGGCGCTGGTGGGCCTGGCCCTGGCGTCGTCGATGGGTCGGTCGTCCTCCAACGCCATCGACTACACCACCTTCCGGGACCGGGTCACCAAGGGCCAGGTCGCCGAGATCGACGTCACCAACGACTCGTCGCACATCACCGGCAAGACGGTGGACGGCAAGACCTTCACGACCACCGGCCCGTCCAAGATCCCCGACGAGGATCTCGCCCTGTTCCGCGACAAGGGGGTGAAGGTCCACTTCCACGGGCCCAACAACAACCTGTGGGGGTCGCTGCTGGTGTGGGTGCTGCCCATCGCCCTGCTGATCGGCTTCTGGTGGTGGATGGGGAGGCGGGCTCAGGGCCAGATGGCGGGGATCATGTCCATCGGCCGCTCCAAGGCCAAGGTGTACACGACCGAGAAGCCCAAGACCACCTTCGACGACGTGGCCGGCTACAGCGGCGTGAAGCAGGAGATCACCGAGGTCGTCGACTTCCTGAAGTCGCCCGGCAAGTTCCGTGACATCGGCGCCCGCATCCCCAAGGGCGTCCTCCTGGTGGGCCCACCGGGCACCGGCAAGACCCTGATCGCCCGGGCGGTGGCGGGCGAGGCAGGGGTGCCCTTCATGTCCATCACCGGGTCGGACTTCATGGAGATGTTCGTGGGCGTCGGGGCGGCGCGGGTGCGCGACCTGTTCCAGACGGCCCGCAAGCAGGCCCCGTGCATCATCTTCGTGGACGAGATCGACTCCATCGGCCGCAAGCGGGGCGCCGGCCTGGGCGGTGGCCACGACGAGCGGGAGCAGACCCTCAACCAGATGCTGTCGGAGATGGACGGCTTCGACACCACCGAGGGCGTAGTGATGATGGCCGCCACCAACCGCCCCGACATCCTCGACCCCGCCCTCCTGCGGCCCGGCCGCTTCGACCGCCAGATCGTCGTGCCCCTCCCCGACCTCGAGGAGCGCCTGCCCATCCTCCAGGTCCACACCAAGGACAAGAAGGTCGACCCCGACGTGGACCTGTCGGTGGTGGCCCGGGGTACACCGGGCATGAGCGGCGCCGACCTCGCCAACCTGGTCAACGAGGCCGCCCTCTTCGCCGTACGCCGGGGTGACTCCCACGTGCACATGGAGGACTTCGAGGCCGCCCGCGACCGGGTGCTCATGGGCCAGCGCCGGGAGTCCATGGCCATATCCGACGAGGAGAAGGAGATCATCGCCTACCACGAGGGCGGCCACGCCGTCCTGGCCTACGCCATGGAGCACGCCGACCCGGTGCACAAGGTGACGATCCTCCCCACCGGCATGGCCCTGGGCGTCACCCAGCAGCTCCCCCTGGAGGAGCGACACATCTACCAGCTCCCCGTCATCCAGGACTCCCTCGTCGTGCGCCTGGGCGGGCGCATCGCCGAGGAGCTCATCTTCGGCACCGTGTCCACCGGTGCCAACAACGACCTGGTGGGCTGCACCGAACTGGCCCGCAAGATGGTGCGGGAGTGGGGCATGAGCGACCGGGTCGGCCCCATGGCCTGGGGCGGTCAGGGCCAGGTGTTCCTGGGCGAGGACCTCATGCACTCCCGCGACTACAGCGACGAGACGGCCCGCGTCATCGACGAGGAGGTCGAGCGCATCCTCCGCGAGCAGGAGGACAAGGCCCGCGCCACGCTGCGCGAGCACCGCGGCGGGCTGGATCTTGTGGCCAGGGCCCTCCTCGAAAAGGAGACCATCGACGGCGAGGAAGTCGGCCGCCTGGTGGACCAGGCCGCGGGTCGGGTGGTGCGGCGCAAGACGCTCCGGCCGATGCTCGGCGAG
>JBHELO010000134.1:0-25369 GCA_046263055.1 Acidimicrobiales bacterium | reverse complement strand
CCGCGCAAGTTCGCGTACGAGCCCAACCTGCTCCTGGTCGACGGGGGCAAGGGCCAACTCGCCGTGGCCCTGGGCGTGGTGGAGAAGCTCGGCCTGGAGAACGAGATCGCGGTGGCCGCTCTGGCCAAGCGCTTCGAGGAGGTCTACGTGCCCGGCCTGGCCGACCCCGTCCGGATCTCCCGCCAGTCGGAGGCCCTGTACCTGCTGCAGCGCATCCGCGACGAGGCCCACCGCTTCGCCATCACGTACCACCGCCAGCTGCGGGCCAAGCGCATGACCCGCAGCGTGCTCGACGACGTCCCCGGCCTGGGCCCCACCCGCAAGCGCCGCCTGCTGGCCGAGCTGGGCGGCATCCGGGGCGTCAAGGCCGCCCGCCTGGAGGACCTGCGGGCCCTCCCCTGGCTCCCCGACGCGGTGTCTGATGCCACCTACCTCGCCCTCCATTCCCCGGCCCGGCCGGCCACGCCGGCCCCTCCGAACATGGCCCGACCGGCCACAGGGTCGGCGGCGCAGGCCCCCGCCAGCTCCCGCACAGCTGCTCCGGCGCCGGGCTGGTCGCCCGGCGACGACCGTGCCTGACCCGGACGCGCTCCCGGCCTCTGTTCTGTGGGAGGCCCACGCCGGCTGGTGGCAGGAGCACTTCACCGACGGGGCGGACGCCGAGTACACCGAGCAGATCCTCCCGCTGGCCGCCACCTACCTGGCCGGGGCCGCCGACGTGCTCGACGTGGGAACGGGCGAGGGCCAGGTGGCCCGGGTGGCGGCCGCCGCCGGCGCCCGCCGGGTGGTGGGCGTGGACCCGGTATGGGCCCAGCTCCACGTGGCCCGGGCCCGGGCGGGCGGCCCCGCCTACGCCCGGGCCGAGGCCGGTGGGCTGCCGTTCCCGACAGCCTCCTTGGATGCGGTGGTGGCCTGCCTGGTCTTCGAGCACATCACCGACTCCGACGTCGCCCTGGGGGAGGTGGGGCGGGTGCTGCGCCCCGGCGGCCGGTTCCTGTTCTTCCTCAACCACCCGCTGCTCCAGGCCCCCGGCTCGGGCTGGATCGACGACCACATCCTTGAGGAGCAGTACTGGCGCATCGGGCCCTACCTCACCGAGGACTCGTCGCTGGAGGAGGTCGAGAAGGGCATCTTCGTGCCGTTCGTGCACCGCCCGCTCTCGCGCTACGTCAACGCCATGGCCGGCGCCGGCCTGGGCATCACCCACATGGAGGAGCCCCCGCCCCCACCGGGGTTCTTGGCCCGGGCCGCCGAGTACCGGGAGGCGGCCACCATCCCCCGCCTCCTCCTGCTCGTGGCCGAGCGGCGACCGGTACCCTTGAGCTCCGGATGAGCGAGTTCCTTCTCATCACCGGCCTCTCGGGCGCCGGCCGGTCCCAGGCCGCCGACTGCTTCGAGGACCTGGGCTGGTTCGTGATCGACAACATGCCGCCTGCCCTGCTGTCCAAGGTCACCGAGCTGGTGCAGGCTCCCGGTTCCACCATCGAGCGGGTGGCCCTGGTGGTCGGCACCGGCGCCTACCTGGACGAGCTGACCCCCGCCCTCGACCAGCTCCGCAAGACGGCCGACCGGGTCCGGGTGCTGTTCCTGGAGGCCACCACCGAGGTTCTGGTCCGCCGCTACGAGAACACCCGCCGGCGCCACCCCCTGGTGGAGGGCGACCGGGTGTCGGAGGGGATCGAGCGGGAGCGGGAGCTGCTCGACCCCCTGAAAACGGAGGCCGACGTGGTGGTGGACACCAGCGACCTCAACGTCCACCAGCTCCGGGATCGGCTCCTCGAGCTGTTCGCCCGCGACACCGAGAAGGGCCTGCAGACGAGCGTGGTGTCGTTCGGCTACAAGCACGGCCTCCCCCTCGACGTCGACCTGGTGCTCGACTGCCGGTTCCTGCCCAACCCCCACTGGGTGGCCGACCTCCGGCCCCTCACCGGCCTGGACGCCCCGGTTCGCGAGTACGTCCGCTCCCAGCCCGACACTGACGAGTTCCTGCGCCGCCTGGACGACCTGCTCGCCCTCCTCCTGCCCGCCTACGTGAAGGAGGGGAAGTCGTACCTGTCCATCGGGATCGGTTGCACCGGCGGCACGCACCGGTCGGTTGTGATCGCCGAGGAGCTGGGGCGCATGCTGCGGGCCAGGGGGTTCGACCCCGCCGTGTCCCACCGGGACATCGAGAAGCAGCGATGACGCGGGTCGTGGCCCTGGGCGGCGGCCATGGCCTGGCCGCCACCCTGGCGGCCGCCCGCCGCTACGCCGACGACGTGTGCGCCATCGTGTCGGTGGCCGACGACGGCGGGTCGAGCGGGCGCCTGCGGGCCGACTTCGGCATCCCCCCGCCCGGCGACCTGCGCAAGTGCCTGGTGGCCCTGGCCCCCGAGGGGTCGCTGTGGGCCGGGGCATTCGAGCACCGGTTCTCGGCCGGCGACCTGGAGGGCCATGCCTTCGGCAACCTGGTCATCGCCGGGCTGGCCGACGCCACCGGGGACTTCGAGGGTGCGGTGGCCGAGGCCGGCCGCCTGCTGGGGGCGGTCGGTCGGGTCCTGCCCGCCACCCGGGAGCCGGTCGTCCTCAAGGCCACCATCGGCGCCGGCCCCGCTGCGCCGGGTGGCCCCGGCGGCCCCGGGGGGGTGGTGGCGCCGGGTGGTCCGGGGTCGTCGGGTGGCGAGCGGGGATCGGTCTCCGGGCAGGTGGCGGTGGCCAACGCCGGGCCCATCGCATCGGTGTCCCTGGTCCCCGCCGACCCGGAGCCGCCGGCCGAGGCCCTGGCCGCCCTGGCCGCCGCCGACCAGGTGGTGATCGGGCCGGGGTCGCTGTACACCAGCGTCCTGGCGGTGGTGGCGGTGCCCGCCCTGCGCGATGCGTTGGCCACCACCCCGGGCCGCAAGGTCTACGTCTGCAACCTCCGAGAGCAGCCGCCGGAGACGGCGGGCTACGACGTGGCGGACCACGTGGCCGCCCTGAGCGCCCACGGGCTCGACGTGGACACCGTCCTGTACCATCCGGGCGCCCTTCCCGTCGGCCGTCCCACCGTGCGCTGCGTCGAGCAGCTGGTGGCCCGGCCCGGCGGTTCGGCCCACGACCCGGTGCGGTTGGCGGCCGCGTTGGAAGCGTTGGTCGGATAGTCCCAAGAGCACCGTAGAACCGAGAACAGGGGAGGACACATGGCTATCAAGGTGGGGATCAACGGTTTCGGCAGGATCGGGCGCAACTTCACCCGGGCCGTGTTGCAACGGGGCTCGGACATCGAGATCGTGTCCGTCAACGACCTCACCTCGCCGGCCACCCTGGCCCATCTCATGAAGTTCGACTCGGTGCTCGGCCGACTGAGCGAGGAGGTGGGCACCACCGACGACGGCATCAGCATCGGCGGCAAGATCATCCGGGTGACGGCCGAGCGCGACCCCAAGGCTCTTCCCTGGGGCGAGCTGGGCGTGGACGTGGTCGTGGAGTCCACCGGCCTGTTCACCGACCGCGACAAGGCGGCCCAGCACCTGGACGCGGGAGCGCCCCGGGTGGTGGTGTCCGCCCCCGCCAGCGGCGCCGATGCCACCTTTGTGGTGGGTGTCAACGACGACACGTTCGACCCCGAGAAGCACAAGGTGGTCTCCAACGCCTCCTGCACCACCAACTGCTTCGTCCCCATGGTGAAGGTCCTCGACGACGCCTTCGGCGTGCAGAAGGGCCTCATGACCACGGTCCACGCCATGACCAACGACCAGAACCTGCTCGACCTCCAGCACAAGGACCTGCGCAGGGGCCGGTCGGCGGCCATCAACATCGTGCCCTCGTCCACCGGGGCGGCCCGGGCCACCGGCCTGGTCCTGCAGTCCATGAACGGCCGCCTGGACGGCACCGCCCTGCGGGTGCCCATCCCCGACGGGTCCATCACCGACTTCACCGCCGTCCTCGAGCGCGACGTCACCGTGGAGGAGGTCAACGAGGCCTTCCGCAAGGCGGCCTCCGAGGGCCCCATGGCCAAGATCATCGAGTACTCCGAGGACGCCATCGTGTCCACCGACATCGTGGGCTCGCCCGCCTCGGTGACCTTCGACTCGGGGCTCACCATGAGCCTGGGCAACCTGGTCAAGGTCTGCGGCTGGTACGACAACGAATGGGGCTACTCCAACCGCCTGGTCGACCTGGTGGAGCTCGTGGGCGCCGCCAACCAGTGACCGAGGACGTCCCCGCCCTCGAGGACCTGCCCGACCCCTCCGGCAAGCGGGTCCTCCTCCGCGTCGACTTCAACGTCCCCATCTCCGACGGCCGCATAGACGACGACATGCGGATCCGGGCCGCCCTGCCCACCATCGAGTGGCTCCAGGAGCACGGGGCCACGGTGGACGCCTGCACCCACCTGGGCCGGCCCCAGGGTAAGCCCGACCCCCAGTACAGCCTGGACCCGGTGCGCGAGCGCCTGTCCGAGCTGAACCCCGACGTCGAGCTGCTCGAGAACCTGCGCTTCGACCCCGGCGAGGAGTCCAACGACGAGGCGTTCGTCAAGCGCCTGGTGGACGGCCACGACCTCTTCGTCAACGACGCCTTCGGCGCCTGCCACCGGGCCCACGCCTCGGTGGTCGGCCCGCCCCAGCACCTGCCCAGTGCCGCCGGGCGGCTCCTGGCCCGGGAGGTGGAGGTGCTCTCCACCCTGCTCGAGGAGCCTCGCCGGCCCTTCGTGGCCGTGCTCGGCGGGGCCAAGGTGAGCGACAAGCTCGGCGTCATCAAGTCTTTGCTCGACAAGGTGGACACGCTCGTGATCGGCGGGGGCATGTGCTTCACGTTCCTGGCCGCCACCGGCCACGACGTCGGCGACTCGCTGCTGCAGGAGGACCAGATCGACGCCTGCCGGGCGCTGCTCGACTCCGGGAAGGAGATCCTGCTGCCCACCGACGTCGTCGCCAAGGGGCCGCACGACGAGATCGACACCGTGGGCACCGACGTGCCCGACGGCTGGAAGGGCCTCGACATCGGGCCCGAGAGCGCGGCCGCTTTCGCCCAGACCATCGCCGGCGCCGGCACCGTCCTGTGGAACGGGCCCATGGGCATGTTCGAGGACCAGCGCTTCGCGGCCGGCACCAAGGCGGTGGCCGAGGCGGTGGCCTCGGCCGACGGCTTCACCGTGGTGGGCGGCGGCGACAGCGCGGCGGCGGTGGCCCAGTTCGGGTTCGCCGATGGGGTGGACCACATCTCGACCGGCGGCGGGGCCTCGCTCGAGTTCATCGAGAAAGGTGACCTCCCCGGACTCGAGGCCTTGCGCCGGGCGGCCGCCCGTGGCTGAGCGCAAGCCGTTCATCAGCGGCAACTGGAAGATGAACCACAACCACCTGGAGGCCATCCAGGTGGTGCAGAAGCTGGCTTTCCGCCTCGACGCCGCCGACTACGAGGCGGTCGACGTCTCCGTCCACCCGCCGTTCACCTGCCTGCGCTCCATCCAGACCCTGATCGACGCCGACAAGATCCCCATCGCCCTGGGCGCCCAGAACTGTCATTTCGAGGACTCGGGTGCCTACACGGGGGAGGTCAGCGCCCCCATGCTGGCCAAGCTCAACGTGACGTGGTGCATCGTCGGCCACTCGGAGCGCCGGGAGCTGTTCGGGGAGACCGACGAGGTCGTCGTCAAGAAGCTGGCCGCGGTGTGGAAGGCGGGCATGACGCCCATCCTGTGCGTGGGCGAGACCCTGGAGGAGCGGGAGGCGGGCGGGACCGAGGCCAAGGTGACCGGCCAGATCCGGGCCGCCCTGGCCGACGTCGACCCCGGGCGGGTGGGCGCCATGGTCGTGGCCTACGAGCCCATCTGGGCCATCGGCACCGGCCGGACGGCCACGCCCGACGACGCCCAGGCCACCATCGGCCTCATCCGCTCGACGGTGGCCGACGTCCACGGCGCGGCCGTGGCCGACGCCCTGCGCATCCAGTACGGCGGCTCGGTGAAGTCGTCCAACATCGCCGAGCTCATGGCCCAGCCCGACGTCGACGGGGCCCTGGTGGGCGGGGCCAGCCTCGACCCCGACGAGTTCGCCAGGATCGTCCAGTACCGCAAGGCCGGCCGCTGACCTCCGGCTGGTACCCTTACCTCCCGTGATCCAGCCGGTGCAGGACGTGCCCGCATGCTGACGAAATTCGTCATGGTCGTCCACGTGGGCGTGTCGCTGGCGCTGATCCTGCTGATCCTGCTCCACAGCGGGCGGGGTGGGGGGCTCTCCGACATGTTCGGCGGCGGTATGGGGAGCGCGGCGGCCGGGTCCACCGTGGTCGAGCGCAACCTGGACCGCATCACCGTCGCCACCTGCATCGTCTTCGCCTTCACCTCGATCATCCTGGAGATCCGTTTGGCGTAGAGGCCGCGGCCCCGGCCGCGACCCGGCGAAGGGAGTCAGAGAGTGCGACGTTCGAGATTCGGCGTCCTGGTCGTCCTCCTCGTTGGCCTGGCGCTGGTGGCCGCCGCCTGTGGCAGCTCGAAGACGTCCAGTGGGTCGGGCAGCCAGACGGGCGGCAGCAGCACTCCCAAGCCGGGCGGCACCCTCGTCGACCTCCAGAACTTCAACGGCGCCGAGCCCGACCACATAGACCCTGCCCTGGCCAGCGACATCCAGGGCTCCCAGCCCGGCCAGCTGGTGTGGGACGGGCTGACGGAGAACGACTACAAGACCGGCCAGCTCGTTCCCAGCGTGGCCGAGTCCTGGCAGAGCAACCCCGACGCCACGTCGTGGACGTTCAAGGTCCGCCCGGGCGTGAAGTTCAGCAATGGCGACCCGGTCCTGCCCAGCAGCTTCGTCTACGCCTGGAACCGGGTACTGAGCCCCAAGCTGGCGTCCGACGTCTCGTACCACATCACCGACAACCTCCGCATCCAAGGAGCCAAGGACGTGGCCGCGGGCAGGGCCACGACCATGAGTGGCCTGACCGCCGACGACGCGGCCATGACCCTAACCGTGAACCTGGACGCGCCGCTGAGCTTCCTGCCCTCGGTGGTGAGCCACCTCGTGTTCTCGCCGATGGACGCCAAGGACCTGGCCCACCTGGGCGACGACACCAGCACCTACGAGCAGGGCGTGATGGTGGGCGATGGGCCGTACATGATGGCCGAGCCCTGGAAGCACAAGGACTCCATCACCCTCGTCCGCAACCCCAACTACTGGGGCGGGGTCAACCACCACGCCGCCTACATGGACAAGATCGTCTTCAAGATCGGCTCCGACCAGGACGCCAGCTGGCAGGCGTTCGAGGCCGGCCAGGGCGACACCGGGTACATCCCCCAGGCCAAGTTCGCGGAGGCCAAGGCGAAGTACGCGGGGCGCATCGCCGACCAGCCCAGCCTCGGCATCTACTACTACGGGTTCAACATGAAGGACCCGATGGTCGGCGGCGCCCAGAACGTCAAGCTCCGCCAGGCGATCGCCCTCGTCATCGACAAGCAGGCCATCGTCAACACCATCTACAACGGGAGCCGCAAGGTCTCCACCGGGTGGACCCCACCCGGCATCCCCGGCTACCAGGATGGCCTCGACAAGTTCCCGAACCGCGACGTCAACCAGGCCAAGCAGCTGCTCAGCCAGTGGTCGACGGACACCGGCAAGAAGCCGTCCGACCTGGGGACCATCAAGCTCAACTTCGGCATCGGGCTCGGCCACGACCAGATCGCGGCCATCATCCAGGCCAACCTCAAGGAGATCGGGATCGACGCCACCCCGGACCCGCGCGACGGCAAGACGTACTTCTCGCAGATGCGCAAGGGCCAGGGACAGTTGCTCCGCGGCGGCTGGATCTGGGACTACGTCGCCTACGACAACGGGCTGTTCCCACTCTTCGACTCGGCGTCCATCGGCGGTGACAACCTCGAGCAGTACAGCAGCCCGGATTTCGACAACCTCATCGCCAAGGCCCGGGCCACCACCGACGAGAACGCCCGCAACGCCATCTACCGCCAAGCCGAGGACCTCGTGCTCAACAAGGATGTCGTCGCCGTGCCCCTCAACTGGTACGCCGGGCAGGTGGTGTGGAGCACCCGGGTCCACAACGTCATCCAGAGCCCGCTCCAGTTCTTCGCCTACGACGAGATGTGGCTCTCGTAGCAACCCCGTCCCCGTCTCCCGGGACCGGCTGACCCGTGGGCGGCTACATCCTGCGCCGTACTCTGGTAGTGGTCCCGGTGGTGCTGGGTGCCGTCACCCTGCTGTTCCTGGTGTTCTTCGTCGTCCCCGGTGACCCCGTCGACCAGCTGGTGGGTGGAAAGGCGGTCACCGCCATCACCCGCCAGCAGGTCGAGCACAAGTACTCGCTCGACAAGCCCTGGTACGTCCAGTACGGCCGGTTCCTGAAGAACCTGTCCCGCGGCGACCTCGGCCAGTCCTACAAGCAGGGCCGCAGCGTCAACGACATCCTCGGCCAGGCCGCGCCCGCCAGCGTGCGCCTGGCCTTTTGGGCCCTGGCGGTGGAGGTGGTCATCGGCATCGCCACCGGGGTGGTGTCGGCCGTGCGCCAGTACTCCTTCATCGACGCCCTGACCACCGTGTCCACCACCATGGTGGTGGCCATCCCCGTCTTCGTTCTGGGCTACTTGTTCCAGTACATGCTGGCCGTGTACACGTTCCAGCACGGCTTCCCGGCGTGGGCCCGGCTCCCGGCCCAGGGCATCGGCCCCAACACGTGGTCCCTGGGCGTGATCCCCACCGGGCCGGAGTGGAGGTACCTGGTCCTGCCGGCGGTGGCCCTGGCATCGGTCAGCACGGCGGTGGTGGCTCGCATGATGCGCACCACCATGCTCGAGGTGATGAAGGCCGACTACATGCGCACGGCCCGGGCCAAGGGACTGGCCGAGTCCCAGGTGATCCTCCGCCACGGCCTCAAGAACGCCATGATCCCGGTGGTCACCCTCATCGGCCTCGACCTGGCCACCCTCATCGGGTCGGCCGTGCTCACCGAGACGGTCTTCAACTGGCCGGGGATCGGCAGCACGGTGGCCCAAGCCATCGCCGTGCTGGACTCTCCGGTCGTCCTCGGCCTGACGCTGGTCCTGGTCGTGGCCTACGTGGTGATCAACCTGCTCGTCGACCTCAGCTACGCGCTGTTCGACCCGCGAATCCGCTACGGGAGCCAGAAGGTGGGCGCCTGAGTGGCCGCCACCGGGGTCCACCGGGACTCGGCCGTGGAGGGCGGCTTCGGCCCGGCCAGCGTGGTCGCCGCCGATGCCGGCGACGCCGACCCGGCGGCCCCCGGTGGCGTGTGGCGACGGTTTCGCAAGAACCGCCTGGCCGTCGCCGGCCTGGCCGTGGTGGTCCTGGAGGTCGCCGCCGCCGCCCTGGCTCCCTGGATCACCTTCTACGACTCCACCACGATCAACCCGGCGGCCAGCAAGTTGGGCCCGAGCGTCCACCACTGGTTCGGCACCGACGTGCTGGGCCGCGACCTGTACACCCGGGTCGTCTACGGCGCCCGCGTCTCGCTGCAGGTGGGGATCTTCGCGGTGGTGATCGCCGTCTCCGTCGGCCTGGTGGTGGGCGCAGTGGCCGGTTACTACGGCGGCAAGCTCGACGGCCTCATCATGCGGGTCACCGACGTCTTCCTGTCGTTCCCCTACATCCTGGCCGCCATCGTGGTGATTTCGGTGGTGGGCCGGGGGCTGCGCTCGGTCATCCTGGTTCTCGGCTTCCTGGGGTGGATGCCGATCGCCCGGCTGTTCCGGTCCAGCGTCCTGCAGGTGAAGGGGCTCGAGTACGTGGACGCGGCCCGGGCCATCGGCTGCCGCGACGTCCGCATCATCACCCGTCACATCCTGCCCAACGCGATCCAGCCGGTGATCGTGTACGGCACGATCCTGGTGGGAACCGCCGTCCTCTCCGAAGCGGCCCTCTCGTTCCTCGGTGTCGGGGTCACCGAGCCCACGCCCGCCTGGGGCCTGATGGTGGCCAACGGCAAGAACTACCTGTTCACCTCGCCCAACCTGCTGTTCTTCCCGGGGGCGGCCATCTTCGTGACCGTCATGGCCTTCGTCTTCGTGGGCGACGGCCTACGGGACGCCCTGGACCCCCGGCTGCGGTGACGGCCGGCGCCGCCTGATGGGCCCGCTCCTCTCCGTCCGCGACCTCCGCACCTGGTTCGCCTCCGACGCCGGCGACGCCAAGGCGGTGGACGGCGTGTCCTTCGACGTCATGCCCGGGGAGATCTTCGGCATCGTGGGCGAGTCCGGGTCGGGCAAGTCGGTGACCGCCCTGAGCATCCTCGGCCTCATCCCCCAGCCGCCGGGGCGCATCGAGTCGGGCGAGATCCTCTGGAAGGGGCGTGACCTCCTGCACGTCCCCGACGGCGAGCTGCGCAAGGTCCGGGGCAAGGAGATCGCCATGATCTTCCAGGACCCCATGACCTCGCTCAACCCGGTGTTCACCATCGGCCGCCAGATCGCCGAGATGGTGCGCCTGCACGAGCACGTGGGCAAGGCCGAGGCCCGCCGCCGGGCGGTGGACATGCTGGGCCTGGTGGGCATACCCAACCCCGCCTCCCGGGTGGACGACTACCCCCACCAGTTCTCGGGCGGCATGCGCCAGCGGGCCATGATCGCCATGGCCATCTCCTGCGAGCCCGACCTGCTCATCGCCGACGAGCCCACCACCGCCCTGGACGTCACCGTGCAGGCCCAGGTCCTGGAGGTCCTCCAGCGGGCGGCCGAGGCCAGCTCGTCGTCCATCATCCTCATCACCCACGACCTCGGTGTGGTGGCGGGCCTGGCCGACCGGGTGGCGGTGATGTACGCCGGCCAGATCGTGGAGGAAGGCACCGTCGACGCGCTGTACTACGGGTCGCGCATGCCCTATGCGTGGGGCCTGCTCGAGTCCATCGCCCGGCTCGACCAGAGGCGCCTGGGCCGGCTGCGGCCCATCGCCGGTCAGCCGCCGTCCCTGTTGCGGCCCCCGTCGGGCTGCCGGTTCCACCCCCGCTGCCTCTACAGGGACGACGACGTGTGCGTTCGGGACATGCCCGAGCTGGTGACCTCCACGTTCGACCAGTCGTCGCGTTGCCACTTCGCCCGAGAGCCGGGCTGGTTCTCCCCGGCCGAGCGCCTGGTCCGCCCCCGGGCCGAGTGGCACCCCCGCGTGCAGGCGGCCGAGGCCCGGGCCGACCACCTGGACGAGCTGGCGGTGGCGGTGGCCGGCGACGCCCTCGACGCCGCCCCGCCGGCGTCCCCCCCGGCGCCTGGCGGGGCGGAGGGCCAGTGACGGCCGTCGGCCCCCTCGGCTCGGCACTGGCCGTCGAGGGCATGCCCGGGGAGGGCCCGGGCGACGAGCTGCTGACGGTGCGGGGTCTGACCAAGCACTTCCCCATCACCAAGGGTGCCGTCCTCCGCCGCCGGGTGGGCGCCGTCCACGCGGTGGACGGCATCTCCTTCACCGTCCACGCCGGCGAGACCTTCGGGCTGGTGGGGGAGTCGGGCTGCGGGAAGTCCACCACCGCCCGCCTCATCCTCCGCCTGCTCAGGGCCACCGCCGGCGAGGTTCGCTTCGACGGGGCCGACGTGCTGGCCATGGGCGCCCGCCAGACCCGGGCCCTGCGCGCCGACATGCAGATCGTCTTCCAGGACCCGTACGCGTCACTCAACCCCCGCCACACCGTGCGCCAGATCGTGGCCGAGCCCCTCCTCGTCCAGGGTCGGTCCAAGGCCGAGGCCAGGGCCAAGGTGGGGGAGCTGCTGGAGCTGTGCGGGCTGCGCCCGGAGTACGCCGGCCGCTACCCCCACGAGTTCTCCGGCGGCCAGCGCCAGCGCATCGGCGTGGCCAGGGCCCTCGTCCTCAATCCCCGGCTCGTCATCCTCGACGAGCCCGTCTCCGCCCTGGACGTCTCCATCCAGGCGCAGATCGTCAACCTGCTGGAGGACCTGCAGGCCCGGCTGGGGCTCACCTACGTCTTCATCGCCCACGACCTGTCGGTCGTCCGCCACATCAGCGACAAGGTGGGGGTGATGTACCTGGGCCACTTGGTGGAAGTCGCCGACCGGGACAGCCTGTACGAGAGCCCCAAGCACCCGTACACGGTGGCCCTGCTGTCGGCCATCCCCATCCCGGACCCCCGCAAGGAGCGGGCCCGCACCCGGATCATCCTGAAGGGCGACGTGCCGTCGCCCGCCGACCCCCCGCCCGCCTGCCGGTTCCACACCCGGTGCTGGAAGGCCGAGGAGGTCTGCCGCACGGTCGCCCCCGTGCTCGAGCAGAAGGCACCCGGCCACTGGGCCGCGTGCCACTTCCCGGAGCCGGTCGGGGCACCGACCGTCTGAGGACCGGACGCCTCCCTACACTGATCGGCCGGATGGCAGTCACCACGTTCGTTGCCGGGGTCGTGTGCGGCGCGCCGCCGGGGGCATGAGGGCGCCCCTGCGGGCCCTCGGCCTGGCCGTGGCGCTGGCGCTGGTGGCGGCGGCCTGCCGGTCGAGCCCCGGCACGGGGTCGGCGGCCGCCGACCAGCCGCCGCCCGGCGTGTTGCGCCTGGGGCTGGAGACGCCCGGGTCCCTCGACCCCGCCCAGGCCCGTTCGTCGTCCGAGCTGCTGCTGGCCGAGGAGCTGTTCGACGCGCTGACCTCGTTCGACCCCGCCGGCCTGGCCGTCCGTCCCGGGATCGCCAGCAATTGGACCTCCACGCCCGACCAGGCGCACTGGGACTTCACCCTCCGCCCCGACGCCACCTTCGGCAACGGTCGCCAGATCACGTCCGGCGACGTCAAGTACACGTTCGAGCGCATCGCCCGCAAGGGGTCGACGTCGCCCGCCCTCACCCAGCTCGAGCTCATCAGCGGGTTCAAGCCCTTCAACGTCACCGGCAAGGCCCCCACCCTGGCCGGCATCACCACCCCCAGCCCGTCGGTGGTGCACTTCGACCTCGACGAGCCCTTGGCCGTCTTCCCGGCCGTGGTCGGCAACCCGTCGTTCGGCATCGTCCCCCGGGAGTCGGCAGAGGCCGTCCCGCCATCGCCCGCCTTCGCCACCTCTCCGGTGGGCAGTGGCCCGTGGAAGCTGGCCAGCCGGACCGACGCCGAGCTCCACCTGGTGCCGGCGCCGGGGACCAAGGCGTCGATCAAGGCCGTCGACGTGTTCCTGGCCAAAGACGCCGCCTCCGCCTACGCTGACTTCCTGCGGGGCGGGGTCGACTTCGCCGAGGCCCCGTCGGACCAGGTCGAGCCACTGCCGCCCGGTAAGGGGGCCGACGCCTTCCGGCCCTACGCGGCCGAGCTCTTCTACGGGTTCAACCTCGATAACCCCAAGTTCGCCGACCAGCGGTTCCGGGAGGCCATCGTCCACGCCATCGACCGGGACGCCATCGTGCGGGTGGTGTACGGCGCAGCGGTGATCCCGACCCGCAGCCTGGTGGCTCAGGGGATCCCGGGTTCCCAGCCCGACGCCTGCGCCGAGGTGTGCCGCTTCGACCCAGCCGCGTCCCGCGACCTCCTCAAGCAGGCGTTCGCAGACAAGCCCCCGCCCGACATCTCGATCGACTACGACGACGACCCCACCCAGGAGGCGGTGGCGGAGGCCATGCAGGCCAACCTCAAGGCAGTCGGGATCAACGCCGCCCTGCGCCCCCACGCCTTCGGCGACTACCTCCAGTTCGCCCTCACCGGCCAGCAGGAGCTGTTCCGCCTGGGATGGATCGGCGCCTACCCGGCGGCCGACGCCTTCCTGACGCCCCTCTACGAGACGGGCACCAGCGACAACGTCACCGGCTTCTCGTCTGGCCCCGTGGACGCCCTGTTGAAGGCGGGGCGGTCGGAGCCCGACCCGGCCAAGCGCACGGCCATCTACCAGCAGGCCGAGAAGGTCGTGATGTCCCAGGTGCCGGTGGTCCCCATCGCCCAGTTCCAGACCCACACCGTCACCGCCCCCCGGGTGCACAACCTCACCCTGTCGGTGTTCGGCACCTTCGAGGCCTCCCAGGTCCGCCTCTCCGGCTAGGGCGGTAGAGTGGGCGCCCACCACGTCGGAGTGGCGGAATAGGCAGACGCGCCAGGTTGAGGGCCTGGTGCCCGAATAGGGCGTAGGGGTTCAAGTCCCCTCTCCGACACGACGGGGACCGGCGCCGACGTGGGCTGGTCAGGCGGGATGCGGCGGCGTTGCCGGAGCGGCTTGGAGGCCGTATGTCAGCCGACCCTGGCCGGCGCTCGCATTGGCGGCAAGACCGATGAGTTCGCGATCCGCTCTCGTCTCCCTCTGGAGGGGACTGCTTTGCGAGCGGACGAGAGGAGAGATGATGTCTGCACCTGCCACGGAGGACGGCGGCACGCCCGTCGCCTCGCCGCCGATCGTTGACCAGCGCAGCTGGGAAGCGGCGTTGGCTGAGTTGCGCACCCGGGAGAAGGCGGCGACGCATGAGCTCGACGCCATCGCCGCAGCGCGCCGGCGACTGCCGATGGTGAAACTGCCGGACTACACGCTCGAGGGAGCCGATGGCCCGGTTCGGCTGGCGGAGGTGTTCGAGGGCAAGCGTCAGCTCGTCGTCTACCACCACATGTGGTTTCCCGGCGAGGAATGGCAATGCCCCGGCTGCACCGGGTTCACCAGCCAGTTCACCCGCCTGGAGTTCCTGGAGGGCTACGACGCCCGCTTCGTCATCGTCACCCAGGGCCCGATCGACGAGGCACTCGCCTACAAGGCCCGGGTGGGCAACAGGATGACCTGGTACTCCACCGCGCACAGCTCCTTCGGCGCCGACATGGGCGCTCCGACCGGAGGCGGCTTCCAGGTGAACGTCTTCCTACGAGTTGGCGACACCGTGTACCGCACCTACAACACTCAAGGCCGCGGCACGGAGCAGCTCAGCCACAGCTTCGCCCTCATCGACCTCCTGCCCTACGGGCGCCAGGAGGAGTGGCAGGACTCGCCGGAGGGGTGGCCGCAGTCGCCCACCTTCAGCCGGTGGGCCCCGTCCGAGTCCTTCGCCCAGTACGCCGAGCACACACGACCAACCAGTCCTAGACCCCTTGGCCAATGAGGTGCCGGGTTGATCCTTCCGAAACGACGCGATCCTCGTTTCGTGACGATCCGCCGCGGCGGGACCCTCACTGATTCGGATCACCATCTCCTCGCCTTATGGGCGGCATCATGCGCGGAACACGTCCTGGACCTCTTCGAGTCGGCTCGGCCTGAGGACTCGCGACCGCGTCGCTCGATCGGATCCGCCCGGCGCTGGGCGCGCCGCGAGACCACCATGACCGACGCACGCTCAGCAGGAGGCCACGCAATGGCCGCGGCCAGAGATCTGTCCGGGGCGCCACGCCATGCCGCGTATGCCGCCGGCCAGGCGGGCGGTCGTTGCACACGTCGCGGCGCACGAGCTCGGTGCGGCCGCCTATGCGATCAAGGCCGTACGTGCCGCCGCGCCGGATGGAAAGGGCGAGATCGCAGGGCGGCTCGAGTGCCGGTGGCAGCGCGACCAGCTCCCGGAGGCGATCCGCGAGCTCGTACTCGACGACCAGCGGTTGCGAAACGACATTTGCTGGTCGGTGTGGGCCCTGTGAGGGACTCCTTCCGCGGGCGGCCGGCGGCCGGCCCCGGCCCCGCCCCCCTCGACTCGCGCAATTGGCCCTGTGAGGGACCCCTTCCGCGGGCGGCCGGCGGCCGGGCCCGCCCCCGCCCCCCTCGACTCGCGCAATTGGCCCTGTGAGGGACCCCTTCCGCGGGCGGCCGGCGGCCGGCCCCCCGGGCCCTCGACTCGTCCTTTGGCGGACGTCGCTGGCCGGCCGGATCGGGGCCGGGCGCGCTGCCTGACCACTTCGGCGGCGCCCGGTGAGGCAGGTCCCGCGTCACAGGGAAGGCATAACGGTCGGTCTCGACCGGCGAAGGGCGTCCGCAGACGTGTCGGAGCCGACCAAGCCATCGTGCTGGCATCCGGACCAACCGGCGGGAGCGGCGGCTGGCCGCCGGACGCGTCGGCGACCAGCGTCGGCATCCAGCGTCGGCATAGTGGGGCCGTGCCCCGGGCACACGGCTGGACCCTCGCCGCGACGGGGGCGTGAGCTGTCCCCTGTAGGCCCATCTGCCATGGGCCGAGGCAGACCGCCTGGGCGGGTTCGATGCCCGAGGCGTCGAGCGATGGGTTGCGGGGTCAGCGGGCTGGCCGTAGGCGGGGCGCCGCGAGGGGCGGCGTCAGCGGGCGGGGCGGCGGCGGCCGCCGCGGAAGCCGATGCCCACGAGAGAGAGGACGGCCAGGAGGATCCCGATGAAGAGGAGCCAGAGGAGGCCCTTGATGAGGACCCCGAGGAGGCCGAGAAGCAGGGCGACGACGAGGATGAGGAGCAGCACCGACATGGTCGGCGCGTACCCCGTCGCCGGTCCCGCCAAGCAGGGCCACCGCGGCCACGAGAAATCGCCGGCCGATTCGGTGCCGGCGAAGATTTCCGCTTGACCTGGCCCTTGGGGCCGGGTGGAGACTCGGGGAAGAGCACGCGACGAGCACGAGGTGAGCAGGACATGGCGACAGCGACGGGTGCACGGGTCGAGAGCGGCTGCGAGTGCGGCTGCGGGACGATGACGGTGGTCACCACTCCGCAGGACGCCTGCGGCTGTGGGTGCGGCGGGGACGAGCGGGGCCACGAGCCCCGACCTCGCGAGGTCGAGATCCAGGAGCTGACCACCCTGCGGGACTCCATCGACCGGCGCCTGGCCGACCTGGCCGGCTAGCGCCCCTGGTGTCGGCGGGCGAGGGCGGCCACCCGCCAGGCTGCCCCCCGCCGACTTTGTGGCGACGGGCCACCGGTCTTCGGGCCGGTGGCCCGCTCGCGTACGGCCGCCGGTCCCCGCCCGGCGGGGCCCGCCCGGCTGCCCGGGCCCTCGCCCGGCGCCCGGCACGACCGGGAAGGGAAGGGCCCGCCGGTACCCTCGGCGGTCGTGACACTGCGGGACCTGCCGCCCCTCCTCCGCCACCATGCCGCCCTGTCCGGCCTGCTGGGGAGCACCAGCGCGGTCGTCGCCGTGCCCGAGGCGGCCCGGGCGTTCACCGTCGCCGGGCTGGCGTCGGTCAGCGGCCGCTGCCCGCTGGTGGCGGCGGTGCCCACGACCGGCGACGCCGACCGCCTGGCCAACGACCTGGCCGCCTTCCTGGGCGCGGAGGCGGTGGACACCTTCCCGGCGTGGGAGACGCTGCCCTTCGAGCGGGTGAGCCCCGGCACCGAGACCATGGGCCGCCGGCTGCGGGTGCTGTGGCGCCTGCGCCGCCCCGAGCGGTCGCCCCGGGTCCTGGTGGCACCGGTGCGGGCCCTCCTCCAACGCCTCGGCCCTCACGTGGACGAGATCGACCCCGTGGTCGTGCGCCCCGGCGACGTCGTCGATCCCGACGACCTGGTCCGCCGCCTCACCGCCGACGGCTACCGCCGGGAGTACGTGGTGGAGCACCGGGGGGAGGTGGCCCGCCGGGGGTCGATCGTCGACGTGTTCCCGTCCACCGGCCACGCCCCGGTGCGCGTCGACCTGTGGGGCGACGAGGTGGACCGCCTCACCGCCTTCTCGGTGGCCGACCAGCGCTCCACCGAGGGCGTGAAGTGCGCCGAGATCTTCCCGTGCCGCGAGGTGTTGCCCACCGACGACGTCCGCCGCCGGGCGGCCGCCCTCGTGGGGGCCGAACCGTGGGGCCGCGAGCAGTGGGAGCGGCTGGCCGAGGGCCTGACCTTCGACGGCATGGAGTCCTGGCTGGCGTGGCTGACCGACGGCGAGCGCACGCTGCTCGACCTCCTCGGCCCCGAGGCCCAGGTGCTGCTCGTCGAGCCCCGCCGTATGCGGGACCGGGCCACCGAGCTGGCCGACGAGGAGGAGGCGCTGGCGTCGTCGTTGGCCCAGACGTGGGGGGCGGCCGCGTCCGACCGTCCCTGGCCCCGCCTCCACCTCCCCTTCGACCGCCTCCTGGCCCACTCCCGGGCCCCGGCGTGGACGGTGGTGGGAACGCCCGACGGGCCCGACATGGCCAGCGTGGAGGCCCACGGCTGGGACCCCGTGCTGGGCGACCCGGAGCGCCTGGCCCGCCAGGTGCGCGACCTGCTGGGCCGGGGGTTCACGGTGGTGGTGGCGGCCGAGGGCGCCGGATCGGCGGCCCGCATGGCCGGCACCCTGTCCGAGCAGGGCGTGTCCCTCCCGGTGCTGGAGGACGGGGAGGCCCCGCCGCCGGCGGCCCGCTCGGGTGGCCGGGGCTGGGTGGCCGTCGAGCCCCTGGAGCGGGGCTTCGTCCTGCCCGAGCTGAAACTGGCGGTGCTCGTGGAAAGCGACGTCACCGGGCGGCGGCGCGCCCACCGCCGCCCCCGACCCCGCAAGACCGACGCCCAGGCCTTCTTCGACGACCTGAAGGCCGGCGACTACGTCGTCCATCACACCCACGGCGTGGCCCGCTACGGCGGCATGGTCACCCGGTCCATGCCCGGGCCCGGCGGCGCCAGCATCGAGCGCGACTACCTCCTCCTCGAGTACCGGGGGGGCGACAAGCTCTACATCCCGTCCGACCAGATCGACGCCGTGCGCCACTACACCGGGGGCGACTCGCCGTCGTTGTCCCGTCTCGGCGGCGCCGAGTGGTCGCGCACCAAGGCCCGGGTGCGGGCCGCGGTGCGGGAGATCGCCGAGGAGCTCGTCGCCCTCTACCGCTCCCGCCAGTCGGCGGCCGGCCACGCCTTCCCGCCCGACACGCCGTGGCAGCGCGAGCTGGAAGAGGCGTTCCCCTTCACCGAGACGCCCGACCAGGCCCGGGCCATCACCGAGGTCAAGGCGGACATGGAGCGGGACGCGCCCATGGACCGCCTGGTCTGCGGCGACGTGGGGTTCGGCAAGACCGAGGTGGCCATCCGGGCCGCCTTCAAGGCCGCCCAGGACGGCATGCAGACGGCGGTGCTGGTGCCCACCACCCTCCTCGCCCAGCAGCACTTCCAGACGTTCTCCGAGCGCTACGCCGGCTACCCGGTACGGGTGGAGGTGCTGTCCCGGTTCCTCACCCCGGCCCAGGCCAAGCGCGTGGTGGACGGCGTGGCCGACGGATCGGTGGACGTGGTCATCGGCACCCACCGCCTGCTGTCGGCGGACGTGACGTTCCGCCGCCTGGGCCTGCTGGTGGTGGACGAGGAGCAGCGCTTCGGCGTGACCGCCAAGGAGGCCATCAAGCGCCTGCGCACCGACGTGGACGTCCTCACCCTCACCGCCACGCCGATCCCCCGCACGCTGGAGATGAGCCTCACCGGCATCCGGGACCTGACGATCCTCAACACCGCCCCCGCCGAGCGCCAGCCCATCCTCACCTACGTCGGGGAGTACGACGAGCGGGCGGTGGGCGAGTCCCTGCGCCGGGAGCTGTTGCGGGAGGGCCAGGTCTTCTTCGTGCACAACCGGGTGGCCGACATCGACCGGGTGGCGGCCCGCCTGGGCGAGCTGGTCCCCGAGGCCAGGGTGGCGGTGGCCCATGGGCAGATGGACGAGGGCCAGCTCGAGTCGGTGGTGCTCGACTTCTGGGAGGGCCGGTACGACGTGCTGGTGTGCACGACCATCATCGAGTCGGGCATCGACATGCCCACCGTGAACACCCTGGTCGTGGACCGGGCCGACGGCATGGGCCTGGGCCAGCTCCACCAGCTCCGGGGCCGGGTGGGGCGGGCCGGCCAGCGGGCCTACGCCTACCTGTTCTTCCCGCCGGAGCGGAAGCTGACCGAGGAGGCCTACGAGCGGCTGAAGACCATCGGCGAGCACACCGAGCTGGGCTCGGGGTTCAAGATCGCCATGCGCGACCTGGAGATCCGGGGCGCCGGCAACTTGCTGGGAGCCACCCAGTCGGGCCACATCGCGGCCGTCGGCTACGACCTCTACGTGCAGATGGTCAGCGAGGCGGTGGCCGAGGCCAAGGGCGAGCCGGTGCGGGAGCCGGCCGAGATCAAGCTCGACCTGCCGGTGGACGCCCACATCCCCGCCGAGTACGTGGCTCGCGAAGAGCAGCGCCTGGAGGCCTACCGGCGCCTGGCGGCGGTCACCACCCAGGCCGAGGTGGACGACGTGGCCGCCGAGTGGGCGGACCGCTACGGCCCCCCGCCCCCGCCCGCCCAGGCCCTGCTGGCGGTGGCCCGACTGCGGGCCGAGTGCGCCCGCACCGGCGTGCGGGAGGTCACCGTGGCCCGCAACGTCGCCCGCCTGGCGCCGATCACCCTGCGCACCAGCGCCCAGATCCGGCTCAAGCGCCTGTCGCGGGACGCGGTGTGGAAGGACGACCTGTCCCAGCTGGTGGTCCCCCTGCAGCGGGGCGCCGACCCCGTCGAGGCGGCCACCATCCTGCTCCGGGAGCTCGTGCCCGCCGACGGCCCGGCGCCGCCGGTACCATCGGGGGCATCATGAGACGCCTCTCCCTCTGTCTCGCCGCGCTCGGTGCCGGCGTGGCCCTGGCCGCGTCGGCGTGCGGCTCGGTGAGCAGCTACGCAGCCACCGTCGACGGCACCCGGATCAGCCGGGGCAGCCTCAACGGCGAGCTGCGCGACATCGCCGCCAACGACAAGTACCTCAAGTTCGTGGAGTCCCAGGTCCAGGTGCGGACCAACGGCGTGTTCGACGCCGCCTTTACCGCCTCGGTGCTCAGCCGCCAGATCATCTACACGCTGGTCGACCGGGACCTGCGCTCCCGCAAGATCGCCCTCAGCGCCACCGACCTGGCTGCCGCCCGGGCGTCGGCCGGGGATCGGGTGGGCGGCGAGGACATCTTCACGGCCTTCTCCAAGAGCTACCAGGACACCCTGGTGAAGCGCTCGGCCGAGGTCAACGTGCTGTCGTTCGCCCTGGCCGGCCAGGGGTCGCCCGAGCAGGCGTCGCGCGCCTACTACGACGCCCACAAGGACGACTTCGCCAAGGTCTGCGTGAGCCACATCCTGTTGCCCTCGGCCGACGCCGCCAACGCCGCCAAGGCCCGCCTGGACGCCGGGGAGGCGTTCGCCGACGTGGCCAAGGCCGTCTCCACCGACAGCGGCAGCGCCCCCAAGGGCGGCGTCCTGGGCTGCTACTCCCACGACAACCAGCTGGTCCCGGAGTTCGCCCAGGCCATGTTCAGCCAGCCCGTGGGCCAGGTGGGGGCGCCGGTGCAGACCCAGTTCGGCTTCCACCTCATCCTGGTGACGTCCCGCGAGGTGCCGCCCTACGAGCAGGTTTCGGCCCAGGCCCGTGAGGCGGCGGCCACCGCCGCCCAGGACAAGCTCCAGGCGTGGGTGGCCGACGTGGTGAACAAGGCCAAGATCAGCGTCAACCCCCAGTACGGGCACTTTGACAAGAACGGCGCCGATTCCCGCGTCGTCCCGCCCGAGGCGCCCACCACCACCGCGCCGGCCACCAGCGTCGCTCCCGCCGCCCCCGGGCCGTAGGCCCCCGTGGCCACGGTGGTGGTGGCGGGCCTCGGCCCCGCCGGCCCCGAGCTGTTCACCCGGGCGACGGTCGCCGCCCTCGATGCCCATCCCCGCAGGTGGCTGCGCACCGCCCGCCACCCGTCGGCGGCGGCGGTGGAGGGAGCGGCCAGCTTCGACTCACTGTACGAGTCGGCCCCGTCGCTCGACGCCGTCTACGCCGGCATCGTGGACGCCCTGGTGGAGTCGGCCAGGGCCGATGGCCGGGTGCTGTACCTGGTGCCCGGCTCGCCGCTGGTGGCCGAGCGGACGGTGGAGCTCCTGCGGGCCGACGAACGGGTGGACGTGGAGCTGGTGCCCGCCCTGTCGTTCCTGGACCTGGCGTGGGACCGCCTCGGCGTGGACCCCCTGGCCGCCGGCGCCCGCCTGGTGGACGGCTCCCGCTTCCGGGTGGATGCGGCCGGCGAGCGGGGCCCCTTGCTGGTGGCCCAGTGCGACAGCCGGGCCGTGCTGTCGGAGGTCAAGCTGGCGGTGGAGGGCCCCCCGCCCGAAGGGGTGGTGGTGCTCCACCACCTGGGCCTGCCCGACGAGGCGGTGTTCGGCGTGGCGTGGGACGACGTGGACCGGGAGGTGGAGCCCGACCACCTGACGTCGCTCTGGGTGCCGACCCTGGCCGCCCCGGTGGCGGCCGAGCTGGTCCGCTTCGCCGAGTTGGTGCGCACCCTGCGGGCCCGCTGCCCTTGGGACCGGGAGCAGACTCACCGCACCCTCACGCGCCACCTGCTGGAGGAGACGTACGAGGTGCTGGAGGCCATCGAGGCCTTGGGCCCCGACGGTTCGGTGGCCACCTTCGCCCACCTGGAGGAGGAGCTGGGCGACCTGCTCTTCCAGGTGGTCTTCCACGCCACCCTGGCCGCCGAGGAGGGGGCGTTCACGCTGGCCGACGTGGCCCGCACCGTCCACGACAAGCTGGTCGGCCGCCATCCCCACGTGTTCGGGAACGTCGAAGCGGCCGACGCCGGCGCCGTTCTGCGCAACTGGGAGCAGCTCAAGAAGGCCGAGAAGGGGCGGGCCAGCCTGATGGACGGCATCGCCCCCGACCTGCCCTCACTGCTCTACGCCCACAAGGTGCAGCGCAAGGCGGCCACCGTGGGCCTCGAGCCCGACGCCGACCCCCGTCGGGCACTGGCGGCGGCCGCGGCCCTGACCGGCGACGAGGCGCACGACGCCGTGGGCCGCCTACTGTTCGCGGTGGTCGGCCTGGCCCGGGAGCGGGGCGTGGACCCCGAAGCCGCCCTGCGGGGGGTGGCCGGCGCCTACCGGTCGCACTTCGAGGAGGTCGAGCGGGAGGCCGGGGCCCGGGGGCTCGACCTGGCCACCGCCGGCCCGGCCGAGGTAGCCGCCCTCTGGCGGTCCACCGGCTGAGCGTCCGCCCGGCCCGGCCCGGTGGCCGGCTCGGGTGGCCGGCGCCTGGTGGCCGGCGCCTGGTGGCCGGCTCGGTGGCCGGCGCCTGGTGGCCGGCGTCAGCTGTCGGCGCCCACCGCCTCCCGCCGGGCGGCTGCCGCGTCGCAGCCGTCGGCCAGGGGGCACCAGCCGCATTGGGGGCCGGGGGTGACGGTCGGGGGCCGGCCGCCGCCCAACTCCACCAGCTTGCGGGCGCCGTCGATCACCCGCCGGGTGGCGATGGCGAGGGTGTCCTCGGTGACGTCCTCGTGGTGGAAGGTGGCGGTGTCCAGGTAGTAGCTGGCCACCCGGAACGGGGGCACACCCACCCGCAGGGCCTGCACGAGGGCGTAGAAGCGCAGGTCGTCCAGGTGCGAGCCGTAGGCCCGCCCGCTCTTGAGGTCCACCACCAGGACCCGGGCCTGGGATCCCCGGGCCCGGCCCAGCACCAGGTCCACCTTGCCCCGCAGCACCACCCGGCCGCCGCACAGATCAGCGCCGATGCGGGTCTCGGTGCGGGGCGACCATGACGGCTTGAGCGGCGGCCAGCACTCGACGAACTTGGCCACCAGGTCGTTGGCGCCGGCCCGCAGGTCGGCCACGTCGGCCGCCGACGCCGACGCCAGCCAGGGGCGCAGCACGCCGCGAGGGTCATCGGCGCCGAGCCCGGCGAGGGCCCGGTCCACCAGCTCCATGGGCGGCGCCGAGTCGGGCGACGAAAGGGTCAGTTCGAGCGCCCGGTGGGCCACCGTGCCCCGAGCGTTGCCGGCGTTCCAGGCGAACGGCTGGCCGTCGGCCGCCTGGTGATGGGCCTCGCAGGCGTGTACCTGGCCGAGGGCACCCTTGGTGACCCACAGGGCCTCGTCGGGGAGGCGGTCGTGGACCAGCGGGCCGAGGGCGGCCTCGATCTCGTGGCGGAGGGCCTCGGCCACCTCGGGGGCGAACCGGGGCCGGTCCTGACCCCGGGCCATGAGGTCGTCGAGCACCCGCAGCTGGGCCGGCGACAGCTCGCCGGCCCCGGTTACGGGGAGGTCGGGGGGGCTGCCCGCCGGAGTGTGGTCGTCCACCCGGGCCAGGCTAGAGAGGGGCTGGGACAGCGACGGGCCTCAGGCCCGCTCCCGCAGGGTCATCGCCTGCACGGCGGCGTAGAAGGCCACCACCGAGGTGCCGAGGTTCCCGACGAGGAAGGTGATGTAGCGCAGGATCACGTAGGTGGGCACCGACCGGCCGTTCTCGGAGTACACGTGGAAGTTGGACCGGACGGCCAGGAGGCTCCCGAGGGCGAGGACGACGGCGCTGATGGCGCCCAAGACCAGCCCCAGGCTCCACAGCCGCTCCTGGGAGTCGGTGGCGGCGTCCTCCAGGTAGGCGGCCAGGGCCAGCAGGACCACCCCGAGGACCAGGAAGACGAGGGTGCTCGTCCCCAGGGCGCTGAAGGGGTACCCGAGGCGGTGGAGCAGGTCACCGGTGGCCACGCCCTCAGGCTCGTTGGCGTGGTAGGTGAACAGGCCCTCGTAGATGGCTCCCGCCAGCTGCAGGGCCACGAGGATCACCAGGAGGGCGCCGACGATGGTGGCCATGCTCACCCACCGGGACGACGCCACCTCGTCCAATAGCTCGTCGTCGAGGGCGTCGTCCCAGTCCTCCTCGGCCGCCTCCTGGCGGACGGGAGGCGGGGGGGCGGGCCGGGGGGCTGCCGGAGCCCGTTCACCGGACGACGGGCCGGATCCCCGGCCGGGACCGGCGCGACCGGGCGGCGGTGCCGCTCCCTGGCGAGGCGGTGCCTGGCTGCCCTGGCCCGAGCCGGGCCCCGCTCCCTGCGGCGGCCCTGCTCCCTGCGGCGGCCCTGAGGAGGCCGGCCCGCCGGCCGGTCGGGGTGGGGGCGTGCGCCCCGGGGCCCGGGGTGCGCCGGCGGCGCCTTGAGCGGGCGGCCGGTCGGCCTGGCGCGGTGGCTGGCCGACGGGGGCCGCCGTCGGCCGGACGGGCGGGGCGCCGGGACCGCCTGGAGGCGCCTGGCCCTGGACACCCGACGGGCCGCTTGCACCCGCACCGGGAGCGCCACCCGGTCGGGGCGGGGCGCCCCCGCCCGGGAGGGTTCGAGGGGGCTGGCCGCCGCCCGGCGGCGGTGCCGCCGGTCGCGAGGGCGGTGTGCCTCCGGCCGCACCCGGGGAGCCACCGGCCGGCGCCGGCGCCCCCGGCGGCCCGGCGGGCGGTCGGGTGGGCGGCACCGGCTGGCCGCCACCGGCGGGGCCCGGGGATGGCGCGGCGGGAGCCGGCGGCGTCGGGGGCGCGGCCGGGGCGGGGGCCGCCGGCGCCGGCGTCGGGGAAGCTGCCGGCGGAGGAGGCGGCTGGGCCGGTGCCGGCCCGGGCGTGGGGATGCCCGGCGGCCGGGGGACGGGCGGGGGGAGCGACGACGGCGCCTCTCCGCCCGCCGGACCCGCCGGCGGCGGGGCGGCAGGAGCGGGCCGGGGCGCCGCCGCGGGCGGCGCCCCGGCGGCCTGCCCGGGCGATCCCGGGGCGGGGCCGGCGGGAGGCATCGATGGCGACGGGGTCACGGGAGCGGCAGCAGCCGGCCGGGCGGCGGACGGCGGCGGTTGGGCGGCGGGGCCGGGGACG
>JBHELO010000133.1:0-14396 GCA_046263055.1 Acidimicrobiales bacterium | reverse complement strand
CCGGCGCTGCGGACGTGCGCCCGGCAATGTCCGAAACGTTCAAGACCGGGCGAGAGTGGCTGGCTACGGTCGCCACCATGAACCTGCGCCCTGCGTTGATCGAGCTGGTGGTCTCCGACATGGCGGCCACCCTCGCCTTCTACCGCCGGTTGGGGCTGGACATCCCGGAGACAGCCGACGACGAGCCCCACGTGGATGCCGAGCTGGCCGGCGGCATGCGCCTGGCCTGGGACACCGAGGAGACCATTCGCTCCTTCGACCCCGGCTGGTCACCGCCCGCCGGAGGTGGGCATCGAGTGGCCCTCGCCTTCGCCTGCGATAGCCCGGCCGAGGTCGACGCCGCCTGGCGCGACCTGACGGCCGCCGGCTACGAGGGCCATCTCGAGCCCTGGGACGCCTTCTGGGGCATGCGATACGCCGTCGTCCACGACCCCGACGGTAGACCGGTGGACCTGTTCGCTCCGCTGCCTCCCACATAGGGATCATCAACCAGCCCCAGGGGCGTCGTCCCCGCCAGCGTGCGCACCTCCCGGGAGAGGTGCGCCTGGTCGGCATACCCACACACGGCCGCCACCTCCGCCAGCGGCGCCCCGGAGCGGATCTCGTCCAGCGCCCTCCGGAACCGCAGCACCCGGGCCAGGCGCCTCGGTCCGTAGCCGAACGCATGCAGGCATCGGCGATGCAGGTGGCGGGTGGTGATACCCAGCCGATCGGCCATCACCGCCGTGGATGACCCGACCGTCGCCATGGCCAGGACACGGGATCCGAACGGGTCCAGCTCGCACCGAGCGGCGCGCTCGACCACCCACTCCTCCAGCCCCGTCGCCGGGTCGGCCTCGACCCGCTCGCCCAGGAGCCGGGCCTGCCGTGAAGGCCACAGCTCGTCGAGGTCGGGACTCCGGTCACGCAGCTCGTCGGCGCCGACGCCGAGCAACGCCGGGCCCAGCCCGCCCGAGAAGCGCACCCCGACATAGGCCACATCGGCCGGGCTCCGATGCCAGCGGGCAGCCGTGTCCGGGCCGGCGACGGACAGACGGTTGCCGTCCCAGAGCAGATCCAAGCACCCGTCAGGCAGGATCCGTGTCCCGCCCGAGCGGCGGACGAGCGTCCGCTGCCAGAGCACGGCGCCGTCCACCGGCGTGGCGCGCTCCTGGTACATCACCCGAGATCCTGCCACCACCATGCCCACCGCAGCGACGGCCGGCGGGCGCCCGCCGCGAGGGAACACGCGTTCGATAGCCTCGACGGCGGTGACGCACACCCGGGCAGCCACGATCCTGCACGCCGACCTCGACGCCTTCTACGCGTCGGTCGAGCAGCTGTTGGACCCGAGCCTGCGGGGTAAGCCGGTGGCCGTCGGCGGCGGTGTGGTGCTCGCCGCCTCCTACGAGGCCAAGGCCCTCGGCGTCCACGCCGGCATGCCCGGCCGACTCGCCCGCAGGTTGTGCCCCGGGCTTCGGTTCGTCGGCGGCCACTTCTCCGAGTACCAGCGTCTCGGTGACGCCGTCATCGACGTGCTGCGCGACTTCACACCGCTGGTCGAGCGGATCTCCATCGACGAGGCGTTCCTCGACGTCACCGGATCCGTGCACCTGTTCGGCGCGCCGGCCGAGATCGCCTCGCTGATCCGCCGCCGGGTCCGCACCGAGCTGGGGTTGCCCATCTCCGTCGGGGTGGCAACCACCAAGCACCTGGCCAAGGTTGCCTCACAGGTGGCCAAGCCCGACGGAGTCGTCGTCGTGGAGGCGGGAAGGGAGCGGGCGTTCCTCCACCCGTTGCCGGTGGGCCTGCTGTGGGGCGTGGGACCAGCCACCCGGCAACGGCTGGCGACGGAGGGCATCACCACCATCGGCCAGCTCGGCGCCACGTCGCCGGCCTATCTGCAGCGAGTGCTCGGAGAGGCGGCGGGCGCCAAGCTGGGGTCGCTGGCCGCCAACGTCGACCCCCGCCCCATCGAGACGAGCCGGCGAGCCCGTTCGGTGGGGGCGCAGTCGGCGCTCGGCCGCCGGGTCCCCACCCGCCAGACCCTCTGGGCAAGCCTGGGGTTCCTCGCCGAGCGGGTGGCGACGAGGCTGCGGGCGGGCGAGCGGGCCGGGCGCACGATCACCGTCCGGGTTCGGTTCCCCGGCCTGCGCTCGGTGACCCGTTCGGTGACGCTGCCGTGGGCCATCTCGACCACCCTCACCCTCACCGAGATCAGCGTCGAGCTGGCCGGCGCCGCCCTGGCCGACAATCCCGGTGAGCCGGAGATCACGCTGCTGGCGGTCTCGGTGTCCAACCTGGTGGCGGCGCCCACCCTCCAACTCGAGCTCGCCCTCGGCACCGACGACGAGCGGCATCGGCCGGGCACGCCGGCCGGCTCCGTCCGCTGGGCGCTGGACCGGGCCGCCGACAGGGTGCGTTCCCGGTTCGGCCGGGACGCCGTCGGCTATGCCGCGGTCTTCTTCGGGGCCGGGAGCGGCGTGCCCGAAGAGTTCCGGGCACTGGCCCAGGCGAGGGACGACGGCGGGGCGTGAGCGACGGCGAGGGGGCCGGGGGTCGCGCCCTTCGCCCGAACCCGACCGTCGCCGGGCTCCGGTCGGCGGCGGTCCCTTCCGGGCACCCGGCGCGCCGCCCCGACCGGCGAACTGGGTTCGATTAGCAGGCGCCGGGGCATGCCAAACCGGACCCGGAAGCGGGGCGGGGTCCGCCGCCGACGGGACGGTCGGGACGGTCGTCCTCTTCGAACAGCAGTGGAGGTGGAGGGATTCGAACCCTCGTCCTTCGGGCTCTTCACGGGCCTTCTCCGAGCGCAGCCGGCGAGTGGATCTCGGGTGGTCGCACCTCGCCGGCGCATCACGACCACCCCAGTCAACGAAAGTGTCCCCGGAGGGCCGGTTGACACGACCCCTCGGGTGAGCCCTGCTTGATGACGTCCTGACCCGGCCCACAGGGCCGAGACCGGGAGGACGTCGCTACTGGTTAGGCAGCGATTGCCAACGGAGCGTCGGCGTTTGTGTTTTGTTCCGGCTCTTTAACGTGGCTCCGGAGACCACGGCTCGCTTCTCCCGCGTCGAGGTCCAAAGTCGAAACCATGCACCCCCGTGATCGGTGTTGCGGTAACAGGCTTGTTCCTGCAACCCCCATCCTACCGCCGGCCTTGCCGGGCTCGGGCCACGGCCCTGGCCGCCTCCCGGTTGGCGTCCCGCTCGGCGATGGCATGGCGCTTGTCGTAGCGCTTCCGGCCCCGGGCCAGGGCCAGCTCCACCTTCACCCGCCCGTCGCGGAAGTACACCGCCAGCGGGACGAGGGTGAGCGACTGCTGGGTGGTGCGGGCGGCCAGCTCCTCCACCTCGTCGCGGTGCACCAGGAGCTTGCGTCGGCGCTCGGGCTCGTGGCCGCCGAAGCCGTCGGCCTGGCCGTAGGGCGCGATGTGGGCGTTGAGCAGCCACAGCTCGCCGCCCTCCACCCGGGCGTACGAGTCCTTGAGCACCAGCTGGCCGGCGCGAAGGGACTTGACCTCGGTGCCGACCAGGGCGATGCCGGCCTCGAGCACGTCGACGATCTCGTAATCGTGTCGCGCCCTCCGGTTGGAGGACACCACGGTGCGAACGGGCTTCGAGGGGGCCACCGGGCCGAGGGTACCCTCGGCCCCCCATGCTCCGGCTCGAGCCCGGCGTCTACGACACGATGGTGGCTCACGCCCTCGACGGCCTGCCCCTGGAGGCGTGTGGCCTGCTGGCCACCGCCCCGGGTGACTCGCTCGTGCAGGCCGTCTACCCCTGCCGCAACGCCGCCCGCTCGGCCAAGCTCTACGAGGTCCATCCCCTCGACCACCTGCGGGCCGACCGCGACGCCGAGGAGCGCGGTCTCGAGATCGCCGGCGTCTACCACTCCCACACCCACACCGACGCGTACCCGTCGCCCACCGACGTGGCCCAGGCCCCCGACCCCGGCTGGCACTACGTGCTGGTGTCGCTGCGGGAGGCGGAGCCCATGGTCCGGTCCTACCGGATCGCCGGCGGGGAGGTCACCGAGGAGCCGATCGTCACCGGCGAGCCGGTGGCCGGTACGGGTCGGTAGGATCGGCCCATGCCCGTGGAGGTCCGTGTCCCCACCGTCCTGCGCCAGAACGCCAACGGTCAAACCACGATCACGGCCACCGGTACCACGCTGGCCGAGGTGCTGGCCGACGTGGTCCGCCAGTTCCCTCAGATGGAGGGCAAGGTCGTGACCGACGACGGCGCCCTCCACAAGTTCGTCAACGTGTACCGCAACGACGAGGACGTCCGCTACCTGGACAAGCTCCAGACCACGGTGGCCGACTCCGACGTCATCTCCATCCTGCCGGCCGTCGCCGGCGGCTAGCGGAGCCGGCCGCCGCCCGTGGCCGTGCTGGCGTCCATCCTCGACCTGATCGGCAACACGCCGCTGATCGAGGTCAGCCAGCTCAGCCCCACGCCGGGCGTCCGCATCCTGGTCAAGCTGGAGGGCCAGAACCCGGGCGGCTCGGTGAAGGACCGCATCGCCCTGGCCATGGTCACCGAAGCCGAAGCCGATGGCCGCCTCAAGCCGGGCCAGACCATCCTCGAGCCCTCGTCGGGCAACACCGGCATCGGCCTCGCCCTGGTGTGCCGCCTCAAGGGCTACCGGTTGCGGGTGGTCCTGCCCGAGAACGTGTCGGTGGAGCGCCGCCAGCTGCTGGAGATCTTCGGCGCCGAGATCGTCCTGTCGCCCGGGGACGAGGGCTCCAACGGCGCGGTGCGCAAGGCCCAGCGCCTGGCCCGGGAGTCGGCCGACGCCGCCTTCCTCTACCAGTACGGCAACCCTGCCAACCCCGGCGCCCACTACCGGGGCACCGGCCCGGAGATCTGGCGGGACTGCCCCGAGGTGACCCACTTCGTGTCCGGCCTCGGCACCAGCGGCACCCTCATGGGCGTGGGCCGCTACCTCAAGGAGCGCAACCCGGCGGTGCAGGTGTGGGCGGTGGAGCCGCCGTCGGGCGAGCTGGTGCAGGGCCTGCGCAACCTGGACGACGGGTTCGTGCCCGAGGTGTTCGACCCCGGCGTGCTGGACCGCAAGATCATCGTGCGCCCCCGGGAGAGCATCGTGTGGACCCGCCGGCTCACCGCCGAGGCCGCCATCTTCGCCGGCATCTCGTCGGGGGCGGCCATGGCCGGGGCGGCCAAGGCGGCGGCCGAGCTGACCGAAGGCGTGATCGTCACCGTGTTGGCCGACGGGGGCTGGAAGTACCTGTCCACCGGCGCGTGGACCGATCCCCTCGACGAGGTCGAGGAGCGAGCCAGCCGCATCGTGTACTTCTAGGGCGGGCGGCACCCGGTGGTGCTCGGCTGGCCGTCCCGCTGGTGGCCCTCGGCGGCGATGCTCGTCCTCGGCGCCGGTGGCCTCCCGGCGCCCGCCTACAGTCGCCGGGTGGACGACCGCCCCATCGGGATGTTCGACAGCGGGTTCGGCGGGCTCACCGTCGCCCGGGCCCTGATCGACCTCCTGCCCGACGAGGACCTCGTCTACTTCGGCGACACCGGCCGCTATCCCTACGGGCCCCGCGCCCTCGACGAGGTGCGGGACTTCGCCCGCCAGATCACCGGCCTCCTCCTCGACCGCCATCACGTGAAGATGGTGGTGGTGGCGTGCAATACCGCGTCGGCCGCCGCCCTCGACGACCTCAGGGGCGAGGTGGACGTGCCGGTCGTCGGCGTGGTCGAGCCGGGGGCCCGGGCCGCGGTGCGGGCCACCCGCAGCGGATACGTGGGCGTCATCGGCACCGTCGGGACGGTCGCCTCCGGCGCCTACCAGCGGGCGGTGGCCGCCACCCGGGCGCCCGTCCGGCTCACGTGCGCGTCGTGCCCGGGCTTCGTGGAGCTGGTCGAACGGGGGGAGACCACCAGCGACCAGGCCCACGTGCTGGCCGAGCGCCTGCTGGCCCCGCTGCGGGCGGGGGCGGTGGACACCCTGCTGCTGGGCTGCACCCACTACCCGTTCCTGGCCCGCACCATCGGCGACGTCATGGGCCGCGACGTGGTGCTCGTCTCCTCGGCCGACGAGACCGCCTTCGAGGTGCGGTCCATCCTGGACGGGACGGGCATGGGCTGCCACCGCCGGGCGGCGACGGCCGATGACGGCAAGGGCCGTCACCGGTTCGTGTCCTCGGGTGACGTGGCCTGGTTCGCCGACCTGGGCCGTCGCCTCCTCGGCCCCGAGCTCGACCAGGTGGAGGGCTGGCAGTGGCCCTGAGCCTCACCGTGCTGGGCGCGTGCGGCACCTACGCCGCCCCCGGGGGCGCGTGCAGCGGGTACCTGGTGTCCGACGGTCCGACCACCCTGTGGCTGGACGCCGGCCCGGGCACCCTGGCCAACCTCCAGCGCCACGTGGCGTTCCACCAGGTGGACGCAGTGGTGCTCAGCCACGAGCATCCCGACCATTGGGCCGACCTCGAGGGCTTCGTCAACGTGTGCCGCTTCGTGTCGCCACGGGAGGGCGTGGCCGTCTACGCGCCGGCCGGGCTCCGGGACCACACCTACGGCGACGCCGAGCCGCCGCTGGCCTGGCACGACGTGGCAGACGGCCACCGGATCGTGGTGGGGACGCTGACCCTGTCGTTCTCCAGGACCGACCATGGTCCCGAGACCCTGGCCGTGCGGGTGGACGGCGGCGGCCGGTCGCTCGGCTACTCGGCCGACACCGGGCCAGGGTGGTCGTTCGAGGCCCTGGGGCCGGGCCTCGACCTGGCCCTGTGTGAGGCCACCCTGCCGGCCGACCGGGAGGGCGACCTCCGGCACCTGACCGCCGCCCAGGCGGGCCGCACCGCCCACGCCGCCGGCGCCGGCCGGCTCCTGCTCACCCACCTGTGGGCCACCCTGGACCCCGAGCGCGCCAGGCTGGAGGCGGCCGCCGCCTTCGGGCCGGCGGTCGGGGTGGCTACCACCAACGAGAGGTACGACCTATGAGGGCCGACGGCCGCCACCCCGACGACCTGCGCCCGGTGGCGTTCGCCCGGGACTTCACCGAGTTCGCCCCCGGCTCGGTGCTCGTGTCCATGGGCCGCACCCGTGTGCTGTGCACGGCCTCGGTGGAAGACCGCGTGCCACCGTGGATGCGAGGCAAGGGCTCGGGGTGGCTGACCGCCGAGTACTCGATGCTCCCGGGCTCCACCACCGAGCGCTCCGACCGGGAGGTCAACCGGGGCAAGCCCTCGGGGCGGACGCAGGAGATCCAGCGCCTCATCGGCCGCTCCCTCCGGTCGGTCACCGACCTGGTGGTGATGGGGGAGCGCCAGGTGGTGCTCGACTGCGACGTCCTCCAGGCCGACGGCGGCACCCGCACGGCCGCCATCACCGGGGCCTACGTGGCCGCCCACGACGCCTTCTCCCGCCTGGTGGCGGCCGGGCGCCTGCGCGCCCACCCCATGTCGACGGCGTGCGCGGCGGTGTCGGTCGGTGTGGTGGAGGGCGTGGCGCTCCTCGACCTCGACTATTCCGAGGACGTGCGGGCCGAGGTCGACATGAACGTGGTCATGACCTCCACCGGGCGGTTCGTGGAGGTGCAGGGAACGGCCGAGGGCCTGCCCTTCAGCCGCTCGGAGCTGGACGACCTGCTGGGCCTGGCGGAACACGGGATTGCCGAGCTACTCGACGCCCAGGCCTCGGTGCTGGCCACCCCGCCGCCGCCCCGCAGCTCGTGAGGCTGGTCCTGGCCACCGCCAACCCCGACAAGGCGGCGGAGATCGCCGCCCTGCTCCGGGGCTTCGAGGTGGCGCCCCGGCCTCCCGCGGTGGGCCCCGTGGAGGAGACGGAGGACACCCTGGAGGGCAACGCCCGCCTCAAGGCGGTGGCGGTGTGCGCGGCCACCGGCCAGGTGGCGGTGGCCGACGACACCGGGCTGGAGGTGGTGGCCCTGGGTGGGCGCCCCGGCGTGTGGTCGGCCCGCTACGCCGGCCCGGACGCCTCCTACGCCGACAACGTGGCCAAGCTCCTGGCCGAGCTGCACGGCAAGGGCGACCGGCGGGCCCGCTTCCGCACCGTTGCCCTGGCCCGCTTCCCCGACGGCCGGGAGGTGGTGGCCGAGGGCGTGGTGGACGGCGACATCGCCTCCGAGGCGCGGGGCGGCGCCGGCTTCGGCTACGACCCCGTCTTCGTGCCCGACGGAGCCGACGGTCGCACCTTCGCCGAGATGTCGAGCGAGGAGAAGGCGGCCGTCTCCCATCGGGGCCGCGCCTTCCGCGCCCTGGCGTCCCACCTCCGAAGGTGACGCCGCCGGGCGCCAAAGGAGGGGCGGCAGGTGCCGCCCCTCCTCCGGCGCTGCTGCCACGGAACCGTCGGGTCAGGCTCCCTGCGTGATGGGCGTCATGGACGACCTGGGACGGGCGATCCGGGAGCAGGTCGAGGCCGCCGTTGCCAAGGCCCTGCGGGACGCGGGCACGGCCACGTCGACGGCGTCGGCCTCGTCGTCGCGCGGGACCAACGTGGTCGTCTCCGCCAACGTCGTCTCGCAGGGCCACAGCACGTCCGTGTACAGCGACGACGAGGTGACCATCGTGGAGCGCGACGGCGTGACCGAGGTGATCCGCCACCAGCCCGGCGAGGGCCGGGGCCAGGCGTGGCCCTGGGCCCGCCGCAGTGGCGGTGGGTCAGGGCACCGTGGTGGTCCTGGCCCGCTGTCCTCGTTCTCCGACATGAACACGCGCTTCGATTTCCTCGGTAACCAGCTGGTGGAGGTCGTGCCCCACGAGGTGCAGCAGGCCGGCGGCTCCGGCCACGACACCATGCACGAGGACAGCCGGGAGCAGTAAGGTCCGGGGGCCCGCCCGACCGTCGGTGCTGGACACTCGCTGGTGCGGGCGGTGGGAATCGAACTCCCCCGACGCGGGTACGCGATGGTGCCGGTGGGTCCGTCGCATAGGGGGCTGACCTGCGCTTTTGCCGGGGAGCCGCTCCTTGTGGTGGTGGTCCGTCCATGCCCGTTATCGGTAATCCGTGACCAGCGTGTGACCAGGGGCACCGTCACGGCCGCGCCGGCGTCTCCACCTTTCGGCCCTGGGGAATTGTGCGGGAAGGTGCCAGCGGACTACGGAGTGGGCCCACCGCCAGCGTCGCCTTCACCCTCGACCGCGGCGGGCACCTCCGCCGTTCCCGACGGGTAAGAGCCACACTCTCCGGCAGCCCCGGAAATAGGTCAGTTGACCAATGCCCGTCCGAGTCTTAGGTTACTTCCCGCCGGGACAACTTGGCGACCTGCCCGTTCTGCGCACCGAGGATCTGGGGGAGACTGTGTTAAGACGCTGCATGCTCATCGCGGGGGCCGGGATGCTGGTCCTGGGAGCCACCGCAACAGCAGCCCAGGCTGCACCCCAGCCCAACAAGGGTCAGTGCGTCTCCGAGCTGGCCCGAGCCGGTCTCATCGGACCCGGCAGCAACCCGGGCCAGGCCAACATCATCGTCGGCACCGAAGGTGACGACACCTTCGACCCGGCGCTGTTCACCGATGGCCCTGATCTGGTATGCGGCTTCGGTGGGAACGACACTGTTGACACGCTCGGTACTGGGGACGTCTTCCTCGGTGGCGCAGGCGACGACAACGTGAACTTCCTGCAGGGCGGGACGTTCTACGGCGGCGACGGTAACGACAGCGTGGCCAATTTGGATGCCGGGACGTTTAACGGCGGCGCCGGGGATGACAGCGTGGCCGGCATGTATGACGGGACGTTCAACGGCGGCGAGGGCGACGACAGCGTGGGCAGGCTGCAGGGCGGGACGTTCAACGGCGGCCCCGGCAACGACTCCGCGACCTTCCTGCTGAGGGGGACGTTCAACGGCGACGAGGGCGACGACCGCGTGACCTTCCTGCGGGGCGGGACGTTCAACGGCGGCCCCGGCGACGACTCCGTGCTCGCTCTGCAGGGCGGGACGTTCAACGGCGGCCCCGGCAACGACACCGTCACCCTCCCCCTGGGTGGGACGTTCAACCAGGACTGAGGCCGTGAGCTGACCCTGCTCCCCACCGATTTGCTCGTTGTGGGGAGCAGGCTCAGTGCCAGCCGGCTGCACGCTGCCGAGATGCTGGCGCGAAATGGCGGCTTGGGCTCGCTGGGCCAGGGCAGCAGGAGACCACGACCTCGTGTTCGCCGGTGTCTCCGGGGAGTCGCTCGATCCCGAGTTGATCGCCCAGCGGTTCAGGGCGGCGGCCGCCGGCGTGAAGCGGTTGCGCTTCCACGATCTGCGTCACGCGCGCCGCGGCCCCAGAGGAGCGCGACCGAGAGATCACGCCTGAGGATGGCTCGGTGGTAGAGCCCCCCTCGCCCTCCGGCGTCCCTAGCGTTTCCGGTCGTCGGGCGTGGACTCCAGGATCAGGTGCTCCAGCTCGTCGTACGTCACCGCACTGTCCCCCATGTGACCACCGGTGACCACGGCTTGGACGTCGTAGCTCTCCACGCACGGCCGCAAGCTCCGGCCAGCACGTTTGCCGCCAACGTAGCGTGCGGGCGGTGGGAGTCGAACCCACACCCCTCTCGGGACCAGGACCTAAACCTGGCGCGTCTACCGTTCCGCCACGCCCGCAGCGGCCGTGGATCCTACGACGACCAGAACTCGTCGTCGGCGTACTGGTCCACCATGATGCCCCGGAACTCCACCGCCTTGGCGTCCTTCATGTGCCAGACGTGGACGGCGTTGTTGGCGTAGCCGGTGCCGTCGCGCTCGGCGGTGATGTCCACGATGGCCAGCACGTGCTCGTCGGTGGCGGCCACGTCGTGGATGGCGAGCCGGAAGGTTCCGCCCGTCAGCTCGCCGAGCTTGGCGAAGAACCCCATCACCTCGTCCTTGCCGTGGTAGTCCCCCGACAACGGGCCGCGGCCGCCGATGTGCCACACGATGTCGTCGGCCCACAACCCGAGCACGGTGTCGAAGTCACCCCGCCCGAAGGCCTCGTAGGCGCCCCGGATCACGTCTGCGTTCGGATGTGTCATACCTTTCCCTCCTACGGGTCGCCCGCGGCCGGGATGCTAGGCCCGCCCACCGAGCGACGAGCGGGCCGCTAGCTTGGGCGGCATGACCCCTGAGCTGTCGCTTCCCGCGTTCACCGCCCAGATGACTTCGGGCGACCGGGCCAACGACGTCTACGCCCGGCTGCTCAAGGAGCGCATCGTCTTCCTCGGCACCCAGGTGGACGACAACGCCGCCAACCTCATCTGTGCCCAGCTGCTGCTCCTGCAGTCCGAGGACCCGGACAAGGAGATCTTCCTGTACATCAACTCGCCGGGCGGCTCGGTGTCGGCGGGCATGGCCATCTACGACACCATGCAGTACGTGAGCTGCGACGTGGGCACCATCTGCATGGGCCTGGCGGCGTCCATGGGCCAGTTCCTGCTGTGCGCCGGCGAGCCCGGCAAGCGCTTCGCCCTCCCCCACTCGCGGGTCCTCATGCACCAGCCGTCGGCTCAGATGCAGGGGGCGGCGGTGGACATCGCCATCCACGCCGAGCAGATCATCTACACCAAGCGCATCATGGCCGAGCGCATCGCCGAGCACACCGGCCAGAAGGTCGAGCAGATCGAGACCGACTTCGACCGGGACCGCTGGTTCACGGCCAGCGAGGCCAAGGACTACGGCATCATCGACAAGGTGATCGAGCGCATCCGCGAGGTGGCCACCGTCTAGGCGGCCCGGCGGACACGGGACGACGACGGGCGGGCCGCGATCGTGAGGGTCCTCGTCAGCGGGTCCTCGGGGCTCATCGGCACCGCCCTCCGTCGCTCGCTGGAGGCCGACGGTCACGACGTCACCCGCCTGGTCCGCACCGAGCCCGGCGGCCCCGGCGAGGTCCGCTGGGACCCGGGGTCGGGGGCAGTGGACGCCGCCGCCCTGGAGGGCCACGATGCCGCCGTGCACCTGGCCGGTGTGGGCATCGGCGACCACCGCTGGACCGACGACCACAAACGGGCCGTGCTCGACAGCCGGGTCCGGGGCACCACCCTGCTGGCCACCACCTTGGGCGGGCTCGACCGGCCGCCGGCGGTCCTGGCGTCGGGATCGGCCATCGGGTACTACGGCGACCGGGGCGACGAGGTGCTCACCGAGACCAGCCCGCCCGGCACCGGGTTCCTGGCCGACGTCGTGCAGGCGTGGGAGGAGGCCGCCGAGCCGGCCGCCGCCGCCGGGATCCGGGTGGCCCTGTTGCGCACGGGCGTGGTCCAGAGCCCCGACGGGGGCGCCCTGCGCAAGCAGCTCACGCCCTTCAAGGCGGGGCTGGGCGGACGCCTGGGCTCGGGCCGGCAGTGGCTGTCGTGGATCTCGATCGACGACGAGGTGGGCGCCGTCCGCCATGTGCTCGAGCACCCCGAGCTCTCGGGTCCCGTCAACCTGACCGCCCCCACGCCGGTCACCAACGCCGCCTTCACCGCCGCCCTGGGGGACGCCCTTCATCGGCCCACGCCCCTGCCCACGCCGCTGCTGCCCCTGCGGCTCCTCTTCGGGCGGGAGATGGTGGCCGAGATGCTGGTGGCCGGCCAGCGGGTGCTGCCCGCCGCCCTCCAGGCCAGCGGCTACCGCTTTTGCCACCCCACCCTGGCCGGTGCCTTGTCCGCCCTGCTGGGCACGGAGCCGGCGGGCTGAGCCCCACCGTCCCCGCCACGCCCGGCGGTGCCGAGGGGACCGCACTCGCCGCCGGTCAGGGAGACGCCCTTGGGCGGTACCGGGCCAAGCGGGACTTCGAGGTCACGCCCGAGCCGTCGCCCGAGGATGCCCCCCGGCCCCCGGCCGGCGCCCCCCGCTTCGTGGTGCAGGAGCATCACGCCCGAGCCATGCACTGGGACTTCCGGCTCGAGCGCGACGGCGTACTGGTGTCGTGGGCCGTGCCCAAGGGCGTTCCTCCCGACCCGGCGGTGAATCACCTGGCGGTGCCCACCGAGGACCACCCGCTGTCCTACGTCGACTTCGAGGGCGACATCCCCCAGGGCGAGTACGGCGGCGGCCACGTGTCGGTGTGGGACGCCGGGACGTACGAGACCGTGAAGTGGTCGGGCTCGGAGGTCATGGTCGTGCTCCACGGGCGGCGCGTGCAGGGCCGCTACGTGCTGTTCCGCACCGGCGAGAAGGCCTGGATGATCCACCGCATGGACCCGCCGCAGGACCCCGATCGCCGGCCGCTGCCGGAGCGGGTGTCGCCCATGCTGGCCACCCCCGGCCCGTTGCCCGGAGGCGGGGAGTGGGCCTACGAGGTGCTGTGGAGCGGCGCCCGGGTCATGGCCCGGGGCGAGGGCGGACGGGTGGCCCTCCACGATGCGGGGGGCGACGAGGTCAGCGCCACCTGGCCCGAGCTGCGCGCCCTCGGGCGCGCCCTGGGCTCCCACGAGGTGTGGCTCGACGGGGTGGTCACGGTGCTCGACGCCGAGGGCCGCCCGGACGCCGGCGCCACCCGGCCCCGCGCCGCGGCCGGTACGGGCGGGGGTGCAACCCGCCGCGCCGGCACGGGCCCCCCCGCCACCTACCTGGTGTTCGACGTGGTCCACCTCGACGGCCGGGACCTGGCCGGCCTGGCCTACGGAGAGCGCCGCCGGCGCCTGGACGACCTGGGGCTGGCGGCCGGCGCAGCGTGGGCGGTGCCCGCCCCCCACGTGGGCGAGGGTGCCGCCTTTGCCGCGGTGGTCGCCGCCCGCGGGCTTCCGGGTGTGGTGGCCAAGCGCCTGGACAGCCCCTACCGGGCCGGCACCACCACCGACTGGGTGGTGGTGCGGGCCGGGGACGGCGGCCCGGCGGGCGCCCGGGCTACTGCTTGACCGCCTCCACCCCCACGTCCAGCTGGATCTTTTTGCCCACGAGGAAACCGCCGGTCTCGAGGGCCACGTTCCAGGTTAGGCCCCAGTCCTCCCGGTCCACCTCGCCGGTGGCGTCGAACCCGAGGCGGGTGCCGCCCCACGGGTCGGTGGCCACGCCCTCGTAGCTGGCCTGCAGGGTGACGGGCCGGGTCTGGCCCAGCACCGTGAGGTCACCCACCAGCTCCAGGCGGTCGCTGCCGGTGACCTTGACGCTGGTGCTCTTGAACGTCATGGACGGGTACTCCTCGACGTTCAGGAAGTCGGCCGAGCGCAGGTGCTCGTCGCGCTTGGCATCGCCGGTGTCGATGCTGGCGGTGTCAACGGTCACCTCCACCGACGACTGCTCGGGCGGGTCGGCCACCACGATGGTGCCGGAGAACGTGCCGAAGCGGCCCCGCACCTTGGACACCATCAGGTGGCGGGCGGTGAACCCCACGCTCGAGTGGGACGCGTCGATGCCGTACGTGCCCGGGTCGGGCGCCTGCGCCCCCGGTGTGCCGGGCACAGCCGTCGTCTCTGACATGGTTGCTCTCCTCTCGCCGACGGCCGGACGCCGTCCCGTCGTTACGTCGTTACGTCGTTACGTCGT